>NZ_CAJTMN010000021.1 GCF_910577125.1 uncultured Rikenella sp.
GTAGCGTAGCTATCTAAAAGTTTTTGGTGCCGCTTTTTCCAAAAAGCGGCAGTTCCCTGCGGGTAGACACGGATAAAACGAACGATTATTCCATCAGATCGTGTTTGATTCGTCGAGCCGCAGCGATCGCCTCGTTGAGCGTCTCGCCGATCGTTTTCGGGCCCGTCGCCGTGCCTGCCAGGTAGATACCCCGCTGCGCACTCAGCACCGTACCCGTATAAGGGTTTTGGGGAGCGAAAAAGCCGTTCGCCTGCGTCGGAAGCCCCAGCGAGCCGCAACAGGCCGGAGCGCGCATCCCCACCAGCAAGACCAGCATGTCCACCGTCATCCGCAACGGACGCCCCACCAGCGTGTCCTCGACCTTGAGCTGGATGCGTTTGTCGAGCGTCTCGCCCGCCTCCGAAATCCGGCCCCGGATATAGGTTACGCCGTGTTCGACCTGCGATTTCCGGTACAGCTCCTCGTAGCCGTTCCCGAAGGCCCGCAGGTCCATGTAAAAATTGGTCACCTGCACCCCCGGCACCGCCTCGGTCAGCTCGATGGCCTGTTTGATGCCCGTGATGCAGCAGACTTTGGAGCAGTGGAACTGCCCCACTTTCTCGTCCCGGGAGCCCACACAGTGCAGTATCGCGACCCGCTTCGGCACCTCGCCGCTGCGCATCGCCACCCGCCCCGCACGGAACATCCGTTCGAGTTCGGCCGAGGTGACGACGTTCTCGTACATCCCGTATCCGTACTCCTCCTTGAGCCGCGCGTCGAACAGGTCGAAGCCGGTCGCCACCACGGCGGCGCGTCCTTCATACCGTTCGCCGCCTGCGGTCACTGCCGTCACGCCGTTTTCGCCGGAGGTCAGGGAGGCGATTTCGCACCCGGTCGCGGTTTCGATCCCCTGCACGGCCGCCGAAAGCTCGTCGATCACCTCGCGGGCCGGCAGCTGGGTGGGGAAAAGACGATCCCAACCGGCCACGTGGCCGCCCAAAGAGGGGGAGCGTTCGAGAATCAAAGGCGAGAAGCCCTCTTCGCGCAAAACTGCGGCGGCCTGCATCCCCGCGATGCCGCCGCCGATCACCAATATGCGTTTCTGTGTCATACTCTGGTCTGTGGATCGTTATAATGTGGCCGGATTGTAAACTTCGACGGTCTGCGGCTGGCCGATGAACTTGCCGTTCTTGCCCAGATATTTCGCCGCGGGATCGTACTCGACACCCAGTTTGTCGAGCAGCGGTTCGACGGGCACCTGGTGCATCTGAAGGCCCAGGTCCCATGGATCTATCCCCATCACGAGGCCGGCCATCTCTTCGTAGGTCAGGACGGGAATGGCATACCGGCTGCCGGTCATGGCGTTGAGGGTGAATTGCCACCGATCCAGAAACATGGTGCAGCCGGGGCAGTTGGCGACGATGAAGTCGGGGTTATACGGGGCCATGGATTCGAGTTTCTTCTGGGAGTTGGCGACGGAATAGCCGCGGTTGGCCTGCACGAGGTAGTTCCGGAAGCCGAATCCGCAGCAGTGGCGCCGTTCGGGATAGTCCACGGATTCGCCGCCCCACGATTCGACCATGCCGGCCAGCACATAAGGGAACTCTGCTCCGCCGATCCCTTTCTTGGGAAAGACTTTGGCGTAGTGGCAGCCGATGTGATCCACCACCTTGAGCGGGGCACCGGTCTCGACGTTCACCAACCGCCGCACGCCTTTGGCGGCGATCTGCTCACGCACGTGGAACATCAGGTCGGAGGTGTGAACCAAGGTCTTGGGCTTCCGAAATTCGCGGCCGGTGGCTTTGAAGAGGTTCTCGCGGGCTTTCTCCTCGAGTTCGGGGAAGTGGTGCCACATGTCGAGCACTTCGCTGTAAATCCCGAAGGAGGTGATGCACGAGGCGACGTAGTTCTCGTACCCGCACTCAGTCATCAGGGCGAACTGACGGGCCACGATGGCCATGGTGGTCTCCAAGGGCACGACGTCGGAGTGGTAACCGATCCCGGTGCAGGTGGTGTGCCGGGGGTCTTCGACGATGTCCATGCCGAGGTCGCCTCTCAGAATATCGAGAAAGGCTTTCTCGGAGCCGGGGAAAAAGTTCTGACGAATGCAGCTCCGGGCGTAATAATAATGGTCGTCGGCGATCTCTTTGCTGTATTCCTGCCAGTTGGCGAATCTATATTGCATCTCTCACGTTTTATCGTTCTGTTATCTGTTTTGCCCGGGAGGGTACTGTTCTTTCTGTGAACAGAAAGAACCAAAGAAACTTTAGAGGATGCTTCGCATCCTAAAGCTGCCGGCGGCCCAATTCTCGGCCTATTTGTCGGGTTGTGGTTTTCCGGCGCGGGCGCATTGGGGTAGTTCCCGCATTATATGCGCCCCGCCGAAAACCCGGCCTGACAAACCCGCGAAGAGTGAGGACTGCGGAGCCTGAGGAGTAGCGTAGCTAACTAAAAGTTTACCTAAGGGTTTCCTCCTCGCCGCTCGGCAATGTGCAAACTTTGTTTGCATTGCACTCGCTGGCAGCGTCGGTTTTGGTGCCGCTTTTTTCAAAAAGCGGCAGTTCTCTGCGGGTAGACACAGGCAAACAAACGGTTAATCACAAGGTATGATTGCCGCTGTTGAAGGTATAGACATAGTTGAGGTACTCCTCTTCGTCCATCCCCAGTTCGGCTGCCTTTTTCATCGAGCAGCGTTCGATGTTTTCGAGGAACTCCGTGCCGCCGCTCACGTCGAAGATACGCCGGAACTCCGCCAGGCTCTCCGGGTCGATCGCGCGAGCCGGCCCCGGCCCTGCCTTTTTATAGTTATCGGTGAAGCGGGCGAATAGGTCGTCGTCGTGTTCGTGCACCCATGCCCAGACCGGCCCTTGTTCCGGGTGCATCCGCGGAACGACCCGGGTCGGATGGACACAATACCCCAGCTCCATCATATTCCGCCCCAAGATCTTTCCCAAGGCGTACTGCTGGCGTCCTTTTTCCGATTCGGTGAAGAAGCCGTATTTCTGCGACAGCCGCCGCAAGGCCTGAACCACATAAGCGGGTGTATTGCCTCGCGGACACCGCGGACGGCATGACATGCACTCGCCGCAGTACCAGATCGTGTCGCTTTTCATCAAGGCTTCGATACTGGCGTCGTCGCGGGCCTGGACATCATCGACAATCTGCCGCGGGTCGTAGTTGTAGTACTCCGCCGCGGGACAAACCGCCGTGCACGCGCCGCAGTTCATGCAGGCGTTCAACCCTTCGCGGAAGCGGTGATCCTGCATCAGTTCGTCGAAATATTTTCCCATGGATGAAGCCGGTGTCAATTACCGGTAAACAAAAGTACATCGGGCGGTGTGATCGCCGGACAGTCTTATCACCTATTTTAGATGGGTATTTATACGTAAATTCGGGAAACGAGTGGGAGCGGCAGCCCCGCCCCAGGCTTCCGCGACGCGGGGAACAATGGACGACTGGGTGCGCTGGGCCGTGTCGGCAACAACGGTTACAGCTGGTCGTCCGGGGTCAGCGGTATCAACGGCTTATTCCTGCATTTCGCCACGCAGTACCTTGATCCCTGCGATACGAGTCCTCGCGGCCACGGTCTTCAGTTGCGTTGCCTCTCGGAATAAACGAGGGCGAGGCTGTCTTAGCGATGCGCAAGCATCGCTCTGTCCCGCCGGGGTCACCCGGACGCCGCCCGCGTAGGGCAGTCGAAGTTCGAACCGCGCGCCGACGCCTGAAGAGGGAAATCGTCAAAACTCGCTCGCGTGTTTTGACTGGATTTCCCAAGGCGCGCGGACAATACCCGATTTATCTAACGTTATTCGGCTTCCGTCTTTGGGCTCTAAATCAATCTCTTTTCTTTGTTCCGCTCGGGCCGCGGGGGCCCCTACTTTCTACTATGTGGTAGAAAGTAGGCAAAGAGCACATTCAAGGGGGACTGCATCCCCCTTGAAAATCCCCCGATTCCTTTGAGGTAGACACGGCAACTTTCGAGTGCCGAGCGGCACCGACCCGCAGGATCGCCCGGGCCGAAAATCCATCGCAGTTCGGCGCCAGCGGAGGGCGCAACGAGCTCGTCGAGTTGCAGCCCGCCGCCGGGGGTGGCGACGGACTGCGCGACCCTAAGGGTCGCACCAGCTAAGAACAAAACACGGCCAACCGTTCGGCCCGTTTCTCCGCCTCCTGCTCGGCCCAGCGCGGTGCGAAAACCGCTTTGCGGTTTTCGCACCCGAAGAACAATCACGGTCCAAAGCACTACCCCGTATCCACCTCACTGCGGCTCCGCTGTCGCTCCGCCACGTCCGCGCGCCTTGGGGAAATCTCGTTCAAACACGCGGTCGTGTTTGAACGATTTCCCTCCTAAGGCGTGGCGCGCGGGCTTGTCAACGCTTGTTTCAGTCGCCCGCGGCAATTCTTGCCGGATTGGCTCACCGCCAATCGGCAGAATATGCCTTCTTATGCAGGCGGACGACGGTCGAGCTTTGAACCAGACAGAACTGCCCTGCGCGGGCGGCGGCCGGGTGACCCCGGCAGGACGGAGCGAAACTGCGTTTCGCTAAGGCAGCCTATACCCTATTCTTCGGCCCGTTCTCTGTTCGCACACGGCACAAAAAAGCCCGGCGCATGGCCGGGCCGGGAACAAACTATCACAAAATTTTCGTCCGCTTCCGAGACTTGCCCACCCCCGCTTTCGACGCCCCGCGCAGGCTGCTCTGAACAGACGGCGAGACTTTCCCCGAACTCTCCGACCCCGACAACTTCCGCTGCAAGGCGAACATCTCGTCCCGATAACGGGCCGCGGTCAGGAAATCCAACTCCTTCGCTGCCTGTTCCATCATCTCCCGCGCCTGAGCGATCGCGCTCTCGATGTCCGTGGCCGACATATACTCCACCACCGGATCCGCTACCATCGACAACGGAGCCTCCATATCATACACCACACCGGCAGACTCCGTCGGACTGCCCGTACCATACGGCCGGTCGACCGTCGTCGCCCCCGCAGCCGCCACCTTGGCGGAAGGCAGAGAGGCGGCCAGCGGAGAACCTTCGCCGAGGGTCGATTTGCTCATCTTCTGCACCGCCTGAGGCGTAATGCCGTGCGCGACATTGTAATTCATCTGCTTTTCGCGTCGCCGCTCCGTCTCGTCGATCGTCTGGCGCATCGAATCCGTGATCTTATCCGCATACATAATCACCCGTCCCTCCAAGTGTCTCGCGGCGCGGCCCGCCGTCTGGGTCAGCGAACGAGCCGAACGCAGGAAACCCTCTTTGTCGGCGTCCATAATCGCCACCAACGAAACCTCCGGCAAGTCCAGCCCCTCGCGCAGCAGGTTGACCCCCACCAAGACGTCGAACCGGCCGGCTCGCAGGTCATCCATGATCTCGATCCGCTCCAGCGTGTCCACATCCGAATGGATGTACCGGCAACGAATACCCATCTTCTCGAAATAGCGGGTCAGCTCTTCGGCCATCCGCTTGGTCAGGGTCGTGACCAGCACGCGTTGATCTTTCTCTGCCCGCAGCTCGATCTCGCCGATCAGGTCGTCGATCTGGTCGGCCGTCGGACGGATCTCGATCTCCGGATCGAGCAGCCCCGTCGGACGGATCACCTGTTCGACCACCACCCCTTCGGATTTGTTCAGCTCGTAGTCGGCCGGGGTGGCGCTCACATAGACCGCCTGAGGCACCAAGGCTTCGAACTCCTCGAATTTCAGCGGCCGGTTGTCGATGGCGGCCGGAAGCCGGAAACCGTACTCCACGAGGTTCTTTTTCCGGGCGTGGTCGCCGCCGTACATGGCGCGGATCTGAGGAATGGTCACGTGGCTCTCGTCGATGATGATCAGGAAGTCGTCCGGGAAGTAGTCCAGCAGGCAGAAGGGCCGTGTCCCGGGCAGCCGGCCGTCGAAGTAGCGCGAGTAGTTCTCGATTCCGGAGCAGTAGCCCAGCTCTTTGATCATCTCCAGATCGTACTCGACACGCTGCTTGAGCCGCTTGGCGTACTGCTCTTCGCCGCGCTGCATGAAGAAGTCATACTGGGCCGAGAGGTCGTGCTGGATATGGATGACGGCCGAGTTGATGCGGTCGCGGGTGGTGACGAAGATGTTGGCGGGGTAGATGGTCACGCGGTCGAGCTGTGCGAGCCGCTGGCCGGTAACCGGGTCGATGGAGTGGATCTCTTCGACGGTGTCGCCCCACTGCACGATCCGATAAGCTTTATCGCCATAGGCCACGTGCACGTCGACCGTATCGCCGGCGACGCGGAAGGTGCCGCGGCTGAACTCGATGTCGTTCCGGGAGTAGAGGCCGTCCACGAGCTGGTAGAGCAGTTTCTGCCGGGGAAAGTCTTCGCCCTGTTTGATCTGAATGGTATTGGCGTGGAAGTCCGACGGGTTCCCGATCCCGTAGAGGCACGAGACGGAGCTGACGACGACGATATCGTTCCGCCCGGAGAGCAGCGAGCTGGTGGTGCTCAGGCGCAGTTTCTCGATCTCGTCGTTGATGGAGAGGTCTTTCTCGATGTAGGTGTCGGAGGTGGGGAGGTAGGCTTCGGGCTGGTAGTAGTCGTAGTAGGAGACGAAGTACTCGACGGCGTTCTCGGGGAAAAAGCCTCGGAATTCGCCGTAGAGCTGGGCAGCGAGGGTCTTGTTGTGGCTGAGCACGAGGGCGGGTTTGCCGAGCTCCCGGATGACGTTGGCCATGGTGAAGGTCTTCCCGGAGCCGGTGACGCCCAGCAGGGTGTTATGGCGTGTCCCGTCCTGCAACGAGCGTACCAGAGCGGCGATCGCTTCGGGTTGGTCGCCGGTGGGGGCGAAGTCGGAATGCAGTACGAAGTCCATCTTATCTGTGAATTAACGTCTGGAGGAGGAATGCTTTTATGGGGGTATCGAGGGGCTTCTTAGCTTTCGAATGCGCCCGCCCCGGGCTACCGCGAAAGAGTCAATGGCGAACTGTGCAGTATCGGCAACTACGGTTTCAATTGGTCTACTGCCACGGACGACAGCAACGGGGTATACTTGGATTTCAGTGCGGAGCGCCTTCACCCTTACTATACGCATGGCCGTGCCAACGGTCTTCAGTTGCGTTGCCTCTCGGAATAAACGGGACGTGTCGCACTCACAATTGGCAGCCTCTACCCCAATAAGCAACCTCTACTCCAGTTTACCGACACAGCCGTAGCGAAACGCAGTTTCGCTCTGTCCCGCCGGGGTCACCCGGACGCCGCCCGCGAAGGGCAGTTCCGTCCTGTTCGATGCTCGACCGCGCGCTCCCCGGGTGGGCCGAAGGCCCAGTGCGCAAGCCCGGCGATTCCTCGCGGAATCGTGCTATTCATTCTCAAAATACATTTCGTAACGCCCGTAGCAGTCCGGCGCCAGCGGAGGCGCAACGAGCTCCGTCGAGTTGCAGTCCTCCGCCTGCCGGGGCGTCGGACTGCGCGACCCTAAAGGGTCGCAAAAGCTCTGCCACAAGCACCGCCCCGTGTCCACCTCACTGCGGCTCCGCTATCGCTCCGCCGCGATTCGCGCGCCTTACGCGATTCATTCTATTTCGGCTCACCGCCGAAATGATTGAATCGCTTCTTCAGGCGGCGGCGCGCCGGGAACGATTCAGCCGTCGCCCGCTGGGATTTCATCTCGATTTTGCTCGTCGCAAAACGAGTGAAATCCCTCTTTACGCGGGCGGGCGACGGGAGAGCTTTGCGCCAGCTGGAACTGCCCTTACGCCGGGCGGGCGGTGCGTGCCGCACTCCCAATGGGCCGTGTCGCCCCAAATCTTCGCCCCGTTCTCTGCGCGCGGTTTCAGTCGCCCGCGGCAATTCTGTTGGTTGGCCGAATGCCAACCAACAGAATATGCCCTCTTAAGCGGGCGGGCGACTGTCGAGCTTCGACTGCGCTCAGGCCGCGCGGGCCCCACGTCCCGTGGACGGGCGAAACTTACGTTTCGCTGCGGCAGCCTATACCCCACTCTTTGACCGCGCGCCTTACGCTCCGCAATTCTTAGTCTTTGTCGCGCGCCACGTCCCGTGGACGGGAAATGCTGCGCATTTCTGCGGCTGGGTCGGCCCAACCCCCTCGTCCCGTTCTCTGTTTGCTACGCCTCAGGCTCCGCAGCCCTTAAGCTGCGGACGCACTCGGCCAGGCTCTCGCGCCAGTCGGGAACCCGAACGCCGAATGTCGCCCGGATCCGGTCGGTCGACAGCACCGACCACGCCGGCCGCGCCGCCGCGGCCGGATATTCGGCCGTCGTAATGGCACGAACTTCGCACTGCCGTCCCCCCAACCGCATAATCTCGCGCGCAAATTCGCACCAGTTCGTCCGACCGCCGTTCGTGTAATGATACAGTCCGAAACCGGCCGCGGCCGGATGCCCGTCGGCAAAAACGATCATCTCCATAAGCGCCGCCGCCAAATCCCGCGCATAGGTCGGTGTCCCCCACTGATCCGCCACCACGCCGAGCTCCGGACGCTCGCCGCCCAGCCTCAACATCGTCTTCACGAAGTTATTTCCAAAGGTGCTGTACAGCCACGCCGTCCGCACGACAAAACTCCGCTCGTAAGCCAAGGCCGCCGCCTCGCCGGCCAGCTTCGTCCGACCGTAGACCGACTGCGGCCCGGTCGGCTCCCCTTCGGTCAGGGCATGTTCGTCGGCCGGCCGACGGCCGTCGAAGACATAGTCGGTCGAAACCTGCACGAATCCCGCCCCCACCGCTCCGGCGGCCGCAACGAGATTCCGGACGGCCGCCGCATTGAGCTGCTCAGCCCGTTCGGCATCCGACTCGGCCCGATCCACCGCCGTATAGGCCGCCGCATTCACGATCCACTGCGGACGCTCATGCCCGACAAAAGCCTGCACGGCCGCCGCATCTGTAATATCCAGTTCGGCGACGTCCGTAAAGACGAACTCGTATCCGTCCCGATACCTCCCGTCGCGGTCGATCGACCGCAATTCGTTCCCCAGCTGTCCGTTGGCACCCGTAACGACTATCTTTTTCCGCATGGTTCCCTGCTTTTAAATCCGTTACCGGTTGCCGTACATTTCGGCGTAATACTTTTCGTAAGCTCCGCTGGTGATGTGATCCATCCACTCCTGGTTGTCCAGATACCACCGGATGGTCTTCTCGATCCCCTCTTCGAACTGCAACGAAGGCTCCCAGCCCAACTCTTCGTGCAGTTTGGTGGAGTCGATGGCATACCGCTTGTCATGTCCGGCGCGATCCTGCACGTAGGTGATCAGGTGGTCGGAATGGCCCTCGGGATTCCCCAGCAGGCGATCGGCGGTGCGGATCATCACTTTAATCAGGTCGATATTCCGCCACTCGTTGAAACCGCCGATGTTGTAAGTCTCTCCGTTCCGCCCCCGGTGGAAGATGGTGTCGATGGCCCGGGCGTGATCCACCACGTAGAGCCAGTCGCGCACGTTCTCGCCCGTCCCATAGACTGGCAGCGGCTTCCCGTGGCGGATGTTGTTGATGAACAGCGGGATGAGCTTCTCCGGGAACTGGTTGGGCCCGTAGTTGTTGGAGCAATTCGAAATCACAATCGGCAGGCCGTAGGTGTTCCCGAAAGCCCGGACGAAGTGGTCGCTCGAAGCCTTGGAGGCGGAGTAGGGCGACTGCGGATCGTAAGCGGTGGTCTCGACGAAGAAAGTATCCGGTTCGTGGAGCGAGCCGTAGACTTCGTCGGTCGAGATGTGGTAGAACCGTTTGCCGGCCATCCCGCCGCCGGCCTCCGAACTCCAGTACTCCCGGGCGGCCTGCAACAGGGCGAGCGTCCCCAGAACGTTGGTCTGGGCGAAGGCGAAGGGGTCTTTGATCGAGCGGTCTACGTGGCTCTCGGCGGCCAGATGGATGACGCCGTCGATCCGGTGGTCGGCGAAGATCCGGCGCAGGTGGTCGATGTCGCAGATATCGCCTTTGACAAAGTGGTAGTTCGGGCACTTCGCCGAGACGTCGGTCAGGTTCTCCAGATTCCCGGCGTAGGTGAGTTTGTCGAGGTTGTAGACCCGATAGTCCGGGTATTTCTCGCAAAAGAGCCGCACGACGTGCGAGCCGATAAAGCCGGCTCCTCCGGTAATCAGTATGTTTCTCATGGTTTTATATGTTCCTGCGGGGGTGAAATCGCTGAGCGAAGGAACCTCCTTTTTGTCTTTCCGCGAAACGGTGGCGATCAGTCCCATGGGTATATGACGATCGGATGGGGCTATTTATTGTCGCTGCGCGCTTTCAGCAGGTCGCGGATCTCGGTCAGCAGCTCCTGATCTTTGGTCGGCGCCGGAGCCGGGGCTTCGGCTTTCGCCTTTTCGGTCTTGCTCTTGAGGGTGTTCATCACTTTCACGAGGGCGAAGATGGAGAAGGCGATGATGATGAAGTCGATGACGGTCTGGATGAATTTCCCGTAACCGATCACCACGGCGGGTTCGTCGCCGGCGGCTTTCTTCAGGGTGAAGGCGAGGTCGGAGAAGTCGACGCCGCCGAGCAGCACGCCGATCGGAGGCATGATCACGTCGCTGACCAGCGAGCTGACGATCTTGCCGAAAGCGGCACCGATGATGATACCGACGGCCATATCGACCACGTTGCCGCGCATGGCGAATTGCTTGAACTCAGATAACCATTTCATAGCGTTGATGTTTTTAATCGTTTATTTCCGGATGTTTCTATGCCTGACCGCCGAACTCCATCAGGTAGGCTTTGATGAAGTCGTCGATCTCGCCGTCCATGACGCGTTCGACGTCGGAGGTCTGGTGGGAGGTGCGGTGGTCTTTGACGCGGCGGTCGTCGAAGACGTAGCTGCGGATCTGGGAGCCCCACTCGATCTTCTTTTTCTGCCCTTCGAGCTCGGCCTGGGCGGCCATGCGCTTCTCCATCTCGAGCTGGTAGAGCTTCGACCGCAGGATGCGCAGGGCGTTCTCCTTGTTCATGATCTGCGAGCGGGTCTCGGTGTTCTCGATGACGATGCCGGTCGGGATGTGGTAGAGCCGGACGCCGGTCTCGACCTTGTTGACGTTCTGCCCTCCCGCGCCGCTGCTGCGGTAGGTGTCCCACTTGATATCCCCGGCGTTGATGACGATCTCGATGGTGTCGTCCACGGCGGGCGAGACGAAGACGCTGGCAAAGGTGGTCTGCCGCTTGTTGTTGGCGTTGAAGGGGGAGAGGCGCACCATCCGGTGGACGCCGTTCTCGCTCTTGAGGTAGCCGTAGGCGTAGTCGCCGACGAATTCGATCATGGCGGATTTGACGCCCACTTCGTCGCCGTCCTGGATGTCGAGCACTTTGACGGTGTAACCGTTCCGCTCGCCCCAGCGGGTGTACATCCGCAGGAGCATCGAGGCCCAGTCCAGGGCTTCGGTACCTCCGGCGCCGGAGTTGATCTCCATAATGGCGCCCATCTTGTCTTCCTCGGAACGGAGCATGTTGCGCATCTCCAAGGCTTCGATCAGTTTCAGGGCTTTGTCATACGCCGCATCGAGGTCGGCTTCGTCCGCTGCGCCCTCTTTGATGAATTCGGGCACGAGGTTCAGCTCGTCCATGGCGGTGGCGATGGCGTCGTAGTCCACGACCCACGATTTGATGGAGGCCACTTTCTTCAGTTGTGCCTGTGCGCGCTCGGCGTCGTCCCAGAAGTCGGGGGCGAGGGTGGCGGCTTCTTCGTTTTTCAGTTCCTGACGTTTGCCGTCCAGGTCAAAGATGCCTCCTCAGCGCATCCTGGCGCCTTACAAGCTCTTTAATTTGTTCTGTGGTAATCATTTATTCTGTTGTTTCGTTCGTTTTCGTTCTGTGGGAACGGAGGGTGTTTTTTTGTCCGCCCCGGGCTTCCGCGACGCGGGCGTCAACGGGCGTTTGGGTGCCCTGATGTTCGTCGGCGACAGCGGATACGGTTGGTCGTCTGCCTTCAGCGGAACCGGCGGCATATTCTTGAGTTTCGACGCACAAGGCCTCAATTCCGGCAGCGCATACTACCGAGCAGGCGGTCGTCAGTTGCGTTGCCTCTCGGAATAAACGGGGGCCGAAACTGTCTTAGCGAAACGCAGTTTCGCTCTGTCCCGCCGGGGTCACCCGGACGCCGCCCGCGCAGGGCAGTTTCGTCCGGCTCAAAGCTCGCACCGCGCGCCGACGCCTTAAAAGGGAAATCGTCAAAATGTGCCAGCACATTTTGACAGGATTTCCCCAAGGCGCGCGAAAAAACGACTGCAATCCTGCGGTTCGAAGAGCTGCGCTCCGAGATGGGCACCACTTGCAGCCTACTTCACCTCAATACGGGCCGGGCGCCCGGGAGGTACCGCAATTTTCGGCGCGTAAGCGACGTGTTGCGGGCCTCCCGTGGGGAGGCGTCCGGCCCGCGCGACCCTGCGGGTCGCACGAGCTCAGCCCAGCACGGTACAAAACCGTGTCCGCCTCACTGCGGCTCCGCTGTCGCTCCGCCACGTTTATTGCCGTCGCCCGCTGGGATTTCATCTCGATTTTGCTCTCCGCAAAACGAGTGAAATCCCTCTCCAAGCGGGCGGACGACGGCTGAGCTTTGAGCCGGATAGAACTGGCCTCAGGCCGGCCGGGCCCCGCGTGCCCGCGGTGGGCAATTGGCCGTGTCGGCCCAAATCTTTGTTCACGCGCTACGCCTTAGGCTCCGCAACCCTTCTTTCGTGCGCGCCGAAAATGCTCCGACAAACGCATCGTCCAAACCACCGCCATCGCCATAATCACCCGGGGCACCAGCAGCCAGAAAAGCCCTACGCCCAACGCAAAATAAAGCAGCGTATCTTCCAGCGTGGAGTGCGTCATCGCCGCATGGGCATTCAACAGCCGCGCGTCGCGCCGGGCGATCCGCCCCGACTCCACCTCGCCGATCATCACCGAAGCCCCATAGGCCAACCCCAGCGTATTCAGCACGATCCAAAGGAATGCGCAGTCCCGCGAGAGTCCGAAAACCCGCATGACCGAAGCCATCGGAGCAGTCAGGTAGTCGATCAGCGAAAACTCCCGGAGAATCTGCTGCAGGACATTCAGGCTGACGATCATCGCCAGCATCAGCGGGAAAAGCCGGGCCTGCGTCAGCGCCCAGTTTCGCAAGATCGCACCGAACGACAGGTCGCCCGCCTCGCGATGCTCCAGCAGGAGCCGCCCCGTGAAATCCGCCGGTAAAATCCGATTCAATATCCATGCCGTAAAGATCGCCATCATCAGCCGCAAGGCCGCCATCTCCCAGCCCGAACGGCACCCCGAACGACGCTGAACCACCGATTCCACGATCAGGTTGTGGGCGATCAGCGTCATCACGGCAATAATCGTCACGCTCCGGAAGTCGAGATTCAGCGTCCCCATCACGCCGATCGCCGCGTAGACCGAGGTCAATGCGGCGGTCAGAAAGGTGAGCACCCCCTCGCCGTCGAGCCCGATGTGGGAAAAGGCCGGCGTAAGCCACTCCGAAATCGCACCAATCACTCCCAACCCCTGCAAAACCGCTACTCCGAGTGTGATCGGCAGCATCATCTTCACCAGCCACCACCAGGTGCGCAATCCAGCCTGTACGCCGTGTATCACACAGCCGCGCGCACGGAATTTCAATGCCTGTTGCATGATTTATCTCCGCTTGATACGAATATAATCGACGAATTCGAATCCCGGCACCGTCCCCTCCTCTGAAGCCGGATGCGCCTCGCGCCACACGGGACGCCACTCTTCGGGCCGCACCTCCGGGAAATAGGTATCTCCCTGTGGAGACGCGAAGATACGGGTCAGGTAGAGTTTATCGGCCGCCGGTATCGTCTGCCGATAGATCTCGCCTCCACCGATGATAAAGAGCTCCTCGTCGGTATCGGCATACCGCCGGACAGCCTCCTCCGGCGACGCCACGACCGTCACCCCCTCCGGCACACGGCAGTCCGCCGCCCGGCGCGTCACGACGACATTCGGTCGGTTCGGCAACGGCCGGCTGCCGAGCGATTCGAAGGTCTTGCGCCCCATCACCACCGGATGACCCGTCGTGATGCGTTTGAACCGCGCGAGGTCTTCGCGGAGATGCCACGGCATCCGGCCGTCGCAACCGATCACGCCATTTTCCGCTACTGCTGCAATCAGGGAAAGGATCATACTCCGGATATAAGTTTCATTGGTTTCGCCGGCAAAGGTAGGGAATCTCCGTCACTTTCCCCGTTCCGCCCATTCGCCCGCCGGCGGACAGCGGTGGGTGCGGAACGTGTAGAAACGCTGGGCCAGATAGCTGAACACGGTGGTCACCACCTGCAGGGCGGCGTACGACAGCGACGGATAGCATCCCAGCACATCCACCAGCAGTTTCAGGCCGAAGTAGTTGATGGCGATATTGACTCCGACCACCTGGGCATAGCGGAAGAGCTGTTTGGCGCCGTGCACCTGCGACCGGTCGAAAGCCACCTTCCGCACCAGCCAGAAACCCGTAAAAAAGGTGATGACGAAAGCGATCAGAAAGGCCAGGATCGGGGCCGAGACGGTGACGATGCCGAAGTCGGTGTCCCGTTTGCCCAGCACGTAGTTGAAGCAGAACCAGTAGAGAATCAGATTGAAGAGCAGATTCAGCCCCCCCACGAAAGCGTACCGGAAGGTCTCCTGCGGCACGAACCGCCGCAAGGGCCTGATATAGAAGAGATCCGCCAGTCTGGCGATGAATCCGTGTATAGCCGTCAAAACAGTCGTCGATTTATTCGCCCTTGCGCCCCATCCCCAGCCGGTAGACGAAGGTCACCCCCGCCTTATACGGAATCCACTCGCCGCTCGCGTTCCAGTCCGCATAGTGCCGGCCGGTCGTCCGGTCGACGCCGTAGTAGTGTCCGTAGTGCCATCCGCCGCCGACATAGAAGTCCATCCCCCAACGCCGCGCGATATCGATCTGCCCCCCCAGCGTAAGACCGATACAAGTTCCGTAGCCGTGTTGCACGTCGGTTTTCGGGTGATCCCACTTGCTCACCTCGTACCAGTCGTACGAGACATACGCCCCGGCATAAAATCCCCGGAAAGCCTGTTTCGGATAGAACCGCACCTCGGGAATCACCTGCACCCCCTTCATCGGCCGCCCCTTGACGCTCTCCCACGGCGACCAGACGACGTCGCCGTTGAAAGTGAACCGGTTGCCGAGCCGCGTCTCGACCGACATATTGGGCACGCCCACCGCCCAGTACAGAGCGTTCCATTTCAAAGCCGTCCCCTGACCCGCCGCCCGCAACGTGCAGCACATCATGACCAGAAAGGCCGAAACCGCAATTTTACGCCGCATAAATCGTTGGTTTAACACATCAAAGATAGTATAAAATATTATCTTTGCCGAAAATGGCAATTTTATCCATGAAGTGGCACCTGTTTTTAGTCTCCGCGCTGGGCGGCGGCATGATGTGGGCGGCCGGCCTCTCTACGGCTTCGGCCCAAAACCGCGAAATCACGCCGGAAATGATCCGGCAGGCTCAGGCGGCGGGGTACAATCCCAACCTGCGCGAGGGTTTGGAAGGGCTGGGCGATCTGGAAAAGCTGAAAGAGAAAGTCTCGTCGTCCGATAAAAGCTCCGGCAAGGAGAAGACCGGCACGAAATCGACCTCGACGGATCGGACGCGGAAAGATTCCGACCTGAAAAACCTGGAATACGACCGACGGAACAACGGGGTGGACACCCGCGGTTCGGCTTACCAGCGGGAACAGGAGCGGCAGAACGACTACCGGGTACGCACCATCCGGGACAAGGACGGGAATCTGGTGGATGCCGAGACGGGCGAGATTTTCGAAACGGCGGACGGCACGGTGACGGCTGCCGGCAAACAGAATATGACGGCGGGGAGCCGGATGGTGCTCGACCCGCGGCTGGACGCGCTCGGGCAGCTGACGCCGGAGGAGGCGCAGCGGCTCAAGGAGGCGGAAAAACGGATCCAGGACTCCATCCTGCGCAACAGCGTCTTCGGCCGGGAGATCTTCTCGGCGAGGAACCTGACCTTCGCGCCGACCTATAACCTGCCCACGCCGGCCAACTACGTGCTGGCGGGCGGAGACCGGCTCTTCATCGACCTGTGGGGCGACGCCGAAGCCAACTACGACCTGAAGGTGAGTCCGGACGGGATCATCGTCATCCCGGATGCCGGAATCGTGCCGGTGGGCGGACTCACGATCGAGGCGGCGGAAAAACGGATACGAAACAAACTGGCGAACTCGGTGTCGGGGCTCAACGACGGCTCGGTGCAGCTCAAGCTGTCGCTGGGCGACATCCGGTCGATCAAGGTCAACATCATCGGCGAGGCTTCCATGCCGGGGACTTATACGCTGCCGTCGCTGGCCACGCTGTTCAACGCCCTGTACGAGGCAGGCGGGGTGAGCGACATCGGCTCGCTGCGGAGCATCAAGCTGATCCGGGGGAACAAACAGGTGGCCGAGCTGGACGTCTACGACTACCTGCTGGGCGGGAAACAGGAGGTGAACGTCGGGTTGCAGGACAACGACCTGATCGTGGTGCAGCCGTACGAAAATCTGGTCAAGGTGACGGGGAAGGTGAAGCGGCCGCGGATCTATGAACTCAAAAAGGGCGAGACGGCGGCGAACCTTCTGGACTATGTCGGGGGATTCATGGGAGAGGCGTACAAAGACAACCTGACGGTGAACCGCAAGTCGGGACGGATGATGAGCGTGCACAACGTGCCGGCCGAGGATTTCGCAGTCTTCGCCATGGCCGACGGCGACAGCGTGACGGTGGGCGAGGTCATCCGGCAGTATGCCAACCGGGTGACGATCGAAGGGGCGGTCTGGCGGCCGGGAGACTATGAACTCGACGACAGCACGGTCACCCTCCGCCAGCTGATCGAACGGGCCGAAGGGGTTCGCGGCGACGCACTCATGAGCCGGACGCAGATCGTGCGCCTCAATGACGACTACACGTTCACTGTCGAGGCGGTCGACCTGCGGGGACTGCTGGACGGGACGGTGGCGGACATCCGGCTCAGACCGGAAGACCTGGTGCGGATTCCGTCGATCAACTCGCTGCGCGAAGGGTACACCATCGATGTCAAAGGAGAGGTCAATACGCCGCAGACGCTGCTCTATCGCGACAACATGACGATCGAGGACGCCATCCTGATGGCCAACGGGCTCAAGGAGTCGGCGTCGCTGGCCCGGATCGAGGTGGCGCGGCGGGTGAAGAACCCCAACTCGACGGAACAGTCGGATCGGATCGCCGAACTCTATCAGTTCAACATCCCGGCCGACCTGGGACTCTCGGCCGAGACCGCTTCGTTCAAGCTCCAGCCGTTCGACCAGATCTATATCCGCCGGTCGCCGGGATACAACGAACAGACCAGCGTCTTTGCGCAGGGCGAACTGCTTTTCAGCGGCGAGTACGTCCTCTCGACCAACAACGACCGTCTGAGCGACTTGGTGGCCAAAGCAGGGGGGCTGACCTCGGAAGCTTATGCACCGGGAGCCTACCTGAAACGGAAGCTGACCGAAGAACGGCTGGCCCGGCTGGAGACCTTGTCCGACCTCTCGGCCCGGGGACGGTCGGCGACGGGAGACACGATCGTGCTGAAACAGATGGAGGTGGGAGACTACTTCCCGATCGCCATCGACCTGCCGGCCGCCCTGGCCAATCCGGACGGACTGGACAACCTCGTGCTGGAGGACGGGGACATGCTGATGGTGCCGAAATTCAACAACACGGTGACCATCAGCGGGGCGGTGCTCTACCCGTGTACCGTCACCTACGTCGAAGGACAGAAAATTAAAAACTATATCGCCCGCGGAGGGGGATATGCCGACCGGGCCAAGAAACGGCCGTTCGTGATCTATGCCAACGGTCTGCCGGACGCCAAGCGCGGCGGAAAGTGGCCGAAGGTGGAGCCGGGGTGCGAAATCGTCATCCCGTCCAAGCCGCCGAAGGGACGCGGGATGAGCGCGGCCGAAGTGATGGGCCTGATGACCAATACGGTCTCGATGGCGGCGATGCTGACCTCGATCATCAAGTAATCACCCGGATTGGAATCGGCCGTGAAATATCTGTATAACTGTTCCATACGCGCTTTCAGCCTGGCCATCGCCCTGGCCGCGCCGTTCCACCGGAAAGCACGGCTGCTCCACCGGGGGCGGAAGGGTCTGCTGCGGCGGATCGAGCGGGCGGAAACCGCGGCCTCTTCGGCGGGAGGGGGATTGCAGACCATATGGGTGCACTGCGCCTCGCTCGGGGAGTTCGAGCAGGGGAGGCCGCTGATCGAGGCGATTCGGGCGAAACATCCGGTCGGAACGCCGGATTACCGGCGGATCGTACTGACCTTTTATTCGCCTTCGGGATACGAAATCCGGAAAAACTACCCGGAAGCGGATGCCATCTACTACCTGCCGGCCGATACGCCGCGGAATGCGAGGCGGTTCGTGAGGGCGGTACGGCCGGAGCTGGCCGTTTTCGTCAAATACGAATACTGGCACAACTACCTCTCGGCGTTGCGGGAGTTCGGGGCGAAGAGCTGCGTGGTGTCGGCGATTTTCCGGCCGGACACCGTCTTTTTCCGGAACGGCGCCATGGGGCGGTTCATGCGCCGGACGATCGGACTGCTCGACCGTTTTTTCGTCCAGAACGAAGATTCGGCACGATTGTTGGGCTCGATCGGATTCGGGCCGGAGCGGGTGACGGTGAGCGGAGACACGCGGTTCGACCGGGTCGCGGCGCTGGCGGCTTCGGCGGCGACTCGGGAAATGCCGTGGGTGGAGACTTTCGTGGAGGGCGTTCAGAGGCCGGTGATGGTCTGCGGGAGTACCTGGGGGCCGGACGAGGAGATATTGCTCGAACTGATGCACGCACGGCCGGAAATGAAATTTATCGTGGCGCCGCATGAGCTGGAGTCGGCGCGGATCGACTCCCTCATTGCGCGGAGCGGACGGAAAGGAGTGCGGTACACACATCTGGCTGCGTCCGGCGACGGATCGACGGAAATTTTGCGGGAGGCCACGCTATTGGTGATCGACACGATCGGGATGCTGTCGGGCGTTTATCGGTACGGGCAGCTGGCCTATATCGGCGGAGGGTTCGGACGCGGGATACACAACACGCTGGAGGCGGCGACGTGGGGGATACCGGTGCTCTTCGGGCCGAAATACGAGGCTTTTGCCGAGGCGGTGGAGCTGGTGGCTTTAGGAGCGGCGGCCTCGGTGTCGGGGGCGGAGGAGCTGAAGGCGACCGTGGCGGCGTGGACGGACGACCCGGAAAAGCTGCGGGAGCGGGGAGCATCGGCTGCGGAATATGTCCGGAGCCGCGCGGGAGCGACACAAAAGATACTCGGTGCGCTGGGCTTGTGACGGCGCCGAAAGGACGGCGATTTTGTCAGTAATTCTGAAATCACTACATTTGCTCACGTAATAAACCAGTTACGCGCTATGTCAAGATTCATCATACGATTCGCACTTCCGGTTCTGATGCTCGGAGGGGCTGTTCTCTTCTCCTCGATCGAGGAGCTCCCGGCCCGGAGCCGCCGGGCTGCGCGGCAGCGGGCCGAAGCGCTCAGCTACCAGCAGGCCGGAGGCGTAGCACCCAGGAAAGGGGAATGGGTCGACCCGAACGCCACGGTGGTACGGGGTACGCCGCGCGCCCAGCTCAACCCGTCGGGACGGCTGGTCTGCAACCTCTCGGAACGGCGGGCCGAACTGCAGCGGCAGGTGGATATGCTCGGAGCCGAGCTCCGGACGGCACGCGGGCCGCGGGCACGGAAGATCACCAAAGAGCTGGCCGAGCTGGCCGATCAGATCGCCGTGCTGGATCGGAAACTCGAATCGCTGCCCCAGGAGAGGACTTTCTCGGACATCTACTCCAGCGGACGGTCGTTCAAACACTTCGTCGACTCACTCGTAGACCTCCGGATTCAGGAAGAGGGATATGTCAAAGGGCCGGGCGAAGTGAGCGCGACGGAACGCTATATGGCGGCACCGGCGCCTCAGCCCCAGCAGTCGATGATTCCGGCCGAGTCCAGAATCGTCTTCCGGATTCAGGTCGGGCTGACGGCACGGCCGAGCGAAAATACCTACTCCGACGTGGAAGGAGTGCGGATGGTGCGGCGGCCGGACGGGAAATACGCCTACTACTACGGCGCCTATCCGACCCATGCCGAGGCACAGGCGGCCTGCCGGCATTTTCGGGCGACGCATCCGCGATACCGGGACGCCTTCGTAGTGGCTTTGCAGGGGGGCAAACGGATCAGCGTGCAGGAGGCGATGCGCCTGACCGGAGGGATGTAAGACACGACAAGGGGGACTCCTCTCCGAACACATCTCTCCCGATTCCCGGCGAAAATTCCGATCGCCGCTCGTCCATACGAAACGAGCGGCGATTCGCGTTTGAAAAAATCAGCCCGAAAATCCGTACATTTGCCCGAATTACCGTTTATACGCATACAACCGAACTTTTATGGCGGCCATCAGTCAAAGTTTAGAACAGAAACTCCAGCAACGGCTCTCGCCCCAGCAGATACAGGGAATCAAGCTGCTGGAGCTGCCCACGCTCCAGCTCGAACAGCGCGTCAAACAGGAGATCGAGGAGAATCCCGTCCTCGAAGAGGAGGAGCGCGAACCCGAAACGGACGAAGCGCAGCTCACGCTGGAAGACTACCTCCGGAACGAGGAGAGCGCCGCATCGTATAAGCTCAAAGTCAACAACACCTCCAAGGACGACGACCGGAAGTCGCCCACCTTGTCGCAGGGGATGTCGCTGCAGGACTTCCTGATCGAACAGCTCGCCTACCACGACCTCGACGAACGCGAGATGACCATCGCCCGCTTCATCATCGGCACGCTCGACGACGACGGCTACCTGAGGCGGCCCATCGCCTCGATTACCGACGACATCGCCTTTACGCAAGGGGTCGAAGTGACCGAAGAGGAGGTGGAACGGATCGTCGGCGTCATCCAGATGCTCGACCCGGCCGGGATCGGGGCGCGGAACCTCGGCGAGTGTCTGATCATCCAGCTCCGGGCTTTGCGTGAGCAGACACCGGCCGTGAAGCTGGCCATCGCGATCCTTTCCGACCACTACGACGCCTTCCTGAAAAAGCACTACGAACGGATGATCCGGCGGTTAGGGGTGACCGAAGAGGAGTTCCGGGCGGCACTGGAGGAGATCATGCACCTCAACCCGAAGCCCACCAACGGCTATGCCGACGAGAGCTCGGCCGCATCGCCGAACATCGTGCCCGACTTCCTGCTCGACTACAACAACGGCAACTTCGACCTCCAGCTGGCATCGCGGAGCGTGCCCGACCTGAAGATCAACAGCAGCTACCTGCGGATGGCCGAACGGGCGATGAACACCGCGGAACAGAGCGAAGCGGACAAGGAGGCGCTGCAATTCATCAAACAGAAGATCGAGTCGGCCAAGTGGTTCATCTCGGCCCTCAAGCAGCGGCAGGAGACCCTGATAAAGACCATGCGGGCTATCCTCCACTTCCAGCACGACTTCTTCGTCGAGGGGGACGAGGCCAAGCTCCGGCCGATGATCCTCAAGGACATCGCCGACGCCACGGGATTCGACATCTCGACCATCTCGCGGGTGGTCAACAGCAAGTACATCCAGACCCACTTCGGCGTCTTTCTGCTGAAATACTTCTTCTCGGAAGGGATGCTCACCGAGAGCGGCGAGGAGGTCTCCACGCGCGAGATCAAACGGATTCTGGCCGAGGCGATCGAACACGAAGACAAGCGAGACCCGCTGACGGACGAAGCCCTGATGGACACCCTGACGGCCAAGGGATACAAGATCGCCCGGCGGACGGTGGCCAAGTACCGCGAGATGCTCGGCATTCCGGCATCGCGGCTCAGGAAAGAGCTGTAACCGGCTTCCACACCCTCCAGCCCGCTGACCACCCGTAAAACAGCTACCTTTTTATAACCCCGGCGCACCGTGCGCCCCTTTGTCGATATGAAGAACTACCTCCGCTACGCTTTCGGACTGGCCCTGCTGGTCGTCCTGATGACCGTCGGACTGAACTATATTCCCGAAAACGCCGTCCGCGCCGTCGGGCTCAAACCCGTAGACATTCTCGCCGACCTCAACCGGGGGAACACCGTCGGGGAGCTCGACCAGCTCGTGGGCGAAACCGAAGCCGGACGACGGCCGGAGGGGGGAGAGTACGTAGCCCGTTCGGTCTCGGAGCCGGACACCGTCGCTTCGGCGGAGGGCGACAGCACGCGCGCCGTGAGCACCATCTTCGTGGAGCCGGAACCGGAGCCGGAAGAGACGGGACGGACGGCGACGGATACGACCCGGGCCCTTTTCGACACCACGCTACCGGGCGTTCCGGCACCTGCCGACACGACAGCTGCCGAAGAACGAGCGGGCGTGACGACGACACAAACCACGCAACCGACACAGGGGGTGATTCCGATCGCGGACTACTCGTCGGACGGAAAGATGCTGCGGAACTTCATGGAAAAACTCGACCGGACGCGCAACATGCGGCGGCCGGTGCGGATCGGATTTATGGGTGACTCGTTCATCGAGGGCGACCTCCTCACCTCGGACTTCCGCGAGCTGATGCAGACCCGATACGGAGGCGGAGGGGTCGGTTTCGTGCCCATTACCTCGCAGGTCGCGGGATTCCGCCAGACGGTGGGACACAAGTTCGGCAAATGGAAACAGAGTTCGATCGTCAACAACAAATCGGGCGCCTACACCATCTCGGCCTTCCGCTACACGCCGTCGGAGGACAGCTACGTGGAATACAAAGGCTCGTCCAACAAGAAACATCTGGATCGTTTCAAACGGGCCCGGCTGCTCTTCATCAGCAAGGGGCAGTCGGTGGTGCGGGCGACGGTCAACGGCGAACGGGAGTTCCTGCTCAACACCGAACCGTCGGAGGCGCTCCAGGAGATGACCATCGACGAGGATATCCGGACGATTCGCTACTCGGTCAACGACGTCGAGGGTTTTACGGCCTACGGGGTCTTTCTGGAGAATCCGACGGGTGTCTGCGTCGACAACTTCTCGGTGCGGGGCAACCCGGGAACGGTCATGGGACGGATCAACCCGACGCTCACGAGCCAGTTCGGCAGCCTCTCGCCGTACGACCTGATCATCCTGCAATACGGTCTGAACGTGGTGTCGAGCCAGGTGACGGACTACTCGACCTACCGCAAGCAGATGGCGGGGGTGGTGGAGCACATCAAGCGGTGTTTCCCGGGGGTGGCGATTCTGGTGATGAGCGTGGGCGACCGGGCGACGCGGGACAATGGAGCGTTCGTGACGATGCCGGGCATCCGTGCGATGGTCTCGACGCAGGAGGAGGTGGCCAAGGAGTGCGGGGTGCTCTTCTGGAATACCTACGACGCGATGCGGGCGGCGGGCGGCATGGGGACTTTCGTCAAAAACGGATGGGCGGCCAAGGACTATACGCACATCTCGGCCCGGGGCGGCAAGAAGATCGCCACGGCCCTCTACGACGCATTCCAGGCGGCAGGAAAGTAATTGCAACGACGATGAAAACACTGAAAGTCATCAAGATCGGCAGCAACGTGGTCGATCATCCGGAGAAATTACAGCAGTTTTTGCGCGACTTCGCGACGCTCGAAGGACGCAAAGTACTGGTACACGGCGGGGGAAAGGTGGCGACGGCCATGGCCCGGGGGCTCGGCATCGAGGCGCAGATGATCAACGGGCGGCGGGTAACCGATGCCGAGATGCTGCGCATCGTCACGATGGTCTATGCGGGCCTGATCAACAAAAATATCGTGGCCGCTTTGCAGGGAGAGGGGTGCAACGCACTGGGGCTCTGCGGAGCGGACGGCCGGCTGATCCGCTCGAAACGGCGACCGGTGACGGCCGAAGGGATCGACTACGGTTTCGTGGGCGATCCGGTCGATTTCAACCTCGACACCGCCGCGACACTGATCGAAGGAGGTTTGGTACCGGTCGTGGCGCCTATTACTTTCGACGCGGAGGCAGGGGGCGGTTTGCTCAACACCAACGCCGACACGGTGGCGCAGGCGGTGGCGGTGGGGCTGGCGGAACGGTATGCCGTCGAGCTGGTCTACTGCTTCGAGAAACGGGGAGTACTCAGGGATGTGGAGGACGACAGCTCGGTGATCTCCGGCATCGACCCGGCCCTCTACGAACGACTCAAGGCAGACGGGGTGGTGGCGGACGGGATGCTGCCGAAGCTCGACAACGCCTTCGCGGCCATCCGGTCGGGGGTAAAAAGCGTGGTGATCTGCGCGGCCGAGCGGCTGACGATGCCGGGCTACGGGGGGACGACGCTGACCCTTTGATCGACGAAAAGTCATGGAATTTCGGATCGTACAGTTAGAGGAGGTCACCTCGACGAACGACGTGGCGATGGCTTCGCCCGCTTCGTATCGCGAGGGGACGATCATCGCGGCGCGGCGCCAGACGGCGGGACGGGGACAGCGGGGAAACCGCTGGGTGAGCGAGGCGGGGATGAACCTGATGTTTTCGCTGGTGCTGGAGCCGACACACGTGCCGGTCGAACGGCAGTTCCGGATCAGCGAGGCGGCGGCGCTGGCCGCGAGCGATGCGGTGCGGGCGGTGACCCGGGGGGCGGTGGCGTGCGATATCAAGTGGCCGAACGACCTCTATGTCGGCGACCGGAAGCTCGGCGGGATTCTGATCGAACACTCCCTGCAAAGCGAATACCTGAGCCGGTCGGTGATCGGCATCGGCATCAATGTGCGGCAGCGGGAGTTCGATCCGTCGCTGCCCAATCCGACCTCGATCGCCAACGAACTGCCGCCGGATGCGACGCCGGTCGCTCCGGACGAGCTGTTGGCCGCGTTTTGCCGGGCTTTTTCGCCGCGTTACGCAGCATTGGAGAGCGGGGACGGGTGCAAGGCGTTGCACGCCGATTTTACGGCCCGTTTGTGGCGGGGGAAGGCTCAGGAGAGATATCCTTATCGCGATGTCGCTTCGGGAGAGCGGTTCGAGGCGGCGGTGGCGGGGGTGGATGCGGATACCGGAGAGCTGATTCTGCGCCTCGCTTCGGGCGAGATACGGCGATACTGGTTCAAGGAGGTCGAAGCGATCTTTTAATTGCAAAATCGGGGCTCTATTCCGAGAAGGAATAGAGCCCCGATTCATATCTCCGTCCCGGAGAAGATTACGCCAGCAGCTTGCGCAGCGAGGCCAGCAGCCGGTCGCAATGCGCCTGCGTAATGTTCAGCGCGGGCAAGAGCCGGAAGGTGTTCTTGTCGGACGACGAGCCGACGAAGATGTGTTCGTCGAACAGGAGCCGTTTGCGGAACGGGGCGCTCTCTTCGTTCAGTTCGACGCCGATCATCAGCCCTTTGCCGCGCACCTCCCTGATGTTCGGCAGCTTCCGCAGCTCGGTCATCAGGTAGTCGCCCATCTTTTTCGCATTCTCCACCAGTTTGTCTTCGGTCATCACCTCGGCCACTGCCAGCGCAGCTGCGCAAGCCAGGTGGTTCCCCCCGAAGGTCGTCCCGAGCATGCCGTATTTCGGAGCAATGTGCGGCGCAATCGAGACCGCAGCCACCGGAAACCCGTTCCCGATCCCTTTGGCCATGGTGTAGATGTCGGCATTCACCCCCGCCCAGTCGTGGGAGTAGTATTTCCCGGTCCGTCCGCAGCCGCACTGCACGCTGTCGGCGATATACAAGGCACCATATTTATCGCAAAGCGACCGAATCTTCCGCAGGTAGTCGTCGGAGGCGATCCGGATCCCGCCGACGCCCTGAATCCCTTCCAGAATCACGGCGGCAATCTCGTTCCCTTGCGTGGCAAAGAGTTTTTCGAGCTCCTGCTCGTCGTTCAGGGTGACGAAAATGACGTTCTCCGTCCGGTTCACCGGCGCGGTGATGTTCGGATTGTCGGTCGCGGCCACAGCGAGCGAGGTCCGCCCGTGGAAGGCGCCGTGCATGGCGACGATCTTCTTCCGACCGGTGTGGAACGAGGCGAGTTTCATGGCGTTCTCGTTGGCCTCAGCTCCGGAGTTGCACAAAAAGAGCTGGTAGTCGTCATGTCCGGACAACTTGCCGAGCTTCTCGGCGAGCTCCCGCTGGGCGCTGATCCGCACGGAGTTGGAATAAAACCCGACTTTTCCGAGCTGGTCGGTCAGCCGCTTCACGTACTGCGGATGGGTGTGTCCGATCGAAATCACGGCATGACCGCCGTAAAAATCCAGATACTCTTCTCCTTTCTCGTCCCACACGGTGGAACCTTGCGCCTTCACGATCTCGATGTCGTAAAGGGGATATACGTCAAATAATTTCATGATCTGTAGTATTTTATGAATTCGCTTATTTGCACCTTACCGGGAGGGTACTGTTCTTTTTGTTCACAAAAAGAACCAAAAAAACTTTAGAGGATGCTTACGCATCCTAAAGCTGCCGGCGGCCCAACTCTCGGACTCTTCTTTGGGCCGGGAGTTGTAGCGCGCAATAAGGTTTAGCTCGCATTAGCGCGCTACAACCCCGACCCAAAAGCAATCTCGAAGATTGAGGACTGCGGAGCCTAAGGCAGAGCGTAGCTATCACGAAAGTTCTTTGGGTACCTTTCTTTCAAGAAAGGTACAGTCCCATGCGGGTAGATACGAATAAATGAACTATTAAAAAGCCAGCGGTTTGAGTTGGAGTCCCATCGTTTCCGGCAGGCCGCACATGAGGTTCATGTTCTGCACCGCCTGTCCCGACGCCCCCTTCAACAGGTTATCGATCACCGACATAATCAGCAGTTTACCCTCATGCACCGTCAGGTGGAGCAGGCATTTGTTGGTGTTCACGACCTGTTTCAGCGAAATCGCCTTGTCGCTGACGTGCGTAAACGCCGCCGGAGCATAGTAGTCCTTGTAAATCTGCTGCGCCTCCTCCAGCGTCCCGGCGAAATCGGTGTAGACCGAAGCGATAATCCCGCGCGTAAAGTCTCCGCGGTACGGGATGAAGTTCACAGCCCCGTCGAAAGCCGGTTCGAACGTACGGATCATCTGCCCCACCTCGCGCAGGTGCTGGTGTTCGAACACCTTATAAGTGGAGAGGTTGTTGGCGCGCCACGAAAAGTGCGAGGTCGCGGCGAGCTTCTGCCCCGCCCCGGTCGAACCGGTCGTGGCCGAGATATGCACATCCCCCCGAATCAGCCCTTTGGCGGCCAACGGCAGCAAGGCGAGCTGCAGGCAGGTGGCGAAACATCCCGGATTGGCGATGTTTTTCGCCTTTTTGATAGCATCGCGGTTCTGCTCCGGAAGTCCATAGAGAAACTCGTGCCCGTCGGTCGCCGTGTCGGGCACGATCCGGAAGTCCTGCGAGAGGTCGATAATCCTCACATCGGCGGCAATCTTATTAGCCTCCAGGAATTTCCGGGCGTCTCCGTGACCGACGCACAGGAACATCACGTCCACTTTCGGCAGCTGACCGACCGGTGCGTCGGTGAACCGCATCTCTGTATCGCCGAACAAATCGGCGTGCACGTCGCTCACCAGATTCCCGCCGTTCGAGTTGCTGTGCACGTACACCAGCTCGACGCCGGGATGGTGAATCAACAGCCGAACGGCTTCGCCTCCGGTATATCCGGCTCCGCCGATAATCCCTACTCGTATCTTCTCCATAATTTTAAAACTTAATCATTCGATTATTTGTACTTGCCCAAGAGGGTACTGTTCTCTTTGTGAACAAAGAGAACCAGAAAAACTTTAGAGGATGCT
>NZ_CAJTMN010000022.1 GCF_910577125.1 uncultured Rikenella sp.
ACTGCCCTCGGGCCGGGCAGGCCCCGCGTGCCCGCGGTGGGCAAATGGCCGTGTCTACCCTAAAAGGAATCGCCGGGGGATTTTCAAGGGGGATGTAAGTTCCCCTTGAATGTGCTCTTTGCCTACTTTCTATCACATAATAGAAAGTAGGGGCCTCCGCGGCCCGAGCGGAACCAAGAAAAAGATTGACTTAGAGTCCAAAGATAGACAGCCGAATAACGTTAGGTAAATCGGGCTTTTTCCCGGCAGGTCAAATGGGCATTATCCGCGCGCCTTGGGAAATCTTGTCAAAACGCCCAGGTGCATTTTGACGATTTCCCCCTTAAGGCGTGGCGCGCGGTGCCTTCGGGCACTCCGAGATGGCCGCCTCTACCCTAACAGGATAGAACTGCCCTGCGCGAGCGGCGTCCGGGTGACCCCGGCGGGACGGAGCGAAACTGCGTTTCGCTAAGGCCGTCTCTGTCTTCTGTTTATTCCGAGAGGCAACGCAACAGAAAACCGACAGCCCGACCATATAGGCTGCAAACTTCGATTTTCGTTGTGGTGAAATTCAGGTTTATGCCATTGGTGTCGCTGGCAGATGCAGACCAGATATAACCGTGGCTACAGACATAGCTGAGTCCACCCGACGCGTGACCGCGGTAGCCCGGGGCGGGGCTGCTTATTGAAACTTTATCCCGCCCGGAAAGGGTGCTGCCGAACCCTCGCTTGCCTCCGTGTCCGTGTTCGACGAGAAACGCCATGTCGCCGGCACCAGCCTGATTCCTTTGACCTCGCCGTCGAACCCCCTCCACCGCTCCGCCATCCCCCGGAAATCGAACCCCGAAGCCGCTACCCAAACCAGCAGCAACACAGAGGCAAACGCCGTCGCGAAAGTCGGAATCCGGTAGAGGTTTTTCGACGGAGGCAGCGGATCGAGCCGCTCGACCACCCGGCGCGTGAACCCGCAGTCCGGTATTCGTTCTGCACGAGCCGCCGCGAACAACTCCTCCAGCGGGTCTTTTTTTATGCTGTTGCGTTTCATAACTCTTCGTTTTTCAGATATTCCCTCAGTTTGGCCTTCGCCCGCGCCACCACGCTTTTGACCGTTCCCAGCGGCATCTCGGCCACATGGGCGATCTGGCTGTGCGACAGCTGCTCGACAGCCGACAGCAGGATGACGTTCCGTTCCGTATCGTCCAGACACGCCAGCGCACTGTGCAGGATAGCGATTTCGGCCGGATTCTCCTCCCCGACCTCCGTCCGCTCGATCTCCTGCGTCGGGTGCACCGACCGCCGGTTGTCGAGGAACGTGCGGTAAGCGATCCGGAACAGCCACGCCCGAAAAGAGCCCAAACCCGAGAACTGGCCGATCGAGGTGAATGCCTTGATGAAACACTCCTGCGCCAGGTCGTCCGCCCGGAATCTGTCGCCTCCCGTCAGGTGGGTCAGGTAGCGCCTCAGGGGAGACTGGTAGCGTTCCACCAGCTCCCCGAAAGCCCCCCTGTCACCCGACCGTTTTACCCGTCGAACCAGCCACAAATCGCTGATCGGAAGGTGTTTATCGGTTTTCGTCACGGCGCTGCACGTAGAGACGGAACAAATGGACGATTGCGTATCCCACCCCGAGGATCAGCCCCCACAGTAGCAGCGAGGTGAAGAATCGCATGTGGCCCAGGTTGAGGAGTCCGATCCAGGCCAGGATAACGAACCCGATGATTGCTAAAACCAATAATCGCCGGATAAAACCCGTCAGCGGTCGTCCCGTCGTTTCGAGTTCCTGCAAAGAGCGGCCGTGTTCGATGGCGCATTGTTTCAGCTCATATTTCTTCTTCAGGGCGACATACCAGAATCGCATGATGAAGAAAACCATCGCCACCCCCGCGCCGGTCGAGATGAGTACGATCAGTACGGCCACCAAATGGTCTCCGTCGAAGCCGAACGGCGTGTCCGGGTTCCTGTTTACTCCTTCGATCGCCCCTTCCAGCGCGGTCATCCGAGCGTCGAGCGCCTGCAACAGGCTGTCCGTCCGGATTTCCGTCGGCGTATCGATAAGTGCGGCAAACTCCGTCGAATCGACCGGTTCGGCCGCCACCGGGGCGGCTGCGTTTCCGAAAATCAGCCCTGCGCCCAGCAGCAGGGAAAGTAACATGCGTTTCATAATGAGAAAATGACTGTTTGTGTGGTTGCTATATGATAGACGCAGCGGGGAGCGATTTCGGATGTCAGGGAACGAATTTTTTTTGATGAAAGACCTCTTCTGGGACCTTACAGCGTGATCCGGACGAACCGGCGGCCGTCCTGCCGCACCTTGTAGCGGTCGTCGATCCGGCGTCCCACCAGCCAGACGATCGTCTCTCCCGAGAGCAGCACCCCTTGCCGCGCTTTCTCCGCCACCGGCACTTTGGCGTCGATCAGGAAGTCGCTCACCTTCTTCTGGCCCGCCATCCCGAGCGGGATGAACCAGTCCCCCTCCCGCCAGCCACGCAGGTGAAGCGGAAATTTCAGCGCATCCGCCGTCAGGTAGGCCGTCTCCGGTGGCGTCGCCAGGCTGTCCGGAAGCTCGTCCAGCGAGAGCCACTCCACCCGCGGGTCGTCCGCCTCGATCCGCTCCTCGCGGAACGGCTCGACCACTCGCGGAGCCAGCAGAATCCTCCGCCGGTCGATCCGTGCCGTCCATTTTTCCGCCTCGAACCGCTTGCCGGAGAGCGTCGTTCCGCTCCCGTCGTCCGCCCGCCGCAGCAGGTCGGCGATCTCCTCCGCCGTCTCCGGCACGAAGCCGAAGGGCCGCAGCAGCTCATAGAGCTCGAACCCGATGCATGTCGCATCCAGCGCGTCGAGGTCGATCTCCTCCGGCCCGGCGAAAGCCCGCTCGCGCAGCCGTTCGACCTGGAGGTCGATGAACGCCTGTGTAGCCTGCAGCCGGACGAGGTTCTCCTCCATCGTTCGCGCGAAACGGTTGTTCGACGCGCTGTCCAATCGCGGCAGGATGTCGTGCCGCAGCCGGTTGCGGAGGTATTTGAGCGTGGCGTTGGTCGAGTCCTCGCGATACGGTACCCCGTGTGCCGCCGCATAGGCCGTCACCTCGTCCCGCCGGGCGAAGAGCAGCGGGCGGATGATGCGTCCGCGCCGGTCGGCGATGCCCGTCAGCCCGCGCAGCCCCGTTCCGCGCAACAGGTTGATGAAGAACGTTTCCGCCGAGTCGTCGGCGTGGTGGGCGATGGCGATGCGGTCGTAGCCGTGGGAGTCGCAGAGCGTCTCGAACCACTCGTAACGCAGCCGCCGGGCCGCCATCTGGATCGATTCGCCGCTTGTTCGGGCCTCGGTCTCGGTGTCGAACCGAACCGTGTGGAGCGGAATGGCATGCTCTTCGCAGTAGGCCTCTACCAGTTGCTGGTCGCCGTCGGATTCGGCTCCGCGGAGTCCGAAATTGACGTGTGCCGCCGCGATGCGGCCCGGGCAGGCCTGTCGCAGCAGGTCGAGCAGCGTCATCGAGTCGACGCCCCCGCTGACGCCGATCAGGATGCGGTCTGTCGGATCGGCGAGGTGCCGCCGGTCGATGTATGTCTGGAGTCGTTCGAGCATGAGGAAGAGTTTGTGGTTTGACGTTCCCGGCATTTCCGTGCGTCCGGAAGTGTAAAAATAGTGTAATTTTGTGACGTGCGGCGAAAACCGCCGCATTCCGCACATGATTTTCACGCCGCAGACCTATCGCCTTCCCGACCGTCCGGGAGAACCCTTCATTGACGAACAGGAGATCGAAACCTTGTTGGCCCGCCACGCCTCGCCCACGGTAGAAGAGGTTCGGGCGGCCGTCGCCCGGGCCATGAACCGCGAGCGTCTCTCGCTGGCCGAGGTCGCCGTGCTGCTGGGCGCCGCGCCCGGAGAGCGGCCGCTCGTGCTGGAGGCCGCCGAACGGCTCAAACGCGAGGTCTACGGCGACCGGATCGTCCTTTTCGCACCGCTCTACATCGGGAACCGTTGTACGAACCGCTGCGCCTATTGCAGTTTCCGGGCCGACAGCACCGAGACCGTGCGCAAGACCTTGACGGACGGGGAGATCGTCCGCGAGGTCGAGGCTCTCGAACGGGTCGGACACAAGCGGCTGATTCTGGTCTACGGCGAACATCCGGCCTACAGCCCGGAATACATCGCCCGCACGGTGCGGATCGCATACGGCGTGCGGACCGAGCCGGCCGGAGAGATTCGCCGGGTCAACATCAACGCCGCTCCGCTCACCGTCGAGGGGTTCCGGACGGTGCACGAAGCCGGAATCGGAACCTATCAGATTTTTCAGGAGACCTACTACCGGGCGGCCTACGCGCGGTATCATCTCGGCGGCCGGAAGGCCGACTACGACTGGCGGCTGACCGCCCTCGACCGGGCGATGGAGGCCGGTATCGACGACGTGGGGTTGGGCGCTTTGCTGGGGCTGCACGACTGGCGGTTCGAGGTGATGGGGCTCGTCCGGCACACGAACCATCTGGAAGCATGCTTCGGCGTCGGGCCGCACACGATTTCGTTCCCGCGGATCAAGGAGTCTTCGGCCTCGTTGCCGGCCGCGTCGCCCGTGGGAGACGAGGATTTCGTCTATGCCATTGCCGTGTTGAGGCTCGCCGTGCCGTATACCGGGCTGATTCTGACCGCCCGCGAACCGGCGTCGGTGCGCGATGAGGCGATCCGGTACGGCGTGTCGCAGATCGACGGCGGAACCCGGCTCGAGATCGGCAGCTACTCGGCGGAACCGGAGGACGAACAAGGCTCTCGGCAGTTCGCCATCCACGACGAACGGTCGCTGGACGAAATCGTCGGACGGCTGGTCGGGGAGGGCTATTTGCCGTCGTTCTGCACGGCCTGCTACCGCCGCGGACGGACGGGCGAACACTTCATGGAGTTCTCCGTGCCGGGCTTCATCAAGCGGTTCTGCGGGCCGAACGCGATCCTTACGCTGGCCGAGTACCTGACCGACTACGCCTCGGCGGAGGTGGCCTCGGCCGGCTGGAGCCGGATCGAGGCCACCCTGGAACAGCTGTCGGCCGAATCGGCGGCCGAGACTCGCGACCGGCTGGCCCGGATCCGGGCCGGAGAACGGGATATTTATTTTTAATCTCATCATAGAAATGCTTCAGGCAGCCCTTTTCGACATGGACGGCGTGATCGTCGATAACCGCGACGCGCATCTGCACGCTTTCGAACACTTTGCCGCACGCCACGGCATTCCCGACCTGGATGCCCGGACGCTGCTGCCCTGTTTCGGATCGACCAACGCCGTGATTATGGCCCGTTTGTTCGGCCGGGACGACCTGCCGGCCGACGAGGTCGAACGCCTCTCGCGCGAGAAGGAGGAGATCTATCGCGAGCTCTACGATCCGATTATGCGGCCGGCCGAGGGGTTGGTCGATCTGCTGGAGGCTTTGCGGGCGGCCGGGGTGCGGATCGCCGTGGGGAGCTCTGCGCCGCGGGTCAATGTCGATTTCGTGCTCGAACGGTGCGGCATCGCTCCGTATTTCGATGCCGTGGCGTCGGGGTCGGAGATCACCCGCAGCAAGCCCGATCCGGAGGTCTATCTGCTGGCGGCCGACAAATTGGGGGTCGATCCGCATGACTGCGTTGTTTTCGAGGACGCTTTCGTGGGGATGGAGGCGGCGCGGAGAGCCGGAGCCAAGGTCGTGGCCATCGCCTCCACCTTCCCGCGCGAGACGATCGAAGCCCGTGGGGATTACGACCTGTTGATCGACCGTTTTGAAGATACTTCGGTGGCCGGTCTGAAGCGGTTGTGGGCATAGGCTGCGGTCTTTTCGTAAAAATTTCGTACTATTGTCCCTATGCGACGAACCGAACCGATGCGGGTAGGCGAGCTGTTGGAGGATTTTCTCTCGACACGCGCCCTGGGGCCGGCCACCATGGAGGGTCGGGCGGTCGAGCTGTGGGCCGAGGCGGCCGGCGAATATGTGGTTCGTGCGACCGAAGATGTCTATATCCGCGGCGGGGTGCTCTACGTCCGTTTCTCGTCCGCGGCGGTGCGGGCCGAGATTTTCATGCGGCGGCGGGCGATCGCCGATCGGATCAACGGTTTGTTGCGGGCCCGGATCGTGCGGCACATCGTCGTGCGGTGAGGATATGTGGAATACGGAAAAAGATGAAAATCAGCGTAATCATACCGGTCTATCAGGTGGCGCCTTATATCGAGCGGTGCTTGCGGTCGGTGGCCGTGCAGACTGCCGGTTTGGCACCGGGAGACCGGATCGAATGTATCGTGGTGGATGATTGCGGGACGGACGATTCGATGCGTCGGGTCGAGGCCTTGACGGGTGAACTGGAGCAGGCCGGTGTGGAATTCCATATCGTGAGCCATATCCGGAACCGGGGACTGGCGGCAGCGCGGAATACCGGGACGGCTGCGGCGACGGGAGAGTGGATGTTTTATCTCGACGGCGACGACGAGCTGGAGCCGGGTGCATTGGCGGTTCTGGCCGCTGCAGCCGTGGCTGCCGACGGTCCGGACTGGGTGCAGGGCAATTACCGTCGGGTGGAGGCTTCGGGCACGGTGCGGGAGGAGACGCGCTATTTCGATCCTGCACGGCCGGTTTATGCGGATCGGGAGGCGGTGACCGCCGGTTTCGGACGGCTCAATTTCAGCAATGCCACCGCCAAACTGATCCGGAGCGATTTTATCCGGGCATATGACTTGACTTTTTGCGAGGGGGTCACTTACGAAGACGTATTGTGGTGTATGGAGGCCTATCCGCATGTGAAGCGGGTGGCGACGGTGGAATCGGCGACCTACCGCCACCACTTGCGGGCCGGGTCGATTATGCGGAGCGGCATGACGGAGGCCAAGTTGGATTCCGTGCTTCGGGTCGAACAGCGGTTGGCCGAACTGCCGCAGGATGTGAACGTGGGGCGGATTGCCGGCCAGCTGGCGGTTTTCGGAATGAAACACCTCTATCTCTCCCGTTTTTCAAGAGGCTTCCGGCGGCGGTGGATGGCGGCTTTGTGGGCGGCTGGCGTGCCGCGGCGGATGCGGAGAAGTGCGGATGCGGTACGGGAGATGTTGCAGCCGTTGAGCCGGCTGGTTTTTGGAGCCTGCTGGCTGCCGCGGTGGCTGGCGCGGGGCTATTTGCGGATATTGCTGACACTGTATGCCGGATTTTTGAGGTTCCGTGAGTGGCGGACTACCCTCCATCAGGCGTAACTACGAAAATTATGGACATACCCGAACTCAAAGAACGGCTGCTCGAACGGTTGCTGCGCTACGCGGCGTTCGACACGCAGAGCGATCCGGAGAGCGAGACCTATCCCTCGACCGCCCGGCAGCTCCTGCTGCTCAACCATTTGATCGAAGAGCTGACCCTCATCGGACTGGACGAGGTCGAGATCGACGAGTACGGCTATGTGACCGCTACCGTGCCTTCCACTTTGCCGGAAGGGGACTCTTTTTCGCCGACGGTGGGTTTCATCGCCCACGTCGATACCTCGCCCGATATGTCGGGCGAAGGGGTGCGGCCGCAGGTCGTGCGCGACTACGACGGCGGTACCATTTCGTTGGGAGACAGCGGTCTTGTGCTTTCTCCGGATGATTTTCCGGAACTTGCGCTGCTGCGCGGACACACCTTGGTGACCACCGACGGCACGACCCTGCTCGGGGCGGACGACAAGGCGGGGGTGGCCGAGATTGTGACAGCAGCGGAGTATCTCGTGACCCATCCGGAGGTGCCGCACGGGCGTATTCGCATCGCCTTTACCCCGGACGAGGAGATCGGGCGCGGCGTCGATCACTTTGACGTTGAGCGGTTTGGTGCTTCGGTGGCCTATACGATGGACGGCGGGGCAGAGGGGGAACTGGAGTACGAGAACTTTAACGCCGCTTCGGCCCGGATCGCCATTCGCGGTCGGAATATCCATCCCGGGATGGCCAAAGGGAAGATGATCAATGCGATACAGGTGGCCGGCGAACTGAACGCCATGCTGCCGGCTTGGGAACGGCCGGAGCATACCGACGGATACGAGGGATTTTTCCATCCCGTTTCGATTCGGGGCGACGTGGAGGCGGTCTCGATGGAGTACATCGTCCGCGACCACTCCCGGGAACGGTTCGAGGCCCGGAAAGCGGCCCTGACGGCGGCGGCGGAGTATCTGAACCGGCGTTATGGGGCCGATACCGTGGGGCTGACCCTGACCGACCAATATTATAACATGCGCGAGCGCGTGGAGACCTCTCCGGAGGCCGTCGCGCTGGCCCGCCGGGCGATGGACGAGGTGGGGGTGACGCCTTGCGTGCGGCCGATTCGCGGCGGGACGGACGGGGCGAGGCTCTCGTACATGGGGCTGCCGTGTCCGAATCTCTTTACCGGCGGCGCGAACTTTCACGGACGGTACGAATACTGCTCCGTGGAGACCATGGCGGCGGCCACGCGTGTGATCGTCCGGCTGGCGGAGCTGTGGGGCGCGTCGCGGCCGGCTGCTGCATCGAGTATCAACAAAAACTAACGATATATGTCATCCAACAAAGCCAAGACCGTACTCGTCGCCGGAGGCGCCGGGTACATCGGCACCCACACCGCCGTCGAACTGATCCGCGCGGGTTACGACGTCGTCATTGCCGATAACCTCTCGAACTCCGACCTCTCCGCCGTGAAAGGGGTGGAGGCGATCGTGGGGCATCCCGTGCCGTTCGTCCAGGTCGATTGCTGCGACCGTGAGGCGATGCGCCAGCAGGTTTTCAGCCGGTATGCGTTCGATTCGGTGATCCACTTCGCCGCCTACAAGGCTGTGGGCGAGTCGGTGGCCGAACCGCTCAAATACTTCCGCAATAATCTCGACTCGCTGCTCACGGTGATGGCCCTGATGCAGGAGTTCGAAGTACCGAACCTCGTTTTTTCCTCCTCGGCGACGGTCTACGGCCAGCCCGAGGTGCTTCCGGCGACCGAACAGACGCCGCGCCAGCGGGCCAACTCGCCTTACGGCCTGACCAAGCAGATGAGCGAGGATATCATTCAGGATACGGTGGCGGCCGTACCGTTTTTCAAGGCGATCGCCCTGCGCTATTTCAACCCCATCGGGGCGCATCCGTCGGCTCTGATCGGCGAGCTGCCGAAAGGGGTGCCGAACAATCTGGTGCCGTTCATCACCCAGACGGCGGCCGGGATTCGGAAAGAGCTTTCGGTCTTCGGCGACGACTACGATACGCCGGACGGCTCGTGCCTGCGGGACTATATCGACGTGGTGGATTTGGCGCGGGCGCATGTGGTGGCGGTGGATCGGATGGTCGGGGGACGATCGGCCGACCGGTTCGAGATTTTCAACATCGGAACCGGAACGCCGGTGTCGGTTTTGGAATTGGTGCGGCTGTTCGAAGAGGTGAACGGCGTGCCGGTGCCGCACCGGATTGCAGCGCGTCGGCCGGGCGACGTGGAGAAGATCTGGGCCGCTACGGACAAGGCGAACAACGAGCTGGGCTGGCGTGCGGAACGGGAGCTGGGCGACACTCTGCGTGCGGCTTGGGCGTGGGAGAAACACGTGCGGGGGCTTTAGTTTTTCTTTGGGTCTGGGTGTTTTTACCCGTTCAGCTTATTTTGTCCTTTGCGAGTTTTGGGGCTCGCAAAGGATTTTTTGTGTGGTGTGGTTAGGGGTTAGAGGCTGCCATTAAAAGACGCTGTGCGTCCGTTTATTCCGAGAGGCAACGCAACTGAAGACCGTTGGCCCGGCACGCTGTGCTGCTGGGATAGAGCCACGTCACGAGGAAATGCAAGTACATGCCATCGGTACCGCTGACCGTCGAAGACCAGCTGTAACCGCCGTTACCGACGACCCACAACGCACCTTCAGCACTGCCGCGGTGGCCCGGGGCGGGGCCGGAACCCGCTGCAGGATGGATATTCTTGACCGCCCGAGGCGTATCGTTCCGAAAAAAAAACTATTTTTGACCGGTGATCTCCGGTTGGAGAAACCGGTATAAATCGAAAACAAGATGAACAGCAAGACCTTTTTTCGGACAGTTTCGGCTGTCGTGTGCAGTTCCGTTGCAGCGTGGGCGGCTCCGGCGGCCGCTCAGGTGAGCGCCTTTCCGCAAGGCAGCGGGCCGGCCGCTATCGACGGCTACACCCTGCCGCGGACGGTGGTGACCGCCACGGTGGTGGTCGAACGCGAAGTGATTCTGCGCGGAACCTATGCCAAGTACGCCGCACAGTATCTCGGGATTTCCGGCGCCGCGATGAGCGATAAGCAGAACTACCGGATCATTGATGCTTCGTTGGGCTATTACGAAGAGCCCGATCCCGCGCAGACCTATGCGCTGAATCGTTCCGTCGACCTCCAAAGCCGGGCATTCCACTGGCTTTCCGTCGGCCAGCCGCAACAGCCGCTGGTGGCCGATGCGAAGTTTCAGGATGCCGCCATGGGGAATAACAATCCCTTTACGGACGTGAGCCTCAATCCGTTGTACGGCGCGACCGTGGAACGGAGCGGTCTGGCCGACGGCGAGAGCTTCGGCGAACTGCCCGTGAACCGGACCTCGATGGTGGAAAAGAGCACCGAACAGCTGGCGGCCGATGCGGCGAACGCGATTTTCACCCTGCGGAAACGGCGGTTCGACCTGGTGACCGGCGAGATGGGCGAACATGTCTTCGGCGCCGGGCTGCCCGCCGCCCTGAAAGAGATCGACCGCCTGGAGGCCGAATACCTCTCCTTGTTCATCGGGAAACGCTATACCCAGCGGATCGTACGCACCTATTCGGTTTTGCCGTCGGACAAAGGAACCGCGATCGTGTGTCGGTTCTCGCCCACGAAAGGAGTGGTGCCCGATACCGATCTTTCGGGGCGGCCGCTGGTGATCGAGATGACGGCCGAAGGGGCCGGAACGGCGGGAAACGCTGCTCGCGGAACCGTCGGGAACGCTAAGAAAGGGAGTGCGAACCTGCCGTATCGTATTCCGTCGGTTCAGATCGTTAAACTGGTCGATGGCACCGAGGAGCTGGCCCGGGAACGGATTCCGGTGTTCCAGATGGGTACCTTCGCTTCGGCACAGGTCGTGTATTGATTCCTCTCTGCAGCAACGCGATGGAGATCAACATAGGCGGCCGGCTGTGGTCGGCCGGGCCGGAGCGGCCGCGGGTGATGGGGATTGTGAACGCCACCCCGGACTCGTTTTTCGAGGGCAGCCGGCGGCAGAGCGAAACCGAAATTGCCCGCGCAGCCGAACAGGCCTTGCGCGACGGGGCCGACATGCTGGATGTGGGCGGCTATTCGTCGCGTCCGGGAGCCGATGACGTGCCCGAAACCGAGGAACTCGCCCGGCTGGATCGTGCGTTGCGTGCGGTGCGCGAGGCGGTCGGCCCGGATTTCCCGCTTTCGGTCGACACCTTTCGGTCGGGAGTCGTACGGCGGCTTTATGACCGGTACGGTGCGTTCGTCGTGAACGACATCTCGGCCGGCGGGCTCGATCCGCAGATGCTTCGGACGGTGGGCGAGTTGAGGTTGCCCTATATCGCCATGCACATGCGCGGGACGCCGCAGACGATGGCCTCGCAGACCGATTATCCGGCGGAGGGCGGGGGCGTTGTGGGAGACGTATTGCGTTATTTTGTGCGGAAAGTCGCGCAGTGTCGCGAAGCGGGGATTGTGGATTTGATCTTGGATCCGGGTTTCGGTTTTGCGAAGAGCGTGGCGCAGAATTTCGAACTGTTGAGACGGATGAATGAGCTTTCGGTCTTCGGGTTGCCGATTCTGGCGGGTTTGTCTCGTAAGAGTCTGATATGGCGTACGCTGGGAACCACGCCTGCCGAGGCGTTGAACGGAACGTCGGTGCTGAACGTCGAGGCACTGCGGCAAGGCGCTGCGATTCTGCGGGTGCATGATGTGCGCGAAGCGGTCGAGACGGTTCGTCTGGTTCGGGTCTGTTCCGGTTACGCGGAGTGAGGGTGGCGTGTTTCGGTATAGGCGCCGCAGTGTGTGTGCCCGAAGCCTGAGTCCTGCGGAGCCTAAGGCGTAGCGTAGCTATCATAAAGTTTCTTTGGTTCTTTCTGTTCACAGAAAGAACAGTACCCTCAAACCAACCGCGCGCCACGCCTTAGAAGGGAAATCGTTCAAACACGTAGTCGTGTTTGAACAAGATTTCTCCCAGGCGCGCGGACAGAATTTGATACCGTTGCCCGCCCGCCCCAAAGGGCATATTCTGCCGATTGGCGATGAGCCAATTCGGCAAGAATTGCCGCGGACGACTGAAAAAAGAGCGTTAAGACCCGCGCGCCACGCCTTAAGAGGCGATTCAACTCTTTCGGCGACAAGCCGAAAGAGAATGAATCTCCTCGGCGCGCGAACAGAGAACGGGGTGCGGCAAACCAGTAAGCGATACGCAGTATCGCTCCGTCCCGCCGGGGCGCCCACCGGGCGTTTTATTGGGGCTCTCTTGGCCTTATTAGCCGGTCGCCGCCCGCGTAGGGCAGTTCTATCCTGTTAGGGTAGAGGCGGCCAATTGGGAGTGCGGCACGCACCGCCCGCCCGCCAAAAGAGGGATTTCACTCGTTTTGCGATGAGCAAAATCGAGATGAAATCCCAGCGGGCGACGGGAAAATGCGGCGGAGCGACAGCGGAGCCGCATGGGCTGACACGGGGGCGGAGAATCGGGCCGCGACTTGGGGCGGGCTTGTAGGCTGTGAATTGTGCAGCTCGTCGCCAGCGGAGGCGCAACGAGCTCCGACGAGTTGCAGCCCGCCGCGTGGGGTGGCGGCGAACTGCGCGCCCCGAAGGGGCGCAGGGTTTCTACCTCGTTTTTGTCCGCGATTTTTGTCCGCGCGCCACGACGCGAACGCGTCGGCCAAGCGGGTCCCACGTCCCGTGGACGGGGCGATGCTTGCGTTTCGCTGCGGCAGCCTCTACCTTCTGTTTATTCCGAGAGGCAACGCAACTGATAACTGTAGCCGCGGTAGTGCACGTAGCTGGGGCCGAGTTCTGTCGAGCGGAAAAGCAAAAACACACAATAAGTCCCGTTGACAGCAGACGACCAACTGTACCCATAGTTACCCACACCCAATAGCGCGCCCTCACCGTAGTCGCGGAAGCCCGGGGCGGGAAAGTAAGATTAAACAAAAAAGGAGATCAATCCATGAAAAAACTGTTTTCATTGTTCGGAAATCGTATGACCTGTGTGCTCTGCGGCTGGTTGCTCGCCATGCCTATGTCTGCAGGAGCCCAGGAGAGCGTGACGATCGAAAAATATACAGACAAACCGATTCGGGGAGTGATTGTCGCCGGCGCATTCGACCTGCAGGTGCAGCAGGCCGATGGCCCGTCGAAAACGGTGGGAGCCCGGGTGGAAATCCTGCGCGAGCTGGAAGACAAACTGGTCTTCGAATACACCGAGGAGGGATTCGTCCGGCTGGCATTCAAGAACGACATGAGTAAATATTTCACCGGAAGCAAAAAGAAACCCCAGGCCTGGGTGACCGTTTCGGAACTCACTTACCTGAGCGCTACGGGGGCTTCGACGGTGGTCGGCACCGGGCGTTGCTCCACCTCCGGCAAACTGCGGCTGATGACCTCCGGGAATGCTTCGGTCAACCTGCTCAGCTGTGCGGCCGGCGAGCTCGACCTCGAAGCGTCGGGAACATCGGATTTGAGCGATGTGAAACTCGCCGCGACCGGGGTGACGACGATCGAAACCAGCGGAACGGCAAAAGTGAAAGGCGAATTGCGGACGGAAAAGATGACCCTCTGCATGTCCGGAGTGTCGGGTGTCGTCTTGTCCGGTTCGGCGACCGAGGCCGAATGGAAAGTGGGCGGTACCTCGTCGGCCGATCTGGAACGGTTCGAGACCGGACGCGTGACGGCCGAAGTTTCCGGAATGGGGCAGGTGAAGGCTTGCGTCACCGGAGAAGGTACGGCACAAGTGAGTACCATGGGCTCGTTCCGATATACCGGGGACGGAAAGGTGACCGGCAAGGGAGTCAAACGGCTCGATTGACCGGGGGTGTCCGAATCCCGGAAATGTTCCGCGCATCGGCCGGATTTGCAGTTCTGGATAATAAATCCTATCTTTGCCCCGCGAAAGCATCAAAGCACATCAACCTAACGTTAAACAATACGCACAATGAAAGAAGGATTGCACCCGGAAGGGTATCGTATCGTGGCATTCAAAGATATGTCCAACGATCAGGTCTTTTTGTGCCGGTCCGCCGTGAATACGAAAGAGACGATCGAAATCGACGGCGAAACCTATCCCGTCTACAAGATGGAAATCTCCAGCTCGTCGCACCCGTTCTATACCGGGAAACAGACGCTGGTGGATACCGCAGGACGTGTCGATAAGTTCATGAGCCGGTATCAGAAACACTACGATAAACGGAACGCGAATAAATAGTTTTTTATCTCGTTTGATTCTTTCGGGAGGCCTCGGTCTGTCCGAAGAGGAGATCGCCGCTGATTGTCTTTCGAGACAGTCAGCGGTTTTTTGTTTTGCAGATGGGGGTATTTGATGCCATATTTTCGGGCCGGCGCCAGTTGGTGCGTTTGTGTCACAGAAAATGGGCGAAGAGTTGGGTTAACACAGTCATTCGCCTACCGCGGGCGCGCGATAAAAGTAAGGATTGCGGAGCCTAAGGCGTAGCGTAGCTAACTAAAAGTTTACCTAAGGGTTTCCTCCTCGCCGCTCGTCAATGTGCAAACTGCGTTTGCATTGCACTCGCTGGCAGCGTCGGTTTTGGTGCCGCTTTTTTCAACCGAGCAGCGTTCCGAGACCAAAGCCGCTTGCGAGCTTTGGCGAGGTAGTGCGAGGAAGGCGAAGCCAACAAGCGGCAGTTCCGTCCGGCACGGAGCTCGACGCGCGCCGACGCCTTGAGAGGAAAATCGTCAAAATGTGTCGGCACATTTTGACTGGATTTCCCAAAGGCGCGCGACAAAGGAGGAGAAATAAAACCCGCGCGCGATCGCTGGAGTAGGAAATCATTCAAACGCGTACCACGCGTTTGAATAAGATTTCCGTCAGCGCGCGGAAAAACGTGGCGGAGCGATAGCGGAGCCGCAGTGAGGTAGACACGGGGCGGAGAGTTGGGTGGGGCTTGGGGCTGTAGTTTGGGCCGAGCTTTTGCGACCCTTCAGGGTCGCGCGGGCCGGACGCCTCCCCTCGGGAGGCCCGCAACACGCCGCTCTCGCGTCGAGAATTGCGGTCTCTCCCGGACGCCCGACCCGCTCCAGCACTACTACTTTGGGTGTTTCTCCCGCGCGCTGGCGGAAATCCTGTTGGAACAATTCACCATTGTTCTAACGATTTCCTACTCCAGCAGTCGCGCGCGGGGAGAGCTTTGTTTGCATTTTTCCCTCTTCAGGCGTCGGCGCGCGGTCGAGCTTTGAGCCGGACGGAACTGCCCTACGCGGGCGGCGTCCGGGTGACCCCGGCGGGACGGAGCGATGCTTGCGCATCGCTAAGGCCGCCTCGCCCCCGTTTATTCCGAGAGGCAACGCAACTGAAAACCGTGGCCGCGGCGGTCCGAGCTGCTGGTGCTGAGGCCCTGCGAATACAAATTCAAGTCCAGGCCGTAGATACCACCCGTAGTGAAAGACCAGCTGAACCCGTTGTTGCCGACGTGCACCGGATCGCCCGAGTTCGAATAGCGGTTGCCCGGGGCGGGGAAAGTGTGTCGGAAGTGTGTCCGGATTCGCTATCTTTGTCAAAAACACACGAAAAACGACCGGGATGAAATTTTCTTTAGAGATCGATCCCTCCGCATGCATCCGATGCGGACGGTGCGTGGCGGTTTGTCCGTCGCGGATTTTTACGCAGGATGAACCCAAGGCAGAGGTCGGGATCGAAAGGCCCGAAACCTGTATCGTTTGCGGGCACTGCGTGGCCGTTTGCCCGACCGGAGCCGTGACCCATACCGAGTTCCCGGCCGATAAGGTACATCCGATCGACCGGAGCGCGCTGCCGACCGCGGAGCAGATCCTGCAACTCTGTCGGGCGCGGCGCTCGAACCGCGCGCTGACCGACCGGCCCGTGCCGCGCGAGGCGCTGGAACAGATTGTGGAGGCTGCCCATCGGGCGCCGACGGCCAGCAACCGGCAGGAGGTTTCGTTTATCGTCGTGACCGATCCCGAGAAGTTGAAGCAGATCGTCCAGTTGACCCTCGACACCTTCGACAGCGTGCGGCGAAAGCTGGAACATCCATTGTTGCGGCCTCTGTTGCGTCGGCTGATTCCGCAGGTGTATGCCTATCTGCCCGCTTTCCGGCGGCTGATCGAAGCGTGGGAGCGGGGCGAAGACCTCGTGCTGCGCGGGGCGCGGGCCGCGATCTTCATCTGTGCGCCCGCCGAGTCGCGTTTCGGTGCGGCGGACACCAATCTGGCTTACGAGAACGGGTCGTTGATGGCCGAGAGCCTGGGCGTGAGTCAGATTTATACCGGCTTCGTCCTTTCGGCGATGAAACAAGACCGGAAAGGGCGGTTCGCTCGGCTGTTGGGGTTGCAGCCGGGGAGGCAAGTCTATGCCGGAATGGCGCTCGGGATGCCGAAGTTTCTGTTTCCGAACTATATCGATAAGAAACCGGTCGAAGTGCAGTGGGCGGAGCGGTAGGGCGGTGTCGTACGATAGAAAACAGAGAGGCGTTCCCGTAGAAGGAACGCCTCTCTGCGTATCATGAGGTCGGAGATTATGCCCGGTTGTTCGTCCCGCCGGCATTGTTGCCTCCCGTCCCCGGGTTCCGGCGGACATATTTTCGCGGTGTCGCCGTCCCGTTCCCGGTATTGTTCCCGGCGCCTCCTCCGTTCGCAGTTCCCGGGGTGTTTGTCCCGTTGTTCCGATTGGTTTTGTTCATCCGGCCTCCGTTCGCGTTTCGGACGCTCGACGTGTCGATCCGCGTATGATCCAGCGTATCCCCCTCCAGCACGATCCGTCCCCGAGACATCTGTCGGATGTCGCCGATCACCCCTTCGTTCGACGGGAACTCCTTGTTGTATTCGAACGACTTCTGTTTCATATACTTCGCCACACTCGCCGCTGCCGCATCCCGCTCCTCCGACTGCGGCTCCCCGGCCAGCGCCTCCACCATCCGCCGGACATTCGCCCCGTACTGCTTCTGGGCGATATAGCTCTGCGACGAACGCATCCGTTTCGGATGCGGCGCGAACATCGCCGGCGTCGGCTTCGGATACGGCGCGTCCACGTCCAGGTCGAAATCCGCGATCATGAACAGGTGATCCCACAGCATATGCTGGAAACCCTCGCTGTCCCGCTGGGCCGGATTGACGTTTCCCATCACCGCCACCACCACCTCGGCCTGCCGGTTGCGGAGCTCCCGATCTTCGATCGTCTTCAGGTAAGCCACCATTCGCTGGACGTTGCGTCCGTATTCCGAGAGCAGGAGTCTCGATTTTTCTCTGTTCATGTGCGTTGAAAACAAGGCGATTCCGTCGCCGGAAATGCGCAGGGAGCGAATCGGAAATTTATTTCCCTGCGGAAATGAAACAAAGCAAATATAATGCTTAACTTTGAAATTCCGAAAAAAAGGTTTGCATATGGCTAAAATCCTGGTTATCGACGACGAACGGAGCATCCGCAACATCATCGGCGAGCTGCTGGAGATGGAGGGACATACGGTGAAGACGGCCGAGAACGGAGCCGCCGGATATAAAATGGTGTGCGACGAACCGTTCGATCTGGTGATTTCCGACATCAAGATGCCCGAGATGGACGGCATCGAGGTGCTCGACAAGCTGATCGAGACCCATCCGGATCAGACGGTCGTGATGATCTCCGGACACGGGAACATCGACACCGCGGTGGAGTGTATCAAGAAAGGGGCGTTCGACTATATCGAGAAGCCGGTCGATATGAACCGCATGCTGGTGACCGTCAAGAATGCGCTGGAGCGCGGGTCGCAGGTCAAGGAGATCAAGACGTTGAGGCGCAAGATCCATAAAGTGGCGGAGATCGTGGGCGAGTCGCCGGCCATTCAGCGGGTGAAGACCCTGATCGACAAGGTGGCGCCGACCGATGCCCGGGTGTTGATTACGGGGTCGAACGGGACGGGGAAGGAACTGGTGGCGCGGTGGCTGCACGAAAAGAGCGACCGGGTGAACATGCCGTTCGTCGAGGTGAACTGCGCGGCGATTCCGTCGGAGCTGATCGAAAGCGAGCTCTTCGGACACGAGAAGGGGGCTTTTACGTCGGCCATCAAGCAGCGCAAAGGGAAATTCGAACAGGCCGACGGAGGGACGATCTTCCTGGACGAGATCGGCGACATGAGTCTGGCGGCGCAGGCCAAGGTGCTGCGTGCGTTGCAGGAGCGGAAGATCACGCGCGTGGGCTCGGACAAGGATATCGACGTGGACGCGCGGGTGCTGGCGGCGACGAACAAGAACCTGACCGAGGAGATTGCCAAGGGGAATTTCCGCGAGGACTTGTACCACCGGCTGAGCGTGATTCTGATCCACGTGCCGAAGCTGGCGGATCGGCGGGAGGATATTCCGCTATTGGTGGATCATTTCATCCGGAACATCTGTGCGGACAAAGGCGTTCCTAAGGCATCCATCACGGCCGACGCCATGGAGGCGCTGGTGGGGATGCCGTGGACGGGGAACATCCGCGAACTGCACAATGCGGTGGAACGGCTCTTGATTCTGAGCGGGCCGGAGATTACGCTCGAAGATGTGAAACTCAATGTGATGCAGGCCGATGGGGAGTAGGGATTCGGACAGCCGTGCGTGCGGTCGCGAACAGATGCCGCGGGTGGGGATTTACGGCGTGACGAACGTCGGGAAGAGCAGCCTGCTGAACCGGATGACCGGTCAGCAGGCTGCCGTGGTTTCGCCGGTGGCGGGAACGACGACCGATCCGGTGCGGCGGGTTTTCGAGGTGGCGGATTACGGGCCGGTGCTCTTTATCGATACGGCGGGAGTCGATGACGAGGGGTCGGAGGTGGGGCGGCTGCGGGTGGCCGGAACGTGGCGGACGCTTTCGGAGGTGGATTTGGCGGTGGTCTTGTTGGAGGGCGTTGGTCCGTCGGGGGTGGAGCGGCGGTTGCTCGATCGGATTCGGGCGAACGATGTGCCGTATTTGCTTTTGCCTTCCCGTGCCGCGGATTTGTCGGCGGAGGAGGTGCTTCGGCGGATTTGCGCTGCGATTCCGGAGCGGGCGGGGGAGATGCCGCCGTTTTTCGGCGAACGGGTCATTGCTGCGGGAGAGGTGATTTTGTTCGTTTGTCCGATCGATGCGGGCGCGCCGGCGGGTCGGTTGATCCTGCCGCAGGTACAGGCGTTGCGGGCGGCGCTGGAGCTGGAGGCGGTGGCTGTTTCGGTGCAGCCGGAACAACTGGCGGAGGCGTTGCGGCTCTATACTCCGAGGTTAGTGGTGACGGACAGTCAGGTGTTCCGGAAGGTGACGGAGCTGGTGCAGGAGAGGTGTCCGGAGGTGGAGGTGACGTCGTTCAGCGTATTGCTGGCGGAGCAGAAGGGAGATGCGGCGGTCTACCGGGAGGGGCTGCAGGCGGTGGACGGCTTGAAGGCAGGCGACCGGGTGTTGATTATCGAGAATTGTTCGCACCAGGTGACTTGCGACGACATCGGTCGAACGAAGATTCCGGGTTGGCTGCGGGCTTATACGGGGGCCGAGTCGCTGGCATTTACGTTTGTGAGCGGTCGCGATCCGCTGCCGGAGCCGTTGTCTGGTTATGCGCTGGCGGTGCAGTGCGGAGGGTGCGTGGCGACGCGGCGGATGGTGCAGGTCCGGATTCGGGCGGCGATTCGCAGCGGGGTACCGATTACGAATTATGGCATGCTGATCCGCAAGTTGCAGCACGGCAGGCGGTGCGTGGAAAATGAAGCGGCGGAGCGATAGCGGAGCCGCAGTGAGGCGGAGACCGGGCTGTGCTTTGGGCTGCGACTGTTCTTCGGGCGCGAAAACCGTTTACGGTTTTCGCGCCGCGCCGGGCCGAGCAGGGGGCGGAGAAACGGGCCGAACTGTCGGCCGTGCTTTGTTCTTAGTTCTTAGCTTTTGCGATTCGTAGAATCGCCGGCTTTGTCCCAAGCCGCGTAGCGGCTTCGGGGGGATGGGCGACAGGCCGAAAGGAGCGGACTTTGGACGGTGAATCGGGGCGAGAGCGAATAGCGCGATTCGCAGAATCGCCGGCCTCGGAGCGCAGCGAACGCCACAGGCGGGCGCCGGGGGGCGCGCCCGAGGACGAACGGGCGGAGAATTGGGCGGGGCTTGGGACTGTATTGGGGCAGAGCTTTTGCGACCCTTCGGGTCGCGCAGTCCGACGCCCCGGCAGGCGGAGGAGTGCAACTCGACGGAGTTCGTTGCTCCCTCCGCTGGCGCCGAACTGCGATGGATTTTCGGCCCACACGGCTCTGCGAGCCGGTGCCGCTCGGCACTCGAAAGCTGGCCGTTACCCTAAAAGGAATCACCGGGGGATTTTCAAGGGGGATGTAAGTCCCCCTTGAATGTGCTCTTTGCCTACTTTCTACCACATAGTAGAAAGTAGGGGCCCCCGCGGCCCAAGCGGAACAGAGAGAAGAGGTAAACTAATCACCTCGACATTAACAGCTGAACAACGTGTTAGGTAAAACGGGCTTTTCCCCGGCAGGTCAATCGAACGTTGTCCGCGCGCCTTGGGCGATTCAACTCTTTCGGCTCATCGCCGAAAGAGTTGAATCGCCCAAGGCGTCGGCGCGGTGCCTTCGGGCACTCCGACAGGGCCGCCTCTACCCTAACTGGATAGAACTGCGCTCGGGCCGGGCAGGCCCCGCGTGCCCGCGGTGGGCAAATGGGGTAGAGGCTGCCAATTGTGAGTGCGACACGCACTTCCGAGAGGCAACGCAACTGAAAACCGTGGGCACGGCGGTCCGTATTGCTGGGGCTGAACCACGTCACGCCGAAACCTAAGTCCAAACCGTAGATGCTGCTTGTGGCGGAAGCCCAGCTGTATCCGTCGAGGCCGACACTTCTTGCTATGCCCTCCCAGCTCGTACGACCGAAATCGCGGCCGCCCGGGGCGGGTAGAATGACTGTGACATGAAAACAGAAAGTCATCGGAATTTCGCTATCTTTACCCTGTGAAATCGTTTAACACATAAAATATGAAACGTATCCTTTTAACCCTGATCGTTGCTGCGGGAGCAACCGCATTTGTTTCGTGCGGCAGCGCGGCCCGGCAAGGCGGAGAGACGGTCGACTCTTCAACCCTCTGGGCGATGACCTTCAATATCCGCTATGCCAATCCGGACGACGGGCCCGATTATTGGGACAACCGGCGCGAAGCCGTTGTGCGGATGGTCGAGACCGTCCGGCCTGACGTGATGGGGATTCAGGAGGGGCTGGTACAGCAGGTCGCTTTTCTCGATTCGGCGCTGACCGGCTATTCTTACGTCGGTGTGGGGCGCGACGACGGGGCTGAGGCGGGAGAATATGCAGCCGTATTTTATCGCGACTCGTTGTATGTGCCCGTGGCCGACGGCCACTTCTGGCTGAGCGAGACACCGGAACAGGCCGGGTTGGGATGGGATGCCGTTTGCGTGCGGATCGCCACCTGGGTGCGGTTGCAGGAGCGGGCTACCGGCCGGGAATTTATGGTCGTGAACACCCATTTCGACCACGTGGGAACCGTGGCCCGGCGCGAAAGCGCGAAACTGATGCTGGAACGGATCGAACGGTTCGGCGATTCGATACCGGCGATTGTGATGGGCGATTTCAATTTCCCGACCACCGATCCGTCGCTCGCTCCGCTGGTCGAGGCTCCGGGATTTGCCGAAGCGCGCAACTCGGTGGCTGCCAGACCTCAGGGCGACTCGCTGCCGCCGGTGACCTACCGCGGATTCGGACACGGCGAGGAGGGAGAGGTGATCGACCACATCTTTTTCCGCGGTTTCGTGCCCGTGACCTACGAGGTGATTCCCGACGGATACGGGGTGCGGTACCTCTCCGACCACATGCCGGTGGTGGCGGTGCTCCGGTTTTAGGAGAACCGGCCGGGTGTCCCGGTTCGTTATGGGATGCGGTTATAACTCCGTGAACTGTCCGCCGTTGACGCTGAAAAGTTTGTAGTTTTCCGTCATTCGGGTCAGAATCCCCTCCAATCGCACCTTATTGCTGTCCGTGATGAAAATCTGACCGAAGCGGTCTGACGACACCATGCCGATCAGCGCTTCGACCCGCGCCATGTCCAGCTTGTCGAAGACGTCGTCCAACAGCAGGATCGGCCGAATGCCCCGCAGTTCGTGCATCATATCGAACTGCGCCAGCTTCAGGGCCAGCAGCATGGATTTCTGCTGGCCCTGCGAGCCGTATTTGCGGATCGGAAAGCCCAGAATCTCTAATTTTATGTCGTCGCGGTGTACCCCGCAGTTGGTGAAGCCGCACACCCGATCCTTTTCCCTCGCCGCCGTCAGCAGATCGGCGAACGGCGTCTCCGTCAGCTCGGATTTGTAGGAGACGGTCACCTCCTCCTTGTCCGACGAGAGGATGGCGTAGTATTCCGCCACCTTCGGAGCCAGCCGCCGGATCATCTCGGCCCGCTTTTCGTGCACTGCCGTTCCGGTCTCGACCAGCTGCATGTCCAGCACCTCCAGAATCTCTTCGAAAGCCGATCCCACACCTGTTTTCAACAGCCGGTTGCGCTCCTGCAGCAGGTGGTTGTAGCGCACGATCGCCGTGAGGTACTCGCGGTCGGTCTGGGAGAGGAACGAGTTGAGGAACCGCCTCCGTTCGTCGCCCGACTCGTGGATCAGCGCCGTGTCGGCCGGCGAGACCATCACCAGTGGCAGCAGGCCGATGTGTTCCGAAACCCGGTCGTACTCCTTGCCGTTCCGTTTGATGACCTTTCCGCCGCCGCGTTTGAAACTGCACACGATTCCTTCGCGCCGTTCCCCTCCGCCGAGCGAGTAACGTCCGTCGAGCAGGAAATAATCCTCGCCGTGCCGGACGGATTGGCCGTCGGTCAGCCCCACCGAGCTTTTGCTGATCGAGAGGTAGTAGACGGCGTCGATCAGGTTGGTTTTTCCGGCTCCGTTGTCGCCCACCAGACAGTTCACGTTGGCCGAGAATTCCAGTTCGGCTTCTTCGATATTCTTGAAATTCAGTATGGAGATTCGTTCTAAAAACATCGTTTCAGGGTGGGCGTTGGGCAGACAAAGTTACACTTTTTGAGTTTCTTTCCGTTTATTCCGAGAGGCAACGCAACTGAAGACCGTGGCCGCGGTAATAGGCGTAGTGAGGAAAGAGATATTGAGGATTGAAACTTAAATGTAAACTATAGATGTCGCTGGCTCCGGATGCCCAGCTGTGCCCGTTGCTGCCGCCGCCGGTCAGCCTGCCATTGGCTCTGTCGCGGTAGCCCGGGGCGGGGCTATTCCCGCACGTAAATTCGCTTGATACGCGCCGATATCGACGTGAGGACTTCGTAAGAGATCGTTCCGAGCGTCTGTGCCACCTCGCGGATCGTCGGCCGCTCGCCGAAGATAATCACCTCGTCGCCCACCCGGGCCTCCGGCACCCCCGATACGTCGATCATGCAGGTGTCCATGCAGATATTCCCGATCGTCGGACACAACACGCCCCGGATCGAGACCGACCCAGCGCCCCGTCCCAGCCGGCGATCCATCCCGTCGGCATAGCCGATCGGGATGGTCGCCGTGCGCATCGGTGCCGTCACCACCCCGCGCCGGTTGTAGCCTACCGTCTCTCCCGCCGCGAGCTCCTTGATCTGAACGATCTGGGTCTTGAGCGTCGCCGCCACCTGCAGCGCCGGGTCGTCGATGCCGTAGAGCCCCACGCCGAGCCGCACCATGTCGAAATGGGCTTCCGGAAAGCGGGCGATTCCCGCGCTGTTGCAGATGTGGCGTAGGATCGAACGGTCGCCGAGCGATTCGATAATCGTCGAGCTCATCTCGTCGAAGCGGCGGATCTGCCGTCTGGTGAAGTCGTCTTCCGCCGGGTCTTCCGAGGCGGCGAGGTGCGAAAAGATCGAACGCACGTGCACGGCCTCTTCCTGCCGCAGCACGGCGCACAGTTCGGCGATCTCTTCCGGCACGAATCCCAGCCGGTGCATGCCGGTGTCCATTTTCAGGTGGATCGGAGCGGCGGATATTCCCCGGCTGCGCACCTCGTCGGCGTAGCCTTTCAGCGAGGCGAACGAGTAGATTTCCGGTTCGAGGTCGTAGTCGGCCATCACGGCGAAGCTCCCCGGATCGGAATTGAGCACCACGATCGGCAGGTGGATGCTCGCATCGCGCAGGGCGATCCCCTCGTCCGCAAAGGCGACCGCCAGATAGTCCACCCCCTCGTGCCGCAGCATCGTGGCGATTTCGGCCGACCCGGTTCCGTACGAGTAAGCCTTGACCATCGCCATCAGCCGCGTCCCGGGCCGGAGCATGGCGCGGAAGTGGGCCAGATTGGCCGACAGGGCGTTGAGGTTCACCTCCAAGGTGGTCGTGTGCGTCCGTTTTTCCAGCAGCCGCGAGATCCGTTCGAAGCCGAACGCCCGGCCACCCTTGACCAGAATGGCGCTCCCGGCGAAACGTTCTTTGTCGGTATGGTGCAGGAAATCGTCCGTTGTGGCGTGGAAAGAGGTATGTTCTTCTCCCAATCGGGCGATGAAATGCGGGGCGGCGGAGGCGAGGGCCGGCCCGATGCCGACGAATTCGCTCACCGAATGGTTCCGCACCAGTTCGGCCACATGCCGGTACAGTTCGTCCGGTTTTAAGCCGGCTTGCAGGATGTCGGACAGGATCACGACTTTGGGGCGTTCGCCGGCCGTCTGGTCGAGATAGTCGAGGGCGACGCCGAGCGAGGTCAGGTCGCTGTTGTAGCTGTCGTTCACCACCAGACTGCCCAGAATCCCTTCCCGCAACTCCAGCCGCATGGCGACGGGCTGCAGTTCGGCGAAAGGCTTGTGTGTCAGCCCCATCGCGCGATAGAGCGTATCGACCAGCGCTGCGTTCCGCATCGAAACGGCGTCCCGGAACGGAAAATCTTTCGAAACCCGTATCTCTTCTAAACTGAGGCGGTCGTTATGCAGTTTTTGTCCGGCGCCTCTTTTCTCAAGGGTCTCCGGAACGATCGACCCGTCCTGAGGATAGATAACGGTTTCGGCATGTGCGAACAGCCGGAGCTTATCCTCCAGTTTCTGTCGGTCGGAGGAGAAATTTTCGCCGTGCGCCTCACCGATGTTGGTCAGCAGACCGATCTGCGGCCGGATCATCGCTTCGAGCCGCTCCATCTCGCCGGGTTGCGAGATACCGGCCTCGATCACCACCCACCGTTCGTCGCCTTCGATCATCAGCAGCGAGAGCGCCACCCCGAGCTGCGAGTTGTAGCTCCGCGGGCTCCGCAGCAGCCGGCCGGCCTTTTCGGGCCACAGCTGGGCGATCCACTCCTTGACGACGGTCTTTCCGTTGCTGCCGGTGATGGCGATCACGGTGCCTTTGAATCGGCTGCGGTGGTCGGCGGCCAGCAGCTGCAAGGCTGCCAGCGGGTCGGTGACCTGTACGAACGAGGCGTCGGGCAACGTTGTGGCCGATTCGTCGGGTATCCGTTCGACCAGAAAGGAGCGCACGCCGCGCCGGTAGAGCTCCGGAATATAGCGGTGTCCGTCGTGGTTGGGCCCGGTGAGGGCGACGAACAGGGCGGTGTCGGGTTGGGCGATGCTGTTGCGGCTGTCGGTGACGATGCGGCAGAAGCGTCGGTCCGTTCCGTGCAGCGATCCGTGCAGTCCGGTGGCTGCGGTGAGTCCGGCGAGGTGGGAGAGGGTGTAGTCCATAGTGCGGAAGTGAGAGGGCCGAAGCGGTCTGCAACGGCTTCACAAAAGTAGGGTTTTGCGGAGAAATCCGGTTGAAAAAATGTCGCTGTTTCAGCGGCACCCGAACCGGCGGAAAAACTCCCACAGGACGATTCCGCCGCTCACGGCCACGTTCAGCGAATGCTTGGTGCCGACCTGCGGAATCTCCAGCGCGCCGTCGCACAGATCGACCACCTCCTGGCCGACGCCCTCCACTTCGTTGCCGAAAACGATGGCGAACCGTTCCTCTCCGGGCTGCTCTGCGGGTTCCCAGCTCGACAGTTGGGTCGCCCCGCGCACCTGCTCTGCGGCGAGTACCGTATAACCTTCGGCGCGCAGCTGCCGCACGGCTTCGGCGCTGTTCGCGGCGTACTCCCAGGCGACGGTCAGCTCGGCGCCCAACGCGCTCTTGTGTATCTCGCGCGAGGGGGGCTGGGCGGTGATGCCGCACAGCACGATCCGCTCGATGCCGAAGGCGTCGCCTGTCCGGAAAAAGGCGCCTACATTGGCGGCGCTCCGAACGTTGTCGAGCACGACGGTGACGGACATCTTGGGCTGCCGGGCGAAGGCGGCGGGGTCGGGACGACCCAATTCTTCATTTCTCAACTTCTCCATTTAAACTCTCTATTTAAAACCGATTGATTCTCTGTGCTTTGTCTTTGAACCGGACGGAACCGTACCTTTCTTGAAAGAAAGGTACCCAAAGAACTTTCAGTTAGCTACGCTCTACCTTAGGCTCCGCAGTCCTCAATCTTCGAGATTACTTTTGGGTCGGGGTTGTAGCGCGCAATAAGGTTAACTCGCATTAAGCGCGCTACAACTCCCGGCCCAAAGAAAGTCCGGGAGTTGGGCCGCCG
>NZ_CAJTMN010000023.1 GCF_910577125.1 uncultured Rikenella sp.
TCGCGGTGTTCCGAAACAAAGACCGGAAAGGAAACCGATCCATACTGACTGAACTAAAAACAGAGAATGGGAATTTTCTCGTAACGATAGACCTCGGAAGTGGACCGGATGCCAATCTCAATATTGTTTCCTCCGTATTCGGCAAAGCGGACGATTCCGTATTAAACTGGCTCGAACAAGGACTGGCGACATATATAAACAAAGAGAAAGCCCTTGCGTTTCTGGACAATCACCCCGCACCAATTGCGGGAAATGCAGCAAGCGCAGAGCTTTCTCGTGTCACAAATATAATCAAAAACTTCGCCAATCCGCCCCTGCCGGAGGCGAAAAAGCGCAGGGCGGGCATCTTCGAGATCGAGGAGCAGTGGTTCGTGCGGCGCGAAGACTCCCGGATCACAGTGGCCGAACGGGAGCGAGGCGAAATTTACGAGAAGACGCTCCGACGTCCTCCGCAGGAGGAGATCGAACGCTCGGAAGCGGCACGCCGCGAAATGAAACAGGCGGAACAGGAGCTGCGCGCGGTGGAAAAAGAGCTCCGGTCGATCGACCCGCTCGACGGCGACAACGACCGGCTGGCGGAGTTGCAGGACAGACGGATCGAGCTCGAACGGCGGATGGACGAGGCGTTCGGTCGGATCACGGTGCTGCGCACGCCACCGCCCAAGCATGCCTACACGGGGCTGTCGAAAAGCGAAGAGGCCCGGTTCGAGGTGCCGGTCTATCGGCACGGGGTGCGCACGGTGGTGCGGCTATCGGACGCGAACGCGGCCCGGGCGATCAACGGCGACTTCGAAAACCTGTTCGGCGGAGCGGCGGAGGAGATCGTCCGCCGGATAGGCAGCGCCACGAGAACGATGGCGGGACTCAACACGTCGTGGAATCCGGAGTTCATGTTCAAGAACAAGGTGCGGGACTCGGCGTGGGCGCTCTTCTACAACTGGCTCGACAAGGAGGGTAGCGCCCGGGGTTACCTGCGCAACCAGGGGGCGGCACATGCGGCGATCTACCGTTACCACACGAACGGGGCGCGGCCGCTGACGATGAACGAACGGGCGGGATACGACCTCTACTCGACCGAGGGACGGCAACGGGCGGTGGAACGCTACGGGGCGGCGCGGGTACGGGACTCGCTCTACGACGATTTCCTGATGGAGGGCGGACTCACGGGGTATGCCTACATGCAGGATCTGGATCACTACAGTCGAAAACTGAAAAAACGGGCGCGACGGGCCGGCAATTCGGTCCTGCAGGCTTTCAACGCGGCGGCGACGGGGTTCGACCTGCTGAACGACCTATCGGAGGTCTCGACGCGCTTCGCTACGTTCCTCGCCCAGGTGGAACGGGGCAGCGATGTCCGATCGGCGGTGAACTATGCCCGGGACGTAACGATCAACTTCAACCGCCGGGGCGAGTGGGGACGCGACCTCAATGCGCTCTACATGTTCTACAACGCGTCGCTACAGGGGGTGGCAAATCTCTATCAACTGGGGCGGCGCAACAAGGTGCGGATGGGCTTTGCGATAGCGGCGGTGGCGGGGCTGGGCTACGGCCTGAGCTTCCTGCTGAACCTGTGGCTCTCGGCGATGGCCGACGAGGCGGGAGACGACGACGAGTGGCGGGTGTCGGACTACCGCCGGTTCACGAACATCTGCCTGCCGGGCTGGCTGGTCGGCTCGACGGAACGGGTCGTCACGATCCCGCTGCCGCAGGAGCTGCGACCGGCGTGGGTCTTAGGGACGGTCATGGCGGACGTGACGCAGGGACGACTGCGGGCTGACGAGGGATGGGGAACGGCGGCGGCGATAGTCAACTCGGTAACGGACGCGGCGGGAGAAAGCTTCCTGCCGGTGGAGGTCGACTCGAAGCATCCGCTCAAAACGTTCGTGCCGTCGGTATTCAAACCGCTCTACGAGATCGGTGTCAATGCGAATTTCATGGACCGAAAGATCTACCGGGAGGCCTACCCGGGTCAGACGGTTCCGGAAAGCCAACTGGGGATGCGCAATACGTTCATCGCCTACAAAACGGTCTGCGAGTGGCTGAACGAACAGGCCGGGGGCAGCACAACGGTGCCGGCGGGGATGAACGAAAAGGGAGAGATCAATCGGTGGCTCAATCTGCTGGATGTCAATCCGTCGAAAGCGGAACACCTCCTCTCGTCGTATGCGGGAGGGGCCGGACGGCTGATCGGACGCACGTGGCGGTGTATCGCGGAACCGGGGGACGAACGTCGGACAGGCGACATCCCGTTCATCAACGCTTTCATGGCGGATGTGGAGCGGGAGGAGAACCCGAACACGCGCTATTACGACACGAAGGAGAAGCTGGAGATGCTAAACGAGGTCTACCGCCGCTCGGAACGCGAAGACAGTTTCCCGGCCTACTACCGGTCGGCGGAGGAGGCGCGGGCGGCACAGACCCGAAACAAACACTGGCTGCTGGAGCTCCGAAAAACAGACGGCCGGATCAAGAAACTAACCCGGGAGAGGAACGAAACGGAGCCCGGTTCGCCGGAATACAAGGCCCTGACCCTCCAAATGAACCGCCTGCGCTCAGACTTCCTGCTCCGTTACGACCGCGGGGCGCCAAACAAGGCGGAAAAGGAGTAGATGTCGGAGGCCGAGGGGAAGGACTAAGGGAGGAAGAAAAACATTTAAACTGTATTTAGAACTATTTGTTAACTTTGCATATATTTGGTGTAGAATAGCTCTAAACAAATGGGAACAACGATTACGATCAGCCATATCGGACCGATTACAAACGAAGTGCGATTGGATTTAAAAAAATTCAACATCATTATCGGCCCACAGAGCAGCGGGAAAAGCACGATTATGAAAATCGTCTGCTTCTGTCGTTACGTGGAAAAATATTGCATCGTAAACAATAGCACTAAATATTATACGACTTATACACATTTTATCAAAGAACTGCAACGTTTTCATAAACTACCAGACAGTTTCTTCGATAACAGCAGTCGCATTAAGTATGAAGGTGAATGGGTTCAGATTGAATACAATCATGAGAAAGATATATGCAATGCCCAGATTAAGTCCCAAAGAGGGAAAAAACTTGGGGAGGCAGACAATATAAAATTATGCTTCCTGCCTTCGGAACGGAATATGGTTGCGGTATTCAGAAATATCAGATCTGAATATCGCGCAAAAACCATTGATAATCTTTTCAATTTTATCAATGAGTGGGACGACATCAAACGTTACTATAATCGAGATCGTTCGTTACCCATGCCTTTCTTGGGCGGAATGGAGTTTTATTACGACAGCAAGAACGGCAAAGAAGTGCTAAAAATAGCTGAGAATAAAACGATTTCTCCTTTTTATGCTTCGAGCGGTGTACAATCCTCCATGCCGATGTACGTAATGATCGATTACCTGACAGATAAGGTTTTCAAACATCGTGTCAGTGTGACTCGTAAATATATAAATGACCTCATGATCGAAGCTCTGCGGAATGAAGGTGTATTTACAAGTAAAGAATTTACAGAAGAGTCATGGGAGGCAATCAATACCCGACTAAAAAAACGGTTGGAATATCATAGTTCCCATATTTTTGTCGAAGAACCGGAACAGAACCTGTTTCCGAAAGCCCAACAAGAATTGATTTTCGACATCGCTCAAAAAATCAACACCGCCAGCTCGGACAACAAAGAAAGTTCGTTGTTCCTCACTACGCATAGTCCGTATATCATTACGGCTTTCAATCTATTGATCAATGCTGCTAAAGCACATGACAAATCCACAAAAAAAAGCGAAAAGATCGTACCACAGAGTCGTATTATTCCGTTGGATCAAATCAGCGCGTATTATATCAATGGAGAAACAGGGGTATTCAAATCTATCGTCAATCCGGAAACCGAAATGTTAGGAGGAGATGAATTGGATAGCGCGTCTGCTTATATAGATGAGATGACGGCAAAACTATACGATATTATTTACGGCTAAAAGGACCTGCCATGCCACTCTCTTTTGACGATCTGTGTACAAAATTGGATGCCGTAACCTCGCCTCACGCCCGACACGCGGCTTGTCCTAAAAATGGCATTACCACACCGGTAGAAAACGGCGTCAAATACCACTTCTGTTCCAACACATGCCAAAGAGTACACGTCTACAATGTAGACAACGGACTTTTGAAGAATCGGGCTTCCAGACGCGATGCTTGCGATTGGCTGTTATTAGTCGAAAAGGCAGGGACGGGTTCTCCTCACGGGTGTTTTGTCGAACTGAAAAAAGGAGATGCTGAAAAAGCGGTTTCACAACTGCAAGACACACTAAAACAATTCCAGGAAAAAGGTTGGCTACAAAAATTGACAGAAAAACACTATGCTCGTATCGTAGCCAACTCAATGCCGGCCAATAGTGGAAACAGTTTGATTGAAAAGGCAAAGCAGGTTTTCAGAAAACATTATCACTGCGAATTACAACACGTACGACCGGGACAAAAGGATATGATCAATCTTTAGACTTTACACACTGGACTCGGTAAGTACCGGGCCGCTCCGACGGGGACGGCCCTTTTCCGTGATATACGCCGGAGGGTCCAGCAGCTGGGAGGCTTTCAGGCCGATCGCACGGCTCATGTAAATGTCGTCGTGCTCGTCGTCCACCGCGCCGTACGTTCCGTCCGGCTTCACCTCGTAGCAGTCCGCCTCGTCCAGCGCACGCGCGTCCCGCTCGATGTGGCCGCACTCCCGGAAACGCTTGTTCATCTGGTTCACCAGGTCCGTTTTCGTGGCCGCGTTCGTGTGGAAACCGTAGCGCAAAGGCGCGCCCTCGCAACGCAAGGTCATCATTCCGACATCGTACTCAAAATGATTGAACTCCGTACATCCGTTTCTACATTACAAGTCGGATACATATATCAATAAGTCGCATTCCCCGATAGACTATTTTGCCTCCGACCAGTATAAGTACATGATAAACATCCTCCGTTCCCGGCCTGATTACCCCTACCGGTCTGATGATACCGCGGACTTTAACGATGACGCCGCTCTCGGAGGTAGAGAGCTCCGACAGGGGACGACAGATCGGTTCGTTTTCCATAAGGGTAGATAACGGGAGACAAAGATAACGATTTCCTCTCCTCGCGGAGACAAAAATAGATGCCGATCAGCATCAGAACCATCCCCTGTTTTCGGGAAAACGCCGGCTCGGCACCCCCCGAACAAGGGATGAGAGAATCTCTTCTGACGGGAAGATACTCGAAGAAGTTAAGGCCGTTTCCAGAAACAAAAAGCGCAGATGTTTCTCTCAAACATCTGCGCTTTTGGAGCGGAAGACGAGATTCGAACTCGCGACCCTCAGCTTGGGAAGCTGATGCTCTACCGACTGAGCTACTTCCGCTTATTTCTAAAACGTTGCAAAGATAGTGTTTTTCCTATTCCGAACAAATTCTATCGGAATTTTTTGTCGCTCCGGGCGACAAGGAGGGTGAGGTCACTTTTGTATACGTACCTCTTTTTTTTAAGGGGCGAAGGACTACGTCGTTTTTAAAACGTGGCCTCTTCATTTGGCGGAGAGGATTACGTCGTTTTTGATGTACACCTCTTTTTTCTTTGGGCGGAGAGGATTACGTCGCTGACGCGCCGTGATCCATCGCCTCCCGGCAGGACCCTTACAAAGATTTTCACTGCAACAACTGTCGTTGTCTTTTTCGGATTTCATTCCGCTCCCGCTTGCAAATAAATTTGCGCGGGGCGCCTGAAATCCGAAAAGCCTGCGGCTTGCATCGAAAATCTTTGTGGGCGGAGATGGATTCGAACCACCGAAGTCGAAGACAGCAGATTTACAGTCTGCCCCATTTGGCCACTCTGGTATCCGCCCTGAAGATCGTCGATCAACGATTCGCATTGCCGGGAAAGAACCGCACCCGGTTCCGGCAATGCGGTGCAAAGGTGTGCAAAATTTCCGGATTTTCCAACACCGCGCCCGAAAATCAATCGAACAAATGGGGCTCTCCGTCCGCCGCCCCGCCGCCGCGCGAGTGAGAGCCGCCGTGTCCGCCCTCGTTTTTCAACGTCTCACGCGACACCTTTCCGCCCGCAGGAGCTCCGGCATAGAGTTTCATCCGCCGACGGAGATAGGCGGGAACACGCTCGATCTGCTCCTCCGTCAGAGCGGTAATATCCTCTTTATCCGTCGAAGCCGGTTCCGGCTCTGCCGCCGGATCAGCGGTCACCGGAGGAACTGTCTCTGGTTCCGCCACCGATTGCTGAGACAACTGTGGCTGCGGTGATTCGACAACCGGCTGCCACTCTCCTGCCGTCTGCTGAGGCATTTCCGGCACCACCGGCATTTCGACCGCCGGTTTCCACTCCTCTTGCATCTCCTCGCGCTGCCGGTCGGCAATCGACACCGAAGGACGATCGTACCCCATGGCGATCACCGGCGCAGGTTCTTCCCGGTCACGAGTCACCACGGCAAACTCATCCCCTTCATCCTCCGTCCGGATCTTTCTGTCCGGTCGGCCGGCCGAGCCGCTGCCTGCCTCCTGATCAATGAGCGAGATGGTCTGCCGCTGCGGTGCAGGCGCATCCCGGAGATGTTCTTTCCCGTCCCGTTCCGGTTTGGAAGCAGGCCCCACGACGTCCACATACCGGTCGCGAATCATCGGGATACTGTCGACACCGAAGCCGGTCGCAATAATCGTAATCCGGATATCGTCGTCCAACGACTTATCCGTTCCGGCTCCCCAGATCAGGTCGGTACCCAGGCCGAGTCCCGTCTTATTCTGCAAAAATTGGGTGATTTCGTACACCTCGCTCATCTTCACCTCTTTGTTCCCGGAGGTAATCGTCATCAAGACGTTTTGGGCACCGGCCACATCCCGGTGGTTCAAGAGCGGCGAGTTCATAGCCGCCTCAGCCACCTCCAACGCCCGTTTCTCACCGCTTCCGCATGCCGACCCCATCAAGGCGATTCCGCTGTCTTTCATCACCGTCCGCACATCGGCAAAGTCGACATTGACCCGATTTTCCTGGGTGATAATATCAGCGATGCTCTTCGCCGCTTCGGCCAAAATATCGTCGGCCTTGCCGAATGCTTCGGACAAGGTCAGATCTCCGTATATCTCGTTGATATTCTCGTTGTTGACCACCAGCAAGGAGTCCACATTGTGTCTGATCTCCTCGATCCCGTTCAATGCCTGCATGATACGCCTCGGCCCCTCGGTTTTGAACGGAATGGTCACAATCGCCACCGTCAATATGCCCATCTCCTTGGCCGCCTTGGCAATGACCGGCGCGGCGCCCGTCCCCGTTCCGCCGCCCATCCCGGCGGTGACGAAGACCATTTTGATGTCCTTCTCGCTAAAGATTTCCTTGATTTCGTCGATGCTCGCCTCAGCGGCAGCCCGTCCGACGGGGGGCTTATTCCCCGCACCGAGTCCGGTACCGAGCCGCACCTGGTTCGGAATCGGACTCTTGCCCAAGGCCTGCCAGTCGGTGTTGCAGACCATGAACGACACGTCCGCAATCCCCAGCTTATACATGTGGTTCACGGCATTGCACCCGCCTCCGCCCACGCCCACCACCATGATGATGGAGGAGCTGACCGGAGCTATATCTACGAATTCAACCATGTTTGTCTGCTTGTATGCTTAAAAAACGTCTTCGTCATCGACTTCTTCGACGGTGAACATAGTGTTGATCTTGTGTTTCAGCCGTTCCCAGATTTTGGGTCTCCGCACCCGGAGTTCCTCTTCCGGATAGTCGTCGATATACCCCCCTTCGTCGTCCGTCCCGTACGAATCCGGTTCGTACCCCCCCCCCTGTTGTCCCGAATCGTAGGTGTCGTCCTCAGGTTTATAAGACGAATCGTAGCCTCCGCCGGCAGCACTCCGACCATTCTGTTGTCCGGCCGGATGGTAGTAGTCGTCTCCCCCCGCAGCGACTCCCGCGTTTTGAGGCTCTCCCTGAGGAGCTTGCGCCGGTTCGGCGGCATCGATCTCGGTATAATTCCCCTTCCGCACGGCGTCGAGCACAATCCCTGTCAATGTGGAGTATTTCGGCGCCGAAATCAGTTCCACGGAGTCTGCCACCACATAAGTAACGGGCTGCGCGATCCGCACGTCCATCCCGGTGTGCATTTTAAAGAGCTGGTCGAGGTTCTTCAGATTAGCTCCCCCACCGGTCAGCACGATCCCTGCCCCTAATCTGCCCTTGAATCCGCACCGTTCGATTTCGATGTTCACGTAGTCGATGATGTCGCACATCCGGGCTTCGATAATCCCGGCCAGGGTTTTCACGGCAATCTCTTTCGGTGTCTGTCCGTTGACGCTCGGGATGTTGATGTATTTGTCGCCCGGGGTCCGGTCGGCCACGGCTTCGCCGAACGAGGTCTTGAGCTTTTCGACGTACCGTTCCAGAATCCCAAAGGCACGGATATCTTTGTTGATGATATTCCCGCCGATCGGAATCACGGCCAGATGCCGGATCACTTTGTCATAATACACGCATATATCGGTCGTCCCCCCGCCGATGTCCACCACGGCCACACCGAGTTCCTTTTCGTCGTCGCTCAGCACGGCTTCAGCCGAAGCGAGCGGCTGCAGGACGATCCCGGCCAAATTGAGTTCCACGCGCTGGAAACACCGTCTGATCCGTTCGATAGCGGTCTCCTCGCCGATAATCACATTGAACTTGGCCTCCAGCTTCCGCCCTTCCATCCCCACCGGTTCGCTGATGTCGTCATCGTCGTCCAACCTAAAGGACTGCGGCAGAATACTGATGATGGTCTTCCCCGCCGGCAAGGATGCGTTGCGCTGGTCTTCGATGAGCCGTTCCACATCGGAGCGCCTCACTTCGGTCACCCCGGCGTCGGTCATGTTCTGCACGGTGACGTATCCCTGTGTCCGATTGCACTGGATATGCTGTCCCGAAACACCCACATAGGCTTCGCGCACGACGATCCCGAGCTCCTGTTCGAGCCGGGTTTTCACCTCTCTCAAGACTTGCGAGGCCTGTTCGATATTTTTCAGATCGCCTTTCATCACGCCGTTGGAGGCGACCTCTTTGAGCGCGACGATCTCGATCTTGTTTTTTTCCGCTTTGCGTCCGACGGCCATCACTACTTTCGTGGTGCCCAGATCGACCGCTGCAACGTATTCGTTATTATCCATATATCTCGTGTGTGCTCGTTCGTTCAGTATCCGCTCTCTTCCGGCGAAAGCCGACGGCCTAACGGGAGGCCGGGCGAATGGAATCCCCCTCTGCCGTCCCGGGAGGAGGATCGGGGAGCGGATTTTTGCTCACCACCTGTCCCCGAAACCGGAGGTCGATTTCGGTCGCCGACCGCCACCATCCGTCGGCAAAGGAGCGGCGGTAGAACCGCGACAGTTTTCCGAGCCGCCGGGCGACGGCGGCGGAGTCGCTCACCTCGCCGAAGCGGATCACCTGACGTCCCACCCTCGGCAATAATCGTACCTCACGGCCGTCGTAGTAGATCTGAGCGGTCAAGGCGTCCAGAAACGGGTCGGTATCTACCTGACGGACAAAGTTAAGGAGATTATGCAACAATTCCCGCTCTGCGGGGAACTTTTTTTCATCGAGCCGGCCGAAATAGTCGGTCGGAAAACCGAAGGTCAGCCGACCGCTCACGACGGGCACGTCGGCGATATAATCGCTCTGCGAGGGGAGCAGCACCAGTTCGTCGTCTACGTAGAAGTTGTGTCCGGACTCGCTCACCACGCGCATCACGGGCCTCCGCTGTCCGAGGTTGATGTGGAGCCGTCCGTCGATGGCGGTATAGGCTTCGGCCCAGGCGACGAATTCGTGGGCTTCGACGAGCCGTTCGATGGCATAGACGTCCACGCCGCGCAGCCCCATCCCGATGATACGTATCGAGCTGTCCTGCAGCCATCCGAGGACGATTTCGGGGGTGACGAAGGCGAGTTCGGAGCTGTCGCGCACAATGATATCGATGCCGGTACATTTCAGTTCCCGTTCGCGCACGGTGCAGTACCGGGCGGCCACGATTCCGTAGACCACCAGCATCACGAGCAGCAGGATTCGTCCTATTTTCCGTCTTTTCGACGACATTTCATCTGTTTTTCGATCGTTTTCACCGCTTTATCCGCAGAATTTTCTCAATCCCCGGATCAGTTTACTGCCCCCGCCCCGGGCTACCGCCATCGGGGTACGGGCGCACTGTTCTACGTCGGCAACGACGGTACGGTCTGGTCTGCATCGGTGTCCGGCAACAGTGTGCACGCCTGGCGTTTTTTATTCACTGCAGTGGATATGGATCCTTCCAGTACGAACACTCGCGGCAGCGGTTGTCAGTTGCGTTGCCTCTCGGAATAAACGGAGGGTAGAGGCTGCCGCAGCGAAACGCAAGTTTCGCCCGTCCACGGGACGTGGGGCCCGCGCGGCCCGAGCGCAGTTCCATCCAGTTGGGGTAGAGGCGGCCCTGTCGGAGTGCCCGAAGGCACCGCGCGCCGCCGCCTTAATAGGGAAATCGTCAAAATGCACTTGAGCGTTTTGACAAGATTTCCCAAGGCGCGCGACCAAGAACCACGGACAAGAACAAGGTCGAACCCCTGCGGCTCGCAGAGCCGAGCGGGCCGGACGCCTCCCCCTCGGGAGGCCCGCAACACGTCGCTCACGCGTCGAAAATTGCGGTCACTCCCGGGCGCCGACCCGAATCATCCAAGCAACGCCCCTATGCTGTCGGGTTCGGGCTGCGCGCTCCCCGGGTGGGCCGAAGGCCCAGTGCGCAAGCCCGGCGATTCCTCGCGGAATCGTGCTATTCGCTCTCGGCCCAAAGCCCGGACAAAAGCTTCAGACCAAGCACAGCCCCGTGTCTGCCTCACTGCGGCTCCGCTGTCGCTCCGCCGGTGCCTCCGGGCACTCCGAAATAGGCCGCCTCTACCCTAAGCGCGCTGGCGGAAATCTTATCCAAACGCGTACCACGCGTTTGGATGATTTCCTACTCCAGCGGTCGCGCGCGGGAAGAGCTTGGTTCACGCGCCTGGGGGAAATCCTGTTCAAAGCGCAAGTCGCTTTGAACGACTTCCCCCTTAAGGCGTGGCGCGCGGTGCCTTCGGGCACTCCGAAATGACCGCCTCTACCCTAACAGGATAGAACTGCCCTTCGCGGGCAGCGGCCGGGTGACCCCGGCGGGACGGAGCGAAACTACGTTTCGCTGCGGCAGCCTCTGCCCCATTCTCTGATCGCGTGCCTTGGGCGATTCAACTTTTTCGGCTCATCGCCGAAAAAGTTGAATCGCCTCCTTAGGCGTCGGCGCGCGGGCTTTAGCACTTTTTGAGTCGCCCGCGGCAATTCTTGCCGGATTGGCTCACCGCCAATCGGCAGAATATGCCCTCTTAGGCGGGCGGGCGACTATCGTGCTTTGTGCCGGCTGGAACCGTACCTTTTCTGAAGAAAAGGTACCCAAAAGACTTTCAATTAGCTACGCTACGCCTTAAGCTCCGCAAGACTCAGGCTTTCTCCGTGCACCCATACAAATCCCGATTCTTCCGCCGCACCAGGTCTGCCACCGGAGCGCAAAACCGGTCGATATCACCTGCGCCAGCCGTCACCAGCACGCCGCCAGTCTCCAAAGCCCCGACCTCGGTCAAAAGCTGCTCCTTGGTAATCAATTTCTTTTGCGGCGACGCGATGCCCTCCAAAATCATCTCCGAAGCGACCCCCGGAATCGGCAGCTCGCGAGCCGGGTAGATCGGCAGCAGCCACACCCGATCCGCCAGACTCAACGCCTCGGCGAACTCCGGCGCAAAGTCGCGCGTCCGGGTGTAGAGATGCGGCTGGAAAATCACCGTCAATTCCCGCTCCGGAAACATCTTCCGCACCGAAGTCAGCATCGCCCGCAGCTCCGCCGGATGGTGGGCATAGTCGTCCATATAGATCGTCCCGCCCGCCACCGAGGGATCATTGACCCAGAAATCGAACCGCCGCTGTACCCCCCGGAAAGTCGCAATCGCCTCCCGCAAAGCATCGTTCGAGGTAAAACCCTCGCTCCACACCAGCGCCGCCGCCGCCACACAATTTTCGACATTCACCAAGCCCGGAATCCCCAGCCGGCAACGGTCGATCCGCCGATCAGGAAACACGAGGTCGAACGTATAGTACCCCCCCCCGTCAACACTGAGATTTTCGGCATGAAAATCCGCCCCGGAGTCCGTCACATGATACGTGTACCGCCAGATATCGGCCCGTTCCAACGGCAGCGAGACGCCGTGTTTCAGAATCAGCGTCCCGTCCGGCACCACCTGCGAGGCAAACTGCGCAAAAGCCTCCCGTACCGCCTCATAGGTGCCGTAAATATCCAAGTGGTCGGGATCGACCGATGTGATGACAGCCGCCTGCGGATGGAGCTGCAGGAACGAACGGTCGAACTCGTCGGCCTCGACCGCCATCCTCACTCCCGTGCCGAGCACCAGATTTGAGTCGAAATTCTTCGAAATCCCGCCCAAAAAAGCCGATCCTTCGCCCGCCGCCACCGCATTGAAGTGGGCCACCATCGTCGTGGTGGTGGTCTTACCGTGCGTCCCCGCCACCGCCATCACCCGCCGTCCCTCGCCCAGCAGACCGAGCATCTGCGACCGTTTGAGCACTTCGAACCCCTGCGCTCTGAACCAGTACAGTTCGGCATGGTCGGCCGGCACGGCAGGGGTGTAAATCACGCGCGTTTCAGCCCGATTCCGAAAAGCCTCGGGAATCCGGTCGACCGAGTCCTCGTAATGGACGGCGATCCCCTCCGCCTCCAGCGCCGCGGTGAGCGGCGACGGCGTCCGGTCGTAACCCGCCACGCGCCATCCCGCATGGTTGAAATAACGGGCCAGCGCGCTCATTCCGATACCGCCGATCCCAATGAAATAGATGCTATTTTTCGTTTCGTTCATTTGCTATATCGATCACAGTTTTAGCCACTTCAGCAGCAGCCCCGGGGCGCCCCAGCCGCCGCAGATTAGCCACTCGCTCCGCACACCTTTCCGCATCGTTCAGCAGCTCCAACGCCAGCGGCACCGCCTCCGCATCGGCCACTGCGTCGGCCACCATCCAGGCCGCTCCGCGGTCGACCAAGGCCTGTGCATTTTTGGTCTGATGATCCTCCGCCACGTTCGGCGAAGGGACGAAAATCGTCGGCCGCCCCACCAGTTCGAGCTCCGACACCGTCCCGGCTCCGGCCCGCGCCACCACCACGTCGGCCAGCGCATAGGCCAGATCCATCCGTTCGACGAAAGCCCCCCGCCACACATTCGCCGGCAATCCGCCCTCACGTGCAGCAATGGCGGCTGCAATCTGCGGTTCGTAATACTTTCCGTTCTGCCAGATCACCTGCACCTTATCCGAAAGCCCGGCCAGCCGATCGAGCCACCGCAGCACGCTGCGATTCAGCGTCCGGGTCCCGAGACTCCCCCCCACCACTAGTACAGTTTTCCGTCCCGAATCGGCCGGAAAGCCGAAGTATTCAGCCGCCTCAGCCCGCACCTCCGCCGAAGGCTCCGCCACGGCCGAAAAACGGTCGCGCAGAGGGTTGCCGGTAAACCGAATTTTCGCCGCCGGGAAAAAGCGCTCCATCCCCTCGTACGCCACACACACGGCCTTGGCCCGCTTCGCGAGCAGCCGGTTGGTCAACCCCGCATAAGAATTCTGCTCCTGGATCACGGTCGGAATCCCCCGCCGCTGCGCCGCCCACAGTACGGGCCCGCTGGCATACCCGCCGAACCCGACCGCCACATCGGGTCGAAACTCCCGGATAATCCGCCGCGCCTGCCGCAGGCTCCGCATCACCTTGAGCGGCAGCTCCAGATTGACGCGCGACAGCAACGGCCGTCGCTGCAATCCCGCCACAGGCAGCCCCACGATTTCGTATCCGGCCCTCGGCACGCGCTCCATTTCCATCTTCCCCTCAGCGCCGACGAAAAGTATCTCGACGCCTCCCTCTCCGAGCTCCGCCCGAAGGGCGTCGGCCACGGCCACGGCCGGATAGATGTGCCCGCCGGTTCCTCCTGCGCTGATAATCACACGCAACGGTCTGTTATTCATCGTCATCGTCCATTAAATCGATAATCTCGCGCCGTCCGTCATAGGAGCGGTCGTCCCAATCGTTCCCCTCGCCGCGGTCGACGAGCACCAAATCGGCCTCCTCGTCCTCGCTGTCGAAAGCGGAGGCCGCCGGGTGTGCATCCGCCTGGCGCCGCCGCCCCAAGATGAGCGGACGCTTGGGCGCCGCAACGGTTTCGGGCTCCGAATCTTCGTCGTCCGGATCGCCGCCGGAGGCAAGGATCGCCTCTCTCCGCAGCCGGGCTTCGTTCTCCTGCTGCTCCCGTTCGCTCTCCCGGCTCACACCGAGGATCATCCCCATCGCCACGCAGGTGAAAAAAACGGACGACCCCCCGAGGCTGATCAAAGGCAGGGGCTGGCCGGTCACGGGCATCAACCCGACCGAAACGGCCATGTTCACAAAGGCCTGCATGGTGACGATCAGGCTCAGGCCGAGCACCATCAGGCCCTGCGAAGGACGGTTGCACCGCCGCACGATCAGCCCGGCGCGATAAAATATCCAAAGGTACAAAACAAAGACGATGATCCCGCCGACGATGCCGTACTCTTCGACGATGAAGGCATAGGCGAAGTCGGAGTACGGGTGGGGCAGTTGTGACCGCTGGGTGCTGTTCCCGGGCCCTTTGCCGAAAACGCCGCCGGAGGCGATGGCGATCTCGGCCTGCTCGATCTGGTAGCGATCCTGGCTGACTTGCTTGGTGTCGGCGACGGTCTCGCCGGGGGCGACGAACTGGATCAACCGGTTGGCCCAGGTCTCGGCCCGTCCGACGCCGGCGAGGTACATCGTGGCAATGAGCACGCCTCCGGCCAGCAGCGCAAAGAGGTTCAAGCGGTTCAGCTCGCGCTGCCGCACGCGGCCGATCATCAACATGATCATGCAGGTCACCCACAGAATAGCGGCGGTGGAGAAGTTGGAGGGCAGTACGACCAGGGTGGCGACCACGATGGGCAGGATCAACGGCCGGGTGGTCTTGTACCAGATGTCGAAGCTGCGTTGAGGATTCCGCCCCCACCCGCCGGGGGTCAGAGGGGGCAAAACGGGGATCTGGGCAATGACGCGCTGCCGGATGCCGAGTTGCTGGGCGACCACCAGCACAAGGGTGACTTTGAGCAGTTCGGAGGGCTGGAAGGTGAATCCGAGAAAAGGAACCCGCAGCCACCGGGAGGCTTCGTTGAACGAGACGCCGATCACGTAGGCGAGCACGACGAGGATGACGCTGAGCCGGAAGAGGGCTTTAGCGTATCGGGCATAATATTTATAGTCGATCCAGTGCACGACGATGATGACGAAAAAGCCGATCATGATGAACCGTGCCTGTCGGAAGAGGTAGTAGGAGGTGTTTCCGTCGACTTCGCGATAGGCCATGGCGGCGGTGGCGGAGTAGACGACGAGGAGCGAGACGAGAAAAAGCGAGGCGACGATAATCCACAAGGGTTTATCGCCCCGAAAGAGGAGGAGTCTTCTTTTTTTCGCCATGTCGCAAAGCTACTGAATTTCGGGGAGATTCGCGCGGATTTCGGTCTCCTTTTCGGGACGCGGAGAGATTCCCGCCCCGGGAGTGCGATTTCGGTCGCCCCTCCTTAAAAAACAAGCGTAGCCTGCCGCAAAACGGCAAGCTACGATGTGAGATGCGACACTAAAATAATCCGCGTGCTTATTTCCCCGTCCCCGCCTTCCGGGTCGATGCCCCGTCGTCGCTCCGGTCTTTTTTCGAAGAACTTTTCACCACGGTCAGGTTTTCGAAAGCACGGATAGCGTCTTCCCGAGATTCGTAGTTGCACGGAACGACCGTCCGACCCTGAATGTCCACAATCCCGAAGCGGCCGTTGCTTTCCACAACTGCAAGCCCATTCGAGAATGCAGTGGCGCTATCGTAAATGGTCGTGATGAACTCTTGTCCCAAAGTATTCACAAATCCATACCGACCGTTCTTCGATACGCGTGCCACCCCGTCGATGAAGTTCGAAATCTCATCGTACTGTACCGGAATAATCTCGTCTCCCATATAAGAGAGGTAACCGTATTTCCCGTCGCGCGAGGCAAATGCCAAACCGTTTTCGTCGAACGGTGCGATTTCCTTGTAAATCGGCTGTGCGATCTGGTTTCCGGCATTGTCGATCATCCCGAACCGCCCGTCCTTGTACACCAGCGCGATTTTATTGACAAATTCATCGATGGCGTTATACACGCACGGAGCGAGTTCGTATCCCGACATGTTGATCAAGCCGCAGCGTCCGCGTTTCCACATCTTGGCCACCCCGTCTTCGAAGTCGGTGATGGCGTCATAGCTCACACTGGCCACTTCACGTCCCGCACGGTTGATCAAGCCGTAGTATCCGTTTTTCTTCACCTTGGCCACCCCGCTCTGGAACGGAGAGATCGAGTCGTAGACCGGAGCCACCACTTCGAGCCCAAGGGTATTCACGAACCCGTAGCGGCCGTCGCGTTTGACTTTCGCGAGCCCGTCTTCGAACGGTGCGATGCTTTCATAGATCACCGGGGTAAAGACCCGTTTGGTCACATCCATCAGCCCGTATTTCCCGTTCTGTTTGGTCACGGTGATACCGTCCTGATAAACGCCCGGCTGCATCAAATCGCCTCCCTGACCATAGGCTGCCACCGCCCCGAAAAGCATGGCCAATGAGAGTAATAGATGTTTCATATTAAAAAAACTGTATCTGTTTAGTACTGAACGGGGAACCGAGACTGGAGAAGGAGGTCTCCTTCAAACGGCCCGGCGCCCGATTCCACCTGCAAAAACAGGCGAGGTGGGTTTCCCTCTTTCCCGACAAAAGTAGAAAGGATTTTCCAATAAATCAACATCTGCCGAAAATTTTTGTCGGTCTTTTTTATCGTTCGCCCGCAAGGGACGAAGGATTACTGCGTAATGTTAGGCTGTTGCAAACCGTATCCTTTGCGGCGGTCTTCGCTCTTCAGGAGGAGTCCGAAGAGGACGGCCAGAATCCCTAAGCACAAGAATATCAGCATCGGGAAGGTGTAGTCGTAGCGGGCGATCTCTTTGCCGTCCACCAGGGCCGGCGGGAGTTTGCACCACCGGTCGAGCACCCACCCGATCAACAGGGGAACGCCGGCGAGGCCCCAGTTCTGCATCCAAAAAATCAGGGCGTAGGCGGTTCCGAGTTTGCTCTCGGGGATAATTTTGGCCACGGAAGGCCACATGGCGGACGGCACCAGCGAGAAGGCGACTCCGAGCACGATCACGAGAACGACGGCGAAGCCCCAGTGGTCGAGCCACGGAAGGGAGAAGCCGAAATAGACGCCGACGAGCATCAAGGCACCCCAGATCATCATGGAGGCGCCTTTCCCGCGCCGGTCGTAGAGGTTCCCGAACAGCGGGGTCAGGATCAGGGTGCCGACGGGCAGCAGCGAGGGGATCAGACCGGAGTATTCGCCGGCGACGTGGAATTTCTGAACGACGAGGTCGACGGCAAACTTAACAAAGGGGTGCACGGCGGCGTAAAACAAGAGGCACAGAAAGGCCACGTACCAGAAGGCGCGGATCCGGAAGATGGAAAAGATGTCCCGGAAGCGAAAACGTTCGTCGTCGCCCAAAGCTTCCTGTGCGCGTTCGCGGTCGAGCCGGCGATCCATGCCGATGTAGACCAGAAAGGTCAGAAAGCCGAGCAAAAGCAACACCATCCCGAAAAGAATCGGGGTGCTGATGGAGTTGCCGAAGGCGCGGGCGATGGGCAGCGGCAATGCCAGGGCGAGGAATGTTCCCATCCGGGCGAAGGCTAGGTTCATACCGAGGGCGAAGGCGAGTTCTTTCCCTTTGAACCACCGTACGATGATTTTATTGGCGGTTATCCCGATGGCTTCATACCCGACGGCGAACAGGGCGTACCCGAGCGAAGCCGTGAGCACCTGGGGTTTCATGGTCTTCGGGCCGAAGAACCAGATGTCGACCATGCGGGCGGGATCCATAAATCCGATGGCGTAATATTTGACGGCGATCCCGACGAGCATCACGCCGACGGATACGACGCCGGTGAACCGGGCGCCCATTTTGTCGAGCACCATCCCGCCGAAAATCAGCATCAGCAGGAAGATGTTGAACCATCCGTATCCGCTGTTAAACAGGCCGAAGTCGGTGCTGTCCCACTGGAAGAGCTCTTCGAGCAGCCCTTTCAGGGGGGCGAGCACGTCGGCGAGAAAGTAGCCGCAGAACATGGTCAGGGAGACCATCAGCAGAACGGTCCAGCGGGCTCGTTTGGAGTCGGAGATGTTTTGGCGTAAAGTTTCTACCATCTGTTTTGTAGGTTTCTTTTCTATATGTACTGCGGTGTTGTCGCAGGTTTCTTGCTGGCGTTTTTCGGTAACGTTCGTTTTGGACAACGTTTTTGTCGGTGTTTTTACCGGCGACTTTTATGCGGGCCCGTTCCGCCCCGGGCTACCGCATCGCAGGCTCGGGCGAGCCGGACGGCGTCGGCCACCACGGGTACAGTTGGTCATCCGCTGTCAGCGGGACTTACGGCGTGTTCTTGGGCTTCGGCACGCAGTACCTCAATCCCTGCAGCGCGGACAACCGTGCCTTCGGTCGTCAGTTGCGTTGCCTCTCGGAATAAACGGTGCCTCCAGGCACTCCGAAATGGCCGGGTCTACCCCAACAAGGCAGCCTTTACCCTACACCATTGCGGCCGGACGCCCGGGAGCGACCGCAATTCTCGACGCGCAAGCGGCGTGTTGCGGGCCTCCCGTGGGGAGGCGTCCGGCCCGCGCGGTTCTGCGAACCGCAAGAGCACAGCTTACTCACCACCCAATTCTCCGCCCGTTCGTCCTCGGAGCGCCCCCCTCGCGCCGCTAAAGCGTCGCTCTCGCCGAGGACGGCGATTCTGCGAATCGCGCTACTCGCTCTCCGCCCCGTGTCAGCCCATGCGGCTCCGCTGTCGCTCCGCCACCATTCGCATTTTCCCGCGCGCTGGCAGAAATCTTATCCAAACGCGCACCACGCGTTTGGATGATTTCCTTCTCCAGCTGTCGCGCGCGGGTCGAGCTTCGACTGCCCTCGGGCCGGGCGGGCCCCGCGTGCCCGCGGTGAGCGGATGGCTGTGTCAGCCCAAATCTTCGAACCGTTCTCTGTTCGCGCGCCTCAGGCTCAGCAGTTCTTATTCTTGCGCGCGCCTCAACGCCCGTTCTTGATACAGTAGCGTTTCAGCACGTCATAGGCTTCCAACAAACCCAGCTCTCCGGCTTTGCTCAAATCCAGACACCCCTTCTGGGTATCCTGCATGAATATCTGAACCAGCCCCCGGTTATAATACGCCTCAGCCAGATACGGAAACCGTTCGATGGCACGCGTGTACTGCTCGAAAGCGCCCGGCAGATCGCCGCTCAGACACAACAGATTTCCCAAGTTGTAGTAGACCTGCGGCAACTCCGGCATCAGTTCCGCCGCACGACGCATATCGGCGATCGCTTCGCTGTAATCGTAGGTGCGCCGCCCGGAATTCTGCAACAGCTGCGCAGCCGGATCCTCGGATCGCACGGCCACCTGCTGCATCACGCTGTTCCCCTCCAGCGAGGCGACGAACTCGATCATCTCGGCCGCGGCAGCCCCCCGGTTCAAATAAATCAACGGATTGTCGATCGCCATCCGCTCGGCCCGGCGATAGTAGCTCAGGCCCGAAGCGTACTGCTGCAAAGCGGTCTGGGTCACTCCACGCAAGAAATTGTCTTCCCATTCGACCGGCGAGACGTTCATTTCATCCCAGAGCGAGACGCTGTCTCCCGCCAGTCCCAGCTCCTCGATTCGCGGCACGGCGGTCATATCGAACCGATACCCTGCCCCGGCCGTCCTGCGTCCGACGGCTGTCGCGAGCAACTCGTTCAGATAGCCGTCCAAACGGGCGTTCCGATAATCCCGGGGATTGTAGACCCGGGTGGCGGAGTCGGCAGGAACGACCCACCCGATCCGGAAAAGAGGCATCAGACGCACCTCCTGCTGCCTGTCGCCCCGCATGGAGCGCAGTTCGTTATTACCGAAATCGGCGTCGAACGAGAGCAGTTTGTCGAACTGACGGCTGGTGTCGGCAAAGGAGGTAAAGGTGCTGTCGCTCAGCTTCCGCCGGTAGGCTTCGATCTTCTCTTCGGCGATCCGCCGGTCGCGTTCTGCGCCGCGGAAGTCGCGAAGGAGACCTTTCAGTTGAGAGCGAGACAAATAGGCGTTGGCAAAATCGGGATAGAGTTCGATCGCGCGCGTATAGTCGTCGATCGCACCGCGATAGTCGCCGATGCGAATCTTCACGGAGGCGCGGTTGTAGAAAACCAGCACATTCCCCGGGTTGTAGCGCGCCACGCGGTCGTAATCCTCAATAGCGCAATTGTAGTCGCCGATCTGGCTCCGCAAGATAGCCCGGTTGAAGTAGGTGACGGAGTTGGTGGAGTCGTAGGCGACGGCACGGTCGAAGTCGGCCAAGGCGCTAATCGGTTGCGACTGGTTCACGTAGGCGTAAGCGCGATAGAAGTAGGCGATGGCCAGTGTGCTGTCGATCCGCAAGGCCTCGGTAAGGTCTCTGATTCCCTCTTCGTTCCGCTGCTGGGCCACTTCGAGCAGCCCGCGCCGCACGAAACCGTCGGCTTCGTTGGGGTTGATCTCCACGGCGCGGTTGAAGTCGGCATAAGCGCGGGTGGTGTCTTTCAGATAGAGGTAGCAGGTTCCCCGGTTGGTGAGGGCGTTGACATCGGCGGGCTTCGAACGAAGGTAGCGCGAGAAGTCTTCCACGGCCCGGTCGAACTGCTGGCTCAGGAAATAGGTGACGCCGCGGCTATAATAGGTGGCGGGCAGATTGGGCCGCAGCTCGGCGGCGGTGCGGTAGTCCTGCAGGGCGTCGTTGTAGTTCCCCATCCGCGAACGGGTGATGGCGCGGTACTGATAGGCCATCGTATAGACGGGGTTGACGGCGATGGCCTGCGTAAAGTCGGATTCGGCGCCGATCAGGTCGTCGAGGTTGTATTTGGCGACGCCGCGCAGAAAATACCCTTCATACTCTTTGGTCTCGGTGCGGAGCAGGAGGTTGAGCATCTCGATGGCGCTGCGGTAGTCGCCGTCCATGATCAGTTCGCGGCCTTTATAAAAAAAGTAGGGCTTGTTCAGCTGCGCGAACGCCCCGCCGATACTGAACCACAGAGCGACCGACCACAATACGATTACGGCGAGGTGTTTTTTCATGCTGCAAATATAGTTTTTTCAATTCATCTTTTTCCGCGCGCCTGGGCGATTCATTCTCTTTCGGCTCATCGCCGAAAGAGTTGAATCGCCTCTTTTGACGGCGGCGCGCGGTGGGTTTGAGGGTACTGTTCTTTCTGTGAACAGAAAGAACCAAAGAAACTTTAGAGGATGCTGGCGCATCCTAAAGCTGCCGGCGGCCCAACTCTCGGACTGTCCGTCGGGCTGTGGTTTTCCGGCGCGGCGCGCTAATATAAGGCAAATAACCCAAGCGCGCCCGCCGAAAATCCAACCCGACAGACCTGCGAAGATTGAGGACTGCGGAGCCTAAGGTATAGCGTAGCTAACTGAAAGTTCTTTGCGCCGCTTTCTTTCAAGAAAGCGGCAGTTCCAGCAAACAACTACCGGAAGAGGCGGCCTTGCCAGGTGGAGCGCTCTTCGAGCCGAGCTTCGAGCAGCTGGAGCAGACGCTCGTTCCGCACGGAGCCCCACGGTGAAGGAACAAGATGGTATCGCGGCGGAGCTTCGCCCGCGAAACGCTCGATCACCAGCTCCGGACGAAGCCGCTCCAGAAGGTCGATAAAAAGATCGATGTACTCGGGCAGCGTCCGGAACCGATACTGTTCGGGATGTTCGGCGTAGTCGCGGGCCATGGCCGTGTCGCGGAAGAGCTGGAGCTGGTGGAATTTGACGGTGTCGAGCGGCAGGGCGTTGATGACCGCGGCCTGACCGACCAGCATCTCGTCGCTCTCGCCCGGCAGACCCAGGATGAAATGGGCGCCACAGTGCACCCCCCGGGCGGCGGTCTGTTCGATAGCCCGGACAGCAGCAGCGAAATCGTGTCCGCGGTTCACGCGCCACAGGGTCTCGTCGTAAACCGATTCGACGCCGTATTCCAGAATCACATAATGTCCCGCCGCGACGAGTTCGGCGAAGTAGTCGAGTTTCGCCTCGTCGACGCAGTCGGGACGGGTGCCCACCACGATTCCCGCGATGGCCGGATGACGCAGGGCTTCGTCGTAAATCGCCCGCAGCTCGGCCAGCGGCTTATAAGTATTGGAGTAACTTTGGAAATAGGCCAGATAGCGCTGAGCGCGGGGGTAACGGTTGCGGTGGAAGAGAATGCCTTCGTCGATCTGACGCGAGACGGAGTAGCCGCGGTGGCTGTACGAAGGGCTGAAGGCGTCGTTGTTGCAAAAGGAGCACCCTCCGGTCGAGATCGTCCCGTCGCGGTTGGGGCAGGTGAAGCCGGCGTCGATGACGACTTTCTGCATCCGGCCGCCGAACAGACGGCGGAAGTAGGCGGAGTAGCTATGGAACCGGCGGGTATCGCCCCACGGAAATATTTCGGACATACCTATTATATATACTACGGCAGATATTCGATTTGCCAGCGCACCTCGTCGGCGACGCCGACCGGAAGACGCTCCAGCACGCCGGTCACGGCCGCGCGCAAGGCGGGACGGCGACGCCACATCTCGCGCAGGGCATAGACGGCGGAGCGTTCTTCGGTATGCGTTCCGAAGGCGGTCGGGTCGGCGAGCAGGGCAGCGAAATCGGCGTCGGTCACGGCTCCGCTCCCGTCGGCCGGGGCGGCCAGACGGCCGATCATAAAGAAGGCGGCCAGACGCCTCAAGGGATCAGAAGCCTCTCCGGTGGCGGTCGCCCACCGCACAGCGACCGTCCATGCCGCGGGCGACCGCCAGAACAGTTGCATGGCGCACTGCTCGGCGAGCTCCGCAGAGCCGCGCCAGGCGTCGGCCCACTGCTCCATCCGGTCGGCGTCCAGGGTCTGCGGGTCGTCGATAAAGAGGGCGGCGAGCTTCAGCTCCCGCACGTCCTGACGCCACAGCAGGATGGCCAGCCCGGAGTCGGGGGCATAGGCCGCGGCGGCCTCCCGGATGGTGGGTAGCGAGACGCCGTAGTTCAGTCCGTAGCCGCTCGGCCGGCCGCCATAAGCACGCATGGCGTCGGTGACGGCGCCGTTCATCTCGATCTTCAGCCGCCGAAGCAAGGCGACCATTTTATCATTTGTAGTGGGCATTTCGGGCATGGAGAGTTCACTCTTCGGGATGGGTTTCGACAATGGCCTGCTCGAACCGGGCGACGGCTTCGCTCATCGGGCCGTAATAACGTCCGCCGGCTGCGTTCCGGTGGCCGCCGCCGTCGAAATAGCGCCGGGCGAACCGGTCGACGTCGAAGTCTCCCTGGGAGCGGAAAGAGAGTTTGATGCAGTCGAGGGTCTCGATGAACATGGCGGAAAACGAGACGGTATCGATCGAGAGGGGCATGTTGACGATCCCCTCGGTGTCGCCGATCTGGTGGTCGAAGCGGGTCTTCTCGGCGCGGGTGAGGGTGATATAGGCGGTGTGGATCGGGGCGTGGACGCGCATCTTCTCGGAAAGCAGGTAGCCGACCATCCGGAGGCGGTTCTCGCTCTGGGTGTTGAATACGGCCTGCGACACTTCGATAGGTCGCACGCCACGCTCGACGAGCACGGCGACAGCGCGATACAAGGCGGGGGTGAGGTTCCCGTAGCTGAAGTTGCCGGTGTCGGTCACCATCCCGACATAGAGCGGGAGGGCGATCTCGGGGGTAATGGCCTCCACGCCGGCCCAGGCGAGGATCAGTTCGTAGACGAGCTGGGCGGTCGACGAACTGTCGGTGTCGGAAAAGGCAAGCTCGAACTCGGCGGGGTTGAGGTGGTGGTCGATCAGCACGCGAGGGGCGACGACGTTCTCTTCGACGGCGGCGCTCAGCTTGTCGAGCCGCTCAATGCGGTTGAAGTCGGCGCAAATGATCAGATCGGCGGAGGAGACGTATGCCCGGACGGCGTCGCAGGCTTCGTTGTAGACTTCCACGTCTCCGGCACCGGCCATGAAGTCCAGAAACTTCGGGAAGCGGTTCGGAACGAAAAACCGGACGTCGTGACCGAGGTTCCGCAGGAAACGGCTCAGAGCGAGGCCGGAGCCGATGGCGTCTCCGTCGGGGTTGGTGTGCGACACGACGGCGATGGTCTGCGCTTCGGCACAAAGTCGCTGGAACTGTATTATTTTTGTGCTGTCAAAGGTATTTTTCATATCTTGTCGGTGGTTATTCGTTCGTTTATTTGCGCCTTATCTGGAGGGTACTGTTCTCTTTGTGAACAAAGAGAACCAGAAAAACTTTAGAGGATGCTTTGCATCCTAAAGCTGCCGGCGACCCAAATCTCGGACTTTTCTTTGGGTCGGGAGCAACGGCGCGCATAGGGTTAAACTCACATTAAGCGCGCCGTTGCCCCGACCCAAAAGCAATCACGAAGACTGAGGACTGCGGAGCCTAAGGCATAGCGTAGCTATCTAAAAGTTCTTTGCGCCGCTTTCTTTCAAGAAAGCGGCAGTTCTCTGCGGGTAGACACAAAGAGCGAAAAAACATAAGTAGCAAATATAAGGCAAAAATGACTTGGTTGCGCAAAATAGCAGCGTTCTACTACGACGGATTCCGGGAGATGACGGTCGGGAAAACGCTCTGGGCCGTGATCCTCGTCAAGCTGATCATTCTGTTCCTGGTGCTCAAGCTGTTCTTCTTCCCGGACGCGCTGCGCGGAATGGACGACGAACAAAAAGCCGATTTCGTCAGCCGGGAACTGATCGAAAGATAATCCCTATATTCACACCCGAAAACTCAAATCTCGACATATGACACTACTCGACACGGACTTCGGAGCGGTGGTCGACTGGTCACGGGCCCAGTTCGCCCTGACGGCCATCTATCACTGGTTTTTCGTCCCGCTGACCCTCGGGCTGAGCTTCCTGATCGCTCTCATGGAGACGGTCTACGTGCGGACGGGAAACGAATTCTGGAAACGGACGACCCGGTTCTGGATGCGGCTCTTCGGCATCAACTTCGCCATCGGGGTGGCCACGGGGCTCATCCTCGAATTCGAGTTCGGAACCAACTGGAGCAACTACTCGTACTTCGTGGGCGACATCTTCGGAGCGCCGCTCGCCATCGAGGGCATCATGGCGTTCTTCATGGAGTCGACGTTCATCGCGGTGATGTTCTTCGGGTGGAACAAGGTCTCGCGGGGGTTCCACCTGACGGCGACGTGGCTCACGGCGGTGGGGGCGAATCTCTCGGCGCTGTGGATTCTGGTGGCCAACGCCTGGATGCAGTATCCGGCGGGGATGAGGTTCAATCCGGAGACGGCGCGAAACGAAATGGTGAGCTTCCGGGAGGTGCTCTTCTCGCCGGTGGCGATGAACAAATTCTTCCACACGGTGACGTCGGCGTTCGTGCTGGCGGCGGTCTTCGTCATCGGGGTCAGCGCGTGGTACCTGCTCCGCGGGCGGGAGGAAAAGATGGCCCGAAAAAGCATTCGGATGGCGTCCGTATTCGGGCTGGTCGGTGCGCTCTTCATGCTCTGGACGGGCGACGGGTCGGCGATCCAGGTGGCGCGATACCAGCCGATGAAGCTGGCGGCGATGGAAAATCTCCGGGAGGGACAGGAGCGGGCGCCGCTCACGATCGTACCGGGAATCGAGGTACCGGGGATGCTCTCGGTGCTGGCGCACCACTCGGCGGGGGCGTATGTGATCGGCATCGACGACCTGACGGAGGGAAATCCGGAACGGGGGCTGCCGTCGGGCGAGGAGATGATCGCCCGGGGACGGCATGCGATCGAGACGTTCGCGGCGTTCAAGGCGGCACAAAAGGCGGGGAACGAGGCGGCGGCGGACTCCATCGCGCGACTGTTCGACCCGGCGACGGAGGAGGGTAAGGCGTTCAGCGAGGAGTATTTCCGCTATTTCGGCTACGGCTACCTGACGTCGCCGGAGGAGACGATTCCGTGCATTCCGCTGGTCTTCTGGTCGTTCCGCGTCATGGTGGGCCTCGGGATCTGGTTCGTCGTGCTGTTCGTCGGCATGCTGTTCCTCGAACGCAGGGAAGCGCTGGAACGGTATCGATGGCCGCTCCGGCTGGCGCTCTGGTCGATTCCGGCGGCGTACGTGGCGTCGCAGGCGGGATGGATCGTGGCGGAGCTCGGACGGCAGCCGTGGACGATTCAAAACCTGCTCCCGACGGGGGCGGCGGTCTCCAGAATCGATGCGGGGGCGATCCAAACAACGTTCTGGATCTTCGCGGTGCTCTTCACGATCCTGCTCATCGCGGATATCGGCATCATGATCAAACAAATCAAACGCGGACCGGCGGATAACTAATACTTATTGTATCGGTTGTTTTTCGTGTCTACCCGCAGGGAACCGTACCTTTTCTGAAGAAAAGGTACCCAAAAGACTTTTAGTTAGCTACGC
>NZ_CAJTMN010000024.1 GCF_910577125.1 uncultured Rikenella sp.
GCCGATTGGCGGTGAGCCAATCCGGCAAGAATTGCCGCGGGCGACTGAAACAAGCATTGACAAGCCCGCGCGCCACGCCTTAAGAGGGAAATCGTCAAAACTCGCTTGCGTGTTTTGACTGGATTTCCCAAGGCGCACGGAAAAAGAACTGTTCGAAAATTTGGGCTGACACAGCCATTTGCTCACCGTGGGGCCCCACAGGGGCTTTTACTAGGGTTATCACTGCCTTACTTAAGCGGGGCCTGCGCGGCCCGAGCGCAGTACCCTCGAACCCACCGCGCGCCGTCGCCTTAAAAGGGAAATCGTCAAAATGCACTTGTGTGTTTTGACTGGATTTTCCAAGGCGCGCGTAGGGTAGAGTCGACCTATTTCGGAGTGCCCGAAGGTACCGGCGGAGCGAAAGCGGAGCCGCAGTGAGGCGAACACGGGGCGAAGAGCGAGTAGTGCGATTCGCAGAATCGCCGGGCTTGCGCGCTGGGCCTGTGGCCCACCCCCGGAGCGCGCAGCCCGAACACGACAGACTAAAAGCAACGTTCCATAAACCCGCAGGCTTCGCCCCGCATCACCCCGCCCCGGGCTATCGCCATCGGGATACGGGCGATCTGAGCGGCATTGGCTACCTCGGGTACAGTTGGTCGTATACGCCGGTAACAGGTGATATCACAGTAAGATATTTAGATTTCCGCACTCAGGCCCTTTATACCAGCGCCGCGCACTATCGCGGCCACGGTTTTCAGTTGCGTTGCCTCTCGGAATAAACGGTGCCGCTCGGCACTCGAAAACTGGCCGGGTCTACCCCAACTGGCAGCCTCTACTGCCGACTACCTCGCCACCGAGACGACCAGACCGGGGAATGCCTCCCGCAGACGGGTCGCAATCGCCTCCATCTCCTCGAACGAAACCTTCTCCAGACCGTCCGCAGGTGTGTTGCGGTCGATCGTGTAGAGCATCACCTCTGCCGGCCGGATCCGGCCCAGCGCACCGATGTAAGCCTCCACCTCCTCCTGCGTCGTGTTGTCGATCCGATGACCGCCGTAATCTCCCCGCAGCAACATCGTCTGAACCACTAACCGGCCCTCGAATCCCCCCAGCAGGTCGATCGTCTCCGCCACCGTGCGGCCGTTCTGCGGCTGGTTGATCCGTCGCACCGTCTCGTCGACCGCCGAATCCAGTTTCAGGATATTCCGGTCCACCCGCAGCAGCGCCTCCCGCACCGCCGGCCGGTCGATCATCGTGGCATTGCTCAGCACCGCCACCCGCGTCTGCGGCGCATAGCGATCCCGCAGCCTCAACGTCGCGTCGATGATCCGTCCGAAATCCGGGTGCATCGTCGGCTCGCCGTTCCCTGCGAAAGTAATGACGTCCGGCAGCTCCTGCGCCTCCGCCATCTCCGCCAGCCGGTGTTCCAGCGCCGCGACGACCCGTTCCGCCGGGTTGAAGCCGCCCGTGCCGTGCGCCCCGTTCCACCCGCATTCGCAATAGATGCAGTTGAAGTTGCACAGTTTGGAGTTCGGAAGCAGCAGGTTGACCCCCAGCGACGACCCGAGCCGCCGGCTGTGGATCGGCCCGATGATGATGCGGTCGAAAAGGAAAGTGTCCATCTTGTTCAGCGAAAAAATCGAGAGACTGTTATTCAGGAATCCGTACCGTCCGGAAAATCGCCTCCACCTGACGGATATAGTTCCGCATCGGCACCTGGTTGTTCGGCGACGGCGAGTAGACATACCCGTCGATCGCCACCATCCGTCCCGTAGCCCCGTCGTAGGTCGTGTAGTTGATGAACGGCCCCCCCATGAAATCCCCCTTCACGTCCCAGAAACCGCGCAGCTGCGTCCATTGCCGGCCCTCCACCGTCAGGAGCTTCCGATCCGGCGGGATGATCGTCGAAGTGGACATGTAGCTCCCCTTCGACGGCCCCGGCACCTGCCGCACCGCACCGTTCCGCGCCGCGACGAGCCACCCCGTCGTGGCATCCGTCACCGTCGAGTCCGCCGGGTAGGTGTAGATCAGGAAGCCGACGCTCGCCAGCGGCAGCTCGTAGGAGACCCACAGGAAATCGGTCGTGTCGAGCCGCACCCGGTAGTTCGTCGGGATGCTCATCTCGAAACCGAATTTTTCGCGGATCAGGGCTCCGATCTCCGGATCGCGGTGTTTGCGGGCCTGTGCCACGAAACGGTTGCGCTCGACGATTTCGTAGAATTGCTCCAGCTCCCGGCCGTAGGTGTGCAGAAAAGCCGCCATCGAGTCGGCCGACGGCGAGGTGACGGTCACCTGCAGCTGCGGCGCCGAATAGACATCATACGCAGCCGTCATATCCGACCGCTCGTACTGCGCCCCCGTCCGCAGAATCAGGATGTTCCGGTGGCGCGAGACGGTCTTCTGGAAATTCGCCGGCGGGACGCTCAGCAGGTCGAAGAGCGGTTCGGGCTGGTTGATCCGTTCGACCTCTTGCGAGAAGATCGCCCGCACGGTGTCGCCCGCCGCCCCCTCCCACAGCTCGGCGGGAGCGACGACGAAGAGTTCGTAGGCCCGGCCCGACGAAGGGGCCTTCACCGGGTCCGACGAGTGACAGCCCGTGCCGACTGCGGCGACGAGGGAAGCCAGTATCCAGGTCAGTTTTTTCATAAAGCAACGGGTTTGGATGGGAAAACAGCGGCCCCGCCGCCTTCCGCGGCCGCCGCCGGACAAATGTAACGAATATTCTCCTATCTTTGTGAGTATTCAACCTTTCTCAACGGACACACATGTATTTCCGGCCGCCGAAATTCATCAAACGTCTGTTCCCGGAGCTGAACTGGAACTTTCGGGAGTCGGGAACGATCTTCCTGACTTTCGACGACGGGCCGACGCCCGAGGTGACCCAGTGGGTGCTCGATACACTGGACAAATATGGGGCCAAAGCGACCTTTTTCTGTCTGGGCAAGAATGTCGACCAGCATCCCGAGATCTTTCGCAAGATCAAGGCCCGGGGGCATGCCGTGGGGAACCACTCCTACAGCCACATCAAAGGGTGGGGCAATCCGGCGGGGCGCTACATCGAGGATGCCGACCTGGCCAACGGCCTGATCCGGACGAACCTCTACCGGCCGCCCTACGGACGCATCACGCGGAGCCAGATCCGGCGCATCTCGGAACGGTATCACATCATCATGTGGGACGTGCTGAGCCGCGACTATGCGCGGACGGTCTCGCCGGAGGCGTGCGTGCGGAATGTGACGCGCCACCTGCACGAGGGGTCGATCGTGGTCTTCCACGACTCGGTGAAGGCCTCGCGCAACCTCTATTACGCCCTGCCGCGGGTGCTGGAGGCGATCGAGCGGGCGGGCCTGCGGTGCAGGGGCATCGAACTTTAAAAATGATGGAGAGATGATCTGGACATTCGTTTTGCGGTTGACCATCGCCGCGCTGCTGGGAGCCATTGTCGGGTTTGACCGGGAGCTCCGCGCCAAGGAGGCGGGTCTGCGCACCCATTTTCTGGTCGCGCTGGGAAGCGCCCTGTTCATGATCGTCTCCATCTACGCCTTTGCGGCCGACCCGCGGAGCGACCCGGGACGGATCGCGGCTCAGGTGGTGACCGGAATCGGGTTCATCGGGGCCGGATCGATCCTGATCCACAAACAGTTCGTGCGGGGGCTGACCACGGCGGCGGGATTGTGGGCGACGGCCGGCATCGGGCTGGCGGTGGGCGGCGGGATGTATGCCGTGGGGATTGCCGCGATGGTGCTGACGCTGGCCGGACTCGAACTTTCGACGCTGATTTTCAAAACGGTCGGGATCCACTCTTCGCTGGTGGTCTTTTCGACCTCCGACGAGCAGAACCTGAGGCGGATATTGGTGCATATCCACGAACAGGGGTATCATCTGATGAGCTACGAAGCGACCCACGAGACGGTCGGCGAGGGGACGCTGTACCGGGTGACGATGGTGGTCAAGACGCGGAGCCGGAGCGAGGACACGCTGCTGTTCCAGTTCATGCAGTCGCTGCCCGGGCTGACCATCGAACGGCTCGAATAACAGTTGTTTTTATGCATATTCTGATCTTTACGACCGGCACGATCCCGGCCCTGAAGTACGGCGGAACGCAGCGGGTGGTTTGGGGGTTGGGCAAAGCTTTGTTGCGGCAGGGCCATCGGGTGACCTATCTGGCGGAAGCCGGTTCGGTGTGCGATTTCGCTCCGGTGCGGGTGTACGATCCCGCACGCCCGCTCGGGACCCAGATTCCGGAAGGTGTCGACCTCGTTCATCTGCATCAGCCGCTCTACGGAGAGTTGACCGAGGGGACTCCGTTCGTCTATACCGAACATACAAACAGCGGAGCCGGGCGCGAGTTGCCGTTCAATACGGTCTTTCTTTCGCGGAACCATGCTGCCCGCCACGGTTCGGAGACATTCGTCTACAATGGGTTGGAGTGGGACGAATACGGAACGCCCGATTTGCGGAATGCGCGCTCCTATTACCATTTTCTGGGGAATGCGGCCTGGCGGGTGAAGAACGTGCGGGGAGCGATCGACGTTGTGCGGGGCATGACCGGCGGCCGGCTGGTCGTGTTGGGCGGACATCGTTTCAATTTTAAGATGGGGATGCGGTTCACCTTTTCGCCGAAGATCCGGTTTGTCGGGATGGTGGGCGGCGAGGAGAAATTGCGGTGGCTTTCGGGCAGTAAAGGGCTGATATTTCCGGTTCGGTGGCACGAGCCTTTCGGATTGGCGCTGATCGAGAGCCTCTATTTCGGTTCGCCGGTTTTCGGCACCCCATACGGCTCTTTGCCGGAGTTGGTGCCGCCGGAGGTGGGGTTCCTCTCTGCCGGCTGCCCGGAGTTGAGGCGTGCGGCTTCGGAGGCGGATGGCTATTCCCGCCCGATGTGTCACGATTATGCGCGGGAGATGTTCTCGGCCGATCGGATGGCGGCCGGGTATGTCGCTTGTTACGAACGGGTCTTGAATGGGGAGCGGTTGAATGCCGACCGCCCGATTTTCCGGCAAACGGCGGATGAGGGAAAGTTTTTGCCGTGGGAGCGGTAAACGTTTTGACGGGACGATTATGGAGTGGTTGTTGGATTTAGGGTACGCGGGGCTGTTTATTGGGGCGCTGCTCGCTGCGACCATTCTGCCGTTCAGCTCGGATTTCCTGCTGGTCGGGATGCTGGCCGCCGGAGGGAATGTCGTCTGGACGGTGGTCGTGGCTTCGCTCGGCAACTGGGCCGGCGGGATGATCTCCTATTGGATGGGACGCGGCGGCCGGTGGCAGTGGATCGAAAAGTGGTTCAAGGTCAGGCGCGAGACCCTCGAACGGCAGAAATCCCGCGTCGATCGCTACGGAGCCTGGCTGGCTTTTCTGTCGTGGCTGCCGTTCGTGGGCGACCTGTTCGCCCTTGCGCTGGGATTCTATCGGACGAATGTCTGGCAGGTGGCTCTCTTCATGCTGATCGGAAAGACCGCCCGGTTCGTCGCCTGGGCCTTCGCGGTCGAGTGGGTGCGTCCCCTGTTTGCGTAAACCCCGGCTTTTTCGTACCTTTGCGTGCTCCGCTATACAAAACGGATTATCTTAACACTTAAACCACAATATGGCAACAACCGCAGATATCAAAATCGGGATGTGCATCGAGCTGAACGGCAAAACGTGTCAGATCATCGACTTCCAGCACGTGAAACCGGGCAAGGGGCCGGCTTTCGTCCGCACCAAGCTCAAGAATCTGGAAAACGGCCGGACGATCGACAATACGTTCACGGCCGGTGCGCCGATCGAACCGGTTCGGGTGGAACGCCGGCCGTATCAGTATCTCTATGAGGACGATATGGGGGCGAACTTCATGCACACCGAGACGTTCGAACAGATCGTGATCGACAAGAAGATGATCGAGAATGCCGACCTGATGAAAGAGGGGGAGATCGTGGAGGTGATGTTCCACACGGAAAAGGAGACAGTGCTCTCGGCCGAACTGCCGCAGCTGGTAGAGATGGAGGTGACCTATACCGAGCCGGGGCTCAAGGGGGACACCGCATCGTCGAATGCGCTGAAACCGGCTACTGTCGAGACGGGGGCGACGATCAAAGTCCCGCTGTTCATCAATACCGGCGAGCGGATCCGGGTCGACACCCGGACGCGGGAGTACTATGAACGGATCAAGTAGTTTTTGAGAGCCTATTTATCGGCATCGCCGATTGCGGGCGGACTTCCTCGGAAAGTCCGCCCGTTTTTTGTAGCCCGGGCGCGAGGTTGCTGGTTTGGGGTAGAGACTCTCCGTGGGGCCCGCGCGGCCTGAGCGCAGTTGTAGCTTGAGCCTTGCAGAGCGTAAGGTGCGTGAACAGAGAACGGTGCGAAGATTTGGGCCGACACAGCCGCAGCGCAACGCAGTTTCGCTCTGTCCCGCCGGGGCGCCCATCGGGCGTTTTATTAGGGTTCTCTTTGCCTTATAGCCGGCCGCCGCCCGCGCAGGGCAGTTCCATCCTGTTGGGGTAGAGGCGGCCAATTGCCCACCGCGGCCCGAGCGCAGTACCCTCCTGTTGACAAGTCGCCCGCCCCGCTTAAAGAGGAATTTCACTCGTTTTGCGGTGAGCAAAATCGAGATGAAATCCCAGCGGGCGACGGCAAACGCGTAGGGCGGCGGAGCGATAGCGGAGCCGCAGTGAGGCGGACACGGGGCGGTGCTTTGGACTGTAATTTGAGCCGAGCTTTTGCGGCCCATAGGGTCGCCGTCTTCGGCGAGGGCGACGCAAAAGCGGCGCGAGGGGGGAGACGCGCCGAGGAGGAACTTCACAGACGGGGTAGGGAAGAGGTCGGTTATGTAGATTAGTATTATGCAGTCGGTTTGTATTTAACCGAAGATGGTTTTACATCTCCTCCCAGGCCTTCACCTCGCCGGAGGAGGTACGCATCGACCGGTCGCCGCCGTAGGACCGCCCGATCCTCCGCACCGGCGCCCGACAGGCGGCCCCAATAGTCCAGACCGGTAAAATAGCTTTTCGAAAAGGTCGCTCCGGATTTGATTTCGTAAGCCTCCGTCCGGCCAGCCTCCCGGCGAAGCAGATCGACCTCGTGGCCGGCGCTGTCGCGCCAGAAGGAGAGCGACGGTTCCAAGCCCCGGTTATAATCGCGTTTGAGAAACTCGTTGATCACCAGGTTCTCGAACAGACCGCCCCGCAGATAATGGGTGTCGAGCTGGTCGACGTGGCGGATTTCGAGCAGCGAGCAGGCCAGCCCCGTGTCGTAAAAGTAGAGTTTGGGCGACTTGACGAGCCGCTTGGCGAAATTGTTGTGGTCGGGCCGCAGGAAGTAGAGAATGTAGCTCTCCTCCAGGATCGAAAGCCACGCATCGACGGTCGGCGCCGTTACGCCGCACTCGACGGCCAGAGAAGCCTTGTTGAGCAGTTGGCCGATCCGTCCGGCGCACAGCTTGATGAGTCGGCGGAATTTCGACAGGTCTCCGATCGCCTTCATCTGCCGCACGTCGTGTTCGATGTAGGTCTTGATGTAGTTCGGATAGTAGTCGGTCGGTTCGATCTGCCGGTCGTATAGGCGCGGATAGGCGCCGTTGAAGATTTCGGCGTCGATGGTTGTCGGAGCGATCCCTGCTGCGCGCATCTCCTCATGCGAAAAAGGCAGCAGGGTCAGAATCCCGACGCGCCCGGCCAGCGACTGATCGACGGCCTCCATCAGTTCGGTGTTTTGCGACCCAGTGAGGATGTACATGCCGGTCTGCCGTTCGTGGTCGGCATGGGTCTGGAGATAGGAGAGCAGGCTCGGGACGCGTTGCACCTCGTCGATGATGGTCCGGGCGGGGTAGGTGGCGATGAATCCGCGGGGATCTTCGGCGGCGAAGGCGCGGTTGTCCAAGTCTTCCAGCGAGACGCGGTGATAGTCCGGAAAGGTCATCTCGGCAAGGGTCGATTTGCCGGACTGCCTGGGGCCGGTGATGGTCACAAAGGGGTATTTTGTAGCGAGCTGCCGCAGCTTGTCGGTCAAGGTTCTGTGAATCATGGATCGGTGGTGGTTTGCTTCGTGCAAAAATAAAGTCTGATTTTATTTTTGCAAAACATTTCCGGGCCGATGGCGCAAAAAACTTGCGGTGCGCCTTGTGATGGGGCGGTACAAAAAGGGGCACGCGGGCGACAAACGAACTGTTAAATGATACTCTATGATAGTGGGTGCGTTCTCCGGTCGAGTCTCTGAATTTATGCCTGGTCGGACTTAATTCACCTACTTTTCTTATTTTTACACGCTAAGAAGAGATGATGTAAGAAATTTCACCAAATGGCGAAAAAAGAGGTTAAAACAGATCTTTGGGTTTATGGATTGTTGCAGGAGGCTGGTATTTATTTGACTCCGCAAGGGTGTGATATAAAGGAGATTGTGGAAGCTTTAAAGACTGCATCTAAATCAAAAACAGGCTGTGCCGGCTTTCCCGAGTATTGCGGGGTGGTCAAAGATTTCCTGCTGGTCATCGAAGATAAGGCTGCACTGAATCGGCACGTTTGCAGAGATGCGAACGATTTGTTGTCGCAGGAGGTCAAAGCGGTCAAGGAGTATGCCGTGAATGGAGCTTTGTACTATGCTTTTCATCTGGCGACTCATACGTCATATAACAAAGTGCTGGCTTTCGGCGTGTCGGGCAACGAGAAGCATCATAGGATTACTCCGGTGTTCGTTAACGAGCGGGGCGATTACCAGGAGTTGCCCGATGTGGAGACATTCATCTCTTTCAATGAGACCAATATTGACGAGTATTATCTGAAAGAGGTATTACGCGAAGAGACGGATGTGGAAAAGACAACGGCCGAGATCCTTAAAGAGGCCGAAAAGCTGCATAACGACCTGCGCAATTACGGGAATCTGACCACCGAGCAAAAGCCGTTGGTGGTATCGGGGATTATGCTCGCTCTGCGGGAGATCGAGTACAAAACATTCTCTATTGAGTCTCTCGTCGGCGATTCCATTAAAACCGACGGACAAAAGATTTGTGAAGCCATCAAGAGCAATCTGGCGAGGGTCAATGTTACGCCTGACACCAAACGCGATAAGTTGCTCAGCCAATTCTCGGTCATCAAAGATACCACGAAAATCAACGAGATAGAGGCGACGTTAGGCAAAACGCCTCTGAGGCATTATACGGAATTTCTCTACAATAGCATATACAAGAATATCCGGTACCACAATTCGGCCGAGGACTATTTGGGGCGGTTTTACGGGGAGTTCATGTCCTACTCTGGCGGTGACGGGCAAACGTTGGGGATTGTGCTGACGCCGAAACATGTGACCGAATTGTTCTGCGAGTTGGCGCAACTCGGCCCGACGGATAAAGTGCTGGACCCGTGTTGCGGTACGGCCGGTTTCCTGATCGCCGCCATGCACAAGATGGTCCGGATGACCGAAGACGAAGCGCAGCGAAGAAGCATCAAACGGGACCAATTGTTCGGCATCGAGCTGCAATCCTATATGTTTACGATTGCGACCACCAATATGATCTTGCGAGGCGACGGCAAAAGCAACCTGCATAATATGGACTTTCTGGGGCAGAACCCCAAGAAACTGCAACTGAAGGGGTGCACTGTGGGGATGATGAACCCGCCCTATTCGCAGGGGTCCAAGGCGAATCCCGATTTGTACGAGATCAGCTTTACGGAACATCTGCTCGACTCTTTGACGGAAGGGGCGAGGGCTATTGTCATCATCCCTCAATCTTCCGTTACGGGCAAGAGCCGCGAGGAACAGGCTATCAAGAACAATATTCTGAAACATCACACCTTGGAGGGGGTGATTACGCTCAATAAAAATACCTTTTACGGGGTCGGGACCAATCCATGTATTGCTGTTTTCACGGCCGGGGTGCCGCATGATCCGAACCATCGGTGTAAATTCGTCAATTTTGAAGATGACGGATTTGTGGTGAGCAAACACGTCGGTTTGGAGGAGACGGCGAGTGCAAAAGACAAACGGCAGCACCTGCTGGATGTGTGGTTCGGTCGGATCGAGGCGGAGACGAAGTTCTGTGTGGAAACGACCATCGAAGCGGAAGACGAATGGCTGCATGCGTTCTACTATTTCAATGACGAGATACCGTCGGAAAAGGATTTCGAGCAGACGATGGCGGATTATCTGACCTTTGAGTTCAACATGATCACGCACGGACGGGGGTATCTGTTTGAAGAGAAGGAGGGAAATTGCAATGGTTAACCTTACATTGGACAATAAAAATTGGCGAAAATTTGTTATTGGTGATCTATTTGATGCAAAACGTCCAATAAGCCGAAAGGAGGATGATTACAACGATGGAGAAATACCATTTATCGCGTCAGGTGCTATAAATAATGGGGTTACAAAATTCTGTATCCCTAAAAATAGCGAGATCCTTGATAATGGCAACTGTCTCTCGATTAGTCCCGTAGATGGAAGTTGTTATTATCATCCATATAATTTTTTAGGGCGTGGCGGAGCTGGGTCATCGGTCATTCTTCTTTACGCGAGGAATTTTTCTCTGGATAGGTATGTTGCACTTTTTATCTCTAAAGCTATCACCCAAACTACTGCAACTAAATATAGTTATGGGCATATGGCTTCATTGGATAGAATAAAAAAAGACAAAATATACTTACCGGTTAATGTGAATGAAGAGATAGATTTTCAGTTTATGTCTTCATTTATGAGGCAGAAAGAACAACAGATTTTGAAACCCACGATAGAAAAATTATGCAAAAAACTGATAATCAAAGATGTATGGGGGGTAACCTACTCAGCTCTAACTGGAAAGAATTTGTTTTTGGTGAGGAATTTTCTATTCAATCCACCAATAGCGGCATAGACAAGAATAAACTCATCTCTCTCCAAGGTCATATTCCATATATCACTCGGTCTGATTTGAACAATGGAATGGATATCTTTGTAACAGAGCAGCCGTTACGCTATAAAATGGATGAAGGTAATGTGATTACTATTGGACTGGATACACAAACGGTATTCTATCAACCTACCTCATTTTATACAGGGCAGAATATACAAATCATTAGACACGCTGAATTAGACCGATATAATGCGATGTTTTTGATTGTCGCGATAAAAAAACTTGTAGAACGGTTCAGTTGGGGCAGTTATGGAGCAACACTTACAAGGTTGAGAAAAAGTCGCATCTATTTGCCTGCTACTGATCAGGGCGAGATAGACTTTGCCCGAATGGCTGCTTATATGAAAGCAGTTGAGCGGGATATACTCGATACGACGCTTAAGGTCTTTAAGGGGCGGATCAACAATGAGAAATTTGCAATGAAAGAGTAAACCGGGAATTTCGCGGAACTTGATCGAGTAGTGCGGGGCTGGTCAAGTTTCGTGAAGCGTTTACCGACCCTATTCCCTTTTGTTACCTAATGTTCAATTATCTTAAAAGAGTGTCATACTCCGAGAAAGTTCCGTTTCCCTTCCCGGAAAATCGGTTATAATCTCGGTATGTTCTTTTTCCCCTTCGGTGTGTTTTTGGGCCGGGCGACCGAGGAAGTTGTTCGCATCGAGAGAGCTTCCGGCCGTGAACAAATCGAGATCGATGCTTTTTCGGTGTCCGACATACAAGGCTAGCGCAGTTCCGCCGGCAAGATTGAAGTTTGCCAGTTCAGGATCGTGCATTAAGACGATTAAGAGTTCAAGAGTCGTTCTCTCGACAGTCTCCTCGTGTAACATCTCAGTTGCTCTTTTTTGAGTCCGAACACCGAGCAGACGAAATTCATATCGATATCGGATAGTGTCGGAATCTCTTTGATAATCTCCCGGACTTTGGCGATTCCGCCGTAGAGCCGGATAGCGGCATAAAAGTCCTCCATGGTTCCCCGTTCCACCACCCGTTGCATGACGATGACCCTGCACCGTTGCCAGTCGAAACGCGTCAGGTCGTACTCCCACAACAGCGTTTTGGAAACCTGCAAACCTTTGCTTTTCTGTCGCCAGTCGCTGAAAATCATAGCCCTCATTCTTTGCTATACAAATATAGCAAAAATCGAGCAAAACGCCTCGGTCTGCTGGCTAAAAGATCGTCTGGTTTTCGAATCCTGTATCCGACTCCAATATTCCGGATCCGTCAGAGGGCACTGGATTTAACAGCATAAACACAAGTTTAAGGTTATACTTACAGGATAGTAGCAGGAAGAAATATGATCTCCTGATTAAAAACCGACCATTGGCTGAGTTTTGTGTCAAGCAGAGGATACTGTCCAAATCGAGATAAATTCCCCGTAATGATACAAGGCCCACAGTCGGATATAATCGGCCGCAAAGGCCCATCGCCTCGCCGCACAAGCCTCCCGGACATAAGGCACCGACTCGACATCGAAACTCTCCCGATCCCAAATAGCAATCTCATAATCGACCAAATGGCGCTTCCACGAGGCCATACACTGTTCGACTCTTAAAGGCCACTCCTCGCCGCTGAGCCAACAAAAATGAATTAGTTTCGGAATAGACATCTATGCTTTCTTAGTTAAAAATGCGACAGATAAATATAAGAAATAAATCCCGCCCAAGAACCAAATACTTTATGTCATCTCATTCCGTAATTTTTTTACAGTAAGTGAGAAATTCTGTATCTTTGTAGAAAGCTTAAATATTGAGGCTATGCTTGTGAAATTTGCCGTAACGCATTATCGGGGGTTTGCAGACCGTATCGAGTGGGATTTGTCCAATCCGGCCAATTATGAATTTAACCCGCATGTCATTAAAAACGGCATCATTAAAAATGGGATTCTGTACGGGCCGAATGGATCCGGGAAAACCAACTTCAGTTTAGCCTTGTTCGATATTGTAAACCACTTATCTCCGAATTGGAAAAAGCCTGATTATTACATGAATTTCATCCATGCAGGTAGTCCGGAGAGTGTGGTCGATTTCGAATACGAGTTTCGATTCGAACGGACAAAGGTTCGGTATACTTATTCCAAGAATGCATTAGGGATTCTGGTTGCGGAATTTCTGTATGTAGACGATGAAATGGTATTTGAGCGAAAAGGGAAGAGGGTTCAGATCAATGGCCAACAATTCCCGATGACCCCAATGGCCAAAAAGAATTTAAGTAATAATAACGCCAATAACGTATCGATCGTCAATTTTCTACTGATATCATATCCTCTTGCAAAGGATCATTATTTGATCCGATTAAAGCAGTTTGTCGATTCCATGCTTTGGTTCCGACATCTTGATACCAGAGAGTTCATTGGATTGGACCCGGCTCCGACCGACAACATCGATCAGTTTATCATTACGAATAACCTGCTGAATGATTTCGCAACTTTTCTGAAAGAGGTGAGCGGGCAGAGGTTCCATTTTGCCAAACCCAAGCCAGGAGAAAAAGTGATATTCTGTCAAGTTAAAGAGCATTCCATACCGTTCCATACAATCGCTTCGACCGGTACGGAGGCTTTATATTTACTGTATTTCTGGAGGCAAAAGATAAAGAACGCCTCATTTGTCTTTATCGACGAATTTGACGCATTTTATCACTTCAAACTCGCTTTCGAAATCTGCAAACGCCTTTTCCGGTTGGACTGCCAGGTCTTTACCTCCTCTCACAATACCTATCTGATGACGAACGAATTATTGCGTCCCGATTGTAATTTCATACTCCGGAACAATACGATAAAACCTTTGAACGAGTGTACGGACAAAGAGCTGCGATTCGGACATAATATCGAAAAAATATACAGAGCCAATGCCTTCAACCTCTGATAAAGGTTTGACCCTCTTCGTATTCGAAGGCGCAAAGACTGAGGATAACTTCGTTCGTAGCCTGAAGCAACATTTCTTAGATGCCGGTCATACCATAGAATGCGTATACGGTGCCGAGATATACCAGTTATACGAAAGCATAAAAGAGGATGAGCTGGTTCATGATATTGTAACCTTGCTTCAGGACAGAGTAGACAATAAACAGGTACTGGAAAATCATCCCCGCGATAGTTTCGCAGAGGTATATCTGTTTTTCGACTACGACGCTCATGCGACAAAGGCCGATGACGATAAGATCCGGGAAATGCTCTCTGTTTTCGACAACGAAACCGAAAACGGGAAACTCTATATCAGTTATCCGATGGTCGAAGCTTTGCGCCATTATACCGTCCTGGAGAGTTTCAAGGAGTTGACGGTAAAATGCAAGCGCGGCAATTGTCCCAACTTAAATGCTTGTGCCGACAAAGAGACTTGTTTGAAAGAGCCTCACTATAAAAAGATTGTGACCGAAACCAGCAACCCTCAATTATCCAACATCAATAAGTATACGCCTTCTACTTGGAAGGAATTGATTACGGCACATCTATGCAAGATGAACGATCTTGTTCACGATGTCTTTGACTTTCCGCAGGATCTTTGTTCACAACAGGATATATTTTCCAAACAGAAAAACAAGCATATTGATCAAGCATGTCCTCACGTGTCTGTTCTTAGCGCGTTTCCCATTTATGTTTTGGACTATTACGGATGTGAAAGGTTACACGAAAAATTAAAAGAGTAACAGGGTATAAGATGAATGTAATACCCTTAATCTATTTAATATAAGATAAATAACGAGTTTAAATTATTTTCTCTCTTTCAAGAAAGGCTTTTTAGTATTAGCATTTGTCCTGTTCAAGATAATTTACCAAGAAACACTTCACTTAAAGTTATCTTGAACTATTATTTATTAAGAGAGCTTAAACAATTCGATGCAATATCTTGGATGTATTTATGTCCAGGATATTTTTTTGTATAGTTTTAATCTCGTTATATAACTGAGTGCGGTCTTGTCCTGGTGTACGTACTTTCCAAAGAAGAGCCATTCCTGTTTCCACTTCTTCTTTATCTGGGATGATGAAGCTTTCTTTAACATGTTCTATTAGTTGGTGCATTATTCTCTCATCGTCTTTGGAACGATTGTGCTTACACAATAAGCATTGAAAACATGCTGTTATATGATAACTATTATCTGGAGCTACTTTGTAATTCTCTTTTGCGTATTCCAAAGCTTCATTGTATCGTTTTAGATATAATTGGGAAAGTAAATTCTGTTTCGGCGACTTGTACAACCCCGCCTTGAGCCGGATCGTAAACCGGACACGGTCATACGTCCGCCCCGTCTTCAAGGGTAAAGCCTTCGCTTTATACTAACAGTACAAACTGCCTGTTTACGCCTGAAGCTCCGCAGAGTTAGGATCAGTATCAGTTCTCGCCTCCGAAGCCGAGACGAGCAGCGACTTCACGACCACGACCCCCACGGCGATGAATCCCCCCAGAAAGGCGAAGCCGATGAAAAACAACATCTTGTTCGGCGATGCCGGACGATCCGAAACGATCGCCGGTTCGACGACCGTCGCGATCGGCGTCTCCTCCTGCAGCTTGATCTTCGTTACCTCCACCTGCGACGCCGTCTGGTTGTACACGTTATAAGCGATGTCGCGCTCGTTGCGCAGCCGTTCGATCCGCGTCCGGAGCGCTTCCGAACTGATCGTCCGGTTCTGGTCTACCGCCGCCACCAGCCGGTCTTCCGCGTCGTAGTACCGGATTCTCGCCTCGGTATTCTGACGGATGGTCTGTTCCAGATCGTTGCGGGTCTTTTGTGTCCGGTAGACCGTCATGTACCGCTGGAGCTTCGTCACCAGCGAGTCCGCCACCACTGCCGCCACCAGCGGATCCTGCATCGTTACTTTCACCTCCAGCATCGAGGACTTTTTGTCCTCTTCGACCTGCAGCATCTGGTTCAGAGCCCCCACGAAAGCCTTGTAAGGTGCCGGCAAAAAGAACAGATCGACCGAATCCAATGCCGGAACGGTCTCCTCTTCCCGATCCCGTCCGATCGAGGTCACCCAGCCGATCGCCTTTCCCGGGAAAGAGGTCACGTATTTCCACCACGCCTGTTTCTGGTGTTCCGTCACATAGTCGAACAGGGACATCTGTACACCCGTTTCACCCTTCGGAGCCGAGAGCGTGACCGGAATTTCGGCGAACTCCAGCAGGAACGGCGTACTCTGGACGATTTCCGGGAAGATGGCAGTCGTAATCCCGTCGTTTCCTGCGCCCTGGTTCAGGTTGATCCCGGCCATAGCCGCCAGCCCGGCCATGCCGCCTCCGCCCTGAGAGCCGTTTTTGCTCTCCGGAGCGAGCTTGATCGTCGTGACGTAGCTTTTCGGAATGCTGAACCCGATGATGAGGCCGGCCACGGCACCGATCACGGTGTATTTCACGATCCGTCGCCGCGCGCTCCACACCTGGCGGAGCAGGGCCAGCAGATCGATCTCTTGGGGGGTGTTCGTTTTTGGGGCAGTCGTTTCCTGTGTCATGATTTTCGGTTGAAAAAGGTACCGATACGGTTTTGCAAAGATAACATTTTACGGAAGACCCGCGTCGGGCTCTCCGGCGCGAAGAGGGCCGGAGGGGGAAATCCGGTGACAAACCCGCAGACGGGATTCGCAAACCGATTCGTTCCACCGGTTGAAAAGAGTTGGCGTTTGCGTGCCGGTTTCTCAATTCCAGCGACGAATACGGTCATTTTTACCTTACTTTATGTTATGGGAAAATTTTATCATCCTCTTCGTAAAAGTTTACAGTTTCCGGAGCCGGGTCTGCCGGGCTCCCGGACGATGATTGCCGCTCGGAGCCTGTCGGACGAGGCGCCGGCGAAACGTTCGCCGCACTCCATCTTTATCAAGGAGAAAGAGCGGTTCCGGAAGATCGACTTCACGGCCATCCTGTTCGTCGAGGCCTCGGGCAGTTACTGCCACCTCTATCTGGAGGGCGGCCGCTACCTGACGCTGTCGTTCACCCTGGCCGAGATCACGCCCAAACTGAGCGCTGTCTTTTTCCAGCGAGTCCACCGCTCCTACATCGTGAATGTAGACCGCATCGACGCCTTTATCGGCAATACGCTCTATATCGGACAGCACCGGATTCCGGTGAGCAAGCGGCATCGGCCGGAGGTGATGGAACAGTTCAATATTTTGGGGAATCCGAGGTAGCCCTCCCGGCCGGCCGGGGGCGGGGCCGGGGAATTCGCAGGGAACAGGGAGAAACGGAGCGGAAAATCCGTATCTTTGCTGTTACCCTTATGATTCGAATGGCTGCCATATCGTCCGTTTTGCGGAATGCTCTCCTCTCGGGGGCATCCGTCGTCGCGATGCGCCGGACCGACGACATCGACCGCATCGAATCGGAGGGGCGATACTTCGTTCCGGAGCCGCGACAGGCTGCGGAGCGTGCACATACGACACGTCTCGGCAAGAGGACATAGCTGCTGCATCGACTGCGCTATGTCCTCTTGTCGTATCCGGCGGGAGCATACACCGAAAAACGACCAGATAAAAACAGACCAGATGAGCGACAGCATCAAACACGAATGTGGCATTGCGATGGTGCGGCTGTTGAAGCCCCTCGATCATTACGAACAGCGCTACGGCACCCGGTGGTGGGGGCTGAACAAACTCTACCTGCTGATGGAGAAGCAGCACAACCGCGGACAAGAGGGGGCCGGCATCGCCTCCGTGAAGCTGCATGCCGCCCCCGGCGAGGAGTATATTTTCCGCGAACGCGCCGTCGGAGCGGGAGCCATTCAGGAGCTCTTCGACGCCGTCCGGCGCGACCGGGAGGCCCACCCCGAACTCGAACCCTTCCTCGGAGAGGTCTATATGGGCCACCTGCGGTACAGCACCACCGGACGGTCGGGCATTTCGTACACCCATCCGTTCCTGAGGCGGAACAACTGGCGGTGCCGCAACCTCGCGCTGGCCGGGAACTTCAACCTCACCAACGTGGACGAAATTTTCGACCACATCGTCGCCCGCGGCCAGCACCCCCGCCACAATGCCGACACCTTCATCATGCTCGAACAGCTCGGCTACCTGCTCGACAGCGAGGTCGACCGCCAGTATCGGCATTACAAAGAGCAGGGGCTGGCCGGTGCGGCCCTGAACGAGGCGATCGAGACGCATATCGACCTCGCCCGCATCCTCGGCGAGGCCTCCGAACTGTGGGACGGCGGCTATGTGATCTGCGGGCAGACCGGTAGCGGCGACCTCTTCGCCCTGCGCGATCCGCACGGGATTCGGCCGGCGTTCTATTACGTCTCGGACGAGGTGGTCGCGGTCGCTTCCGAACGGCCGGTGCTGCAAACCACGTTCGACATCGAGACCGAGCAGGTCGCCGAGCTGGAGCCCGGCGAGGCGCTGATCGTCACCAAAACCGGCGAACGGCGCATGGTTCGCATCCGGAAGGCGGAACGGCCGACCCCCTGCTCCTTCGAGCGTATCTACTTCTCGCGCGGCAGCGACCGCGACATCTACCGCGAACGCAAAGAGCTGGGCCGGCTGTTGGTGCCCGAGGTGCTGGAGCGGGTCGATGCCGATTTCGCCCACACCGTCTTCTCGTTCATCCCGAACACCGCCGAGGTGGCCTATATGGGGATGGTCGAGGGGCTCGAAGAGGAGTTCAACCGCCGGAAGTGCCACGCCCTGCTGGCCGCGCGGGCCACGCTGACCGAGGCCGAGATCACCGATATCATGGCGATGCGCGTGCGGCGCGAGAAATTGGCCTTGAAGGACATCAAGCTGCGGACTTTCATCGCCGAGGATGCCAGCCGCGACGATCTCGCGGCGCACGTCTACGACACGACCTACGGCACGATCCGCCCGGGGGTGGACACCGCCGTGGTGATCGACGACAGCATCGTCCGCGGCACGACCCTGCGCCGCAGCATCGTCCACATCCTGAGCCGGCAGCGGCCCCGGAAGATCGTCATCCTCTCCAGCTCGCCCCAGATCCGCTACCCCGACTGCTACGGGATCGACATGTCGAGCATGGGCGAGTTCATCGCCTTCAACGCAGCCATCGAGCTGCTGCACGAACGGGGGATGTCCGGACGCATCGACGAGGTCTACGCCGCCTGCCGGGCTCAGGAGGGGTTGCCGAAGGAGCGGATCGTAAACCACGTCAGACGGATCTACGAGCCGTTCACCGACCGCGAGATCGCCGACCGGATCGCCCGTATGATTACGCCTCCCGACTGCCCGTCGCCCGTGGAGGTGGTCTACCAGTCGATCGAAAATCTTCACCGGGCCTGTCCGAATCACTCGGGAGACTGGTACTTCTCGGGCGATTATCCCACGCCGGGAGGCAACCGGCTGGTGAACCGCGCCTTTATCGACTGGTACGAGGGGCGCGGCCGGGCCGACCGGTAGTTGCGGATCGGGCCGGACGGGTGCGCAACCCACCGAAATAAACCGTACCTTTGTGCGAAGTATCAAAACCGCACAGACCCGATGAAAGGTATCGTACTCGCCGGAGGCTCCGGCACGCGCCTCTATCCGATCACCAAAGGGGTGAGCAAGCAGATGCTCCCCATCTATGACAAACCGATGATTTATTACCCGATCTCGGTGCTGATGCTGGCCGGGATCCGGGAGATTCTGATTATCTCGACCCCGCACGACCTGCCGGGGTTCCGCAGGCTGCTGGGCGACGGGTCGGACTACGGCGTGCGGTTCGAATACGCCGAACAGCCCTCGCCGGACGGGCTGGCGCAGGCTTTCATCATCGGCGAACGGTTTATCGGCTCGGATGCGGTTTGTCTGGTGCTGGGCGACAATATCTTCTTCGGGCAGCGCTTCTCGGAGATGCTGCACGAGGCGGTGGCGGCGGCCGAACATCCGACGGCCCCGAAAGCGACGATTTTCGGCTATCGGGTGAGCGATCCGGAGCGGTACGGCGTGGTCTCGTTCGACGCCGAGGGCAATGCCGAGACGCTGGAGGAGAAACCGAAAAATCCGAAATCCAATTATGCGGTGGTGGGGCTCTACTTCTATCCCAACCGGGTGGTGGACGTGGCGAAACGGATTAAACCCTCGGCCCGGGGCGAGCTGGAGATCACCACGGTCAACGAGCGGTTTCTGCAGGACAGCGAACTGAAGGTGCAGCTGCTCGGCCGGGGATTCGCCTGGCTCGACACCGGAACGCACGACTCGCTGAGCGAGGCCTCGACCTTTATCGAGGTGATCGAAAAACGGCAGGGGCTCAAGGTGGCTTGTCTGGAGGCGATCGCCTACCGCAAAGGGTGGATTACGGCCGAACGGCTGCGGGAGATTGCGGCTCCGATGGCCAAGAATCCGTACGGACAGTACCTCTTGTCGCGCATCGACGAAGACCGGCGATAACCCTCTCCACGCCGGACGCAACCCATCTTAACCGAAACGAAAACCGATGACCGAAGAGACTCCCCGCGCATTCCCGCCCAACGTGCCTGCTCCGCCGCTGCCGCGCAAGGGACAGAAAGCGGCCGTGCCGCGCGGCCGTTACAAGGCGCGCGGCATCGTGCTCCATGCCATGAAGTACGGCGACCGCAAACTGATCGTCCGCATCTTTACGGCGGCTTACGGCCGGCGGAGCTACGTGGCCAAACTCTCGGCGCAGAACGGAACGAGGGGATTCTTCCAGCCGCTCTTCATCCTCGATTTCGACGCCTGGGCGGGGCGCAGCGAGATGCACAACATCGAACAGCCCCAGCTGGGGGTGGCGCTGAGCCATATCCCGTTCGACATCGTCAAGAGCTCGATCGCTCTGTTTCTTTCCGAACTGCTCTACCGGCTGATCCAGGACGATGAGCCCGATCCGGGGCTCTACCGCTTCGTCGAGGAGGCCATCACCGAGCTGGACGACATGGAGGAGGGGGTGGCCAATTTCCACCTCTGGTTCCTCGTGCGGCTGACCGAGTACATGGGGTATGCCCCGCGGGACACCTATGCCCCGGGCTACTCGCTGGACTACCGGAACGGGCTCTACACGGCCGAGCCGCCGGCCCACACGCTGGTGATGCCGCCGGCCGAGGCGGCGCTGTTCCACACCCTCGACGCTTGTCGGCCGGAGGAGCTCGGAGCGGTCGGACTGGCGCGCGAGCAGCGGGTGGCGCTGCTGGAACGGCTGATCGACCTCTACGGCTATCATACCGACGCGATCTATAACGTCAATTCGCTGCGTATCCTCTCCGAAATCTTTTGACAGGCCTGAAAACAGACGGGTTCCTGAATCGACCTTCGCGGCCGATTCAGGAACCCGTTCCGTCTTGTTTCCGTCCGGTGGACTATTTCAGGTATTCGGACAGCGTCCGGTCGATGGCCTCCCCGCGTAGCCCGCGTGCCACGATCTTCCCGTCGGGCCCGAACAGCACGATGTGGGGAATTCCCCGCACTCCGTATAACCTCCCTGCGGCATTGTTCGTGTCGATCATCTGCGGCCAGGTGATGTTCAACTCTTTCACGGCTTTGCTCAGGTTCTCGGGCTTGTCTGCCACGAAAAGCCCCAGCACTTCCAACCCTTTGTCCTTGTATTTCTCATAGGCTTGCGCGATCACGGGGGTCTCCTTGCGGCACGGCCCGCACCACGAGGCCCAGAAATCCACCAGCACGTATTTCCCACGCCCCACGTAGTCCGACAATTTCACTGTCCGGCCTTTCATGTCCTGGCCTTCGAAGTCGGCGAAGGCGGGTTGGGATGCGGTGGTTTTTGCATTGTCCTGCTGCTGCGGAACGAGGGCGTGTGCGGTTGCGGCGCTGGCCATAACCAGTAGCGCCGTAAAAATCCATGTTTTCATAAAATAAGAATTTGCTCTTTTTAACGTTTCGAAGTTAATCATTTATTGCCATTTCTATTCTTAGAGCCGGACGGAACCGTACCTTTTCTGAAGAAAAGGTACCCAAAAGACTTTTAGTTAGCTACGCTACTCCTCAGGCTCCGCAGTCCTCAGTTTTCGAGAGTCTGTTGAGTTGGGTTTTCGGCGGGCGCGCTTGGGTTATCTGCCTCATATTAGCGCGCCGCGCCTGAAAATCCCAACCCAACAAATAGTCCGGGATTTGGGCTGCCGGCAGCTTTAGGATGCGTGAGCATCCTCTAAAGTTTGGCTTCGCCTTCCTCCTCGCCGCTCAGCAATTGGCAAACTTTGTTTGCATTGCTCTCGCTGGCAGCGTCGGTTTTCTGGTTCTCTTTGTTCACAAAGAGAACAGTACCCTCCCGGGCAATGAAAATATATGGTCAAGGAAATCGGCTGTCAGTGAATCGGTAAAAAAAGATTAACTTAGCCACTTCAAATAGCATACCAATCACCCATTCGAAAAAGAGAGAGTCAATGAGCAGTTTTGGTAAACGCAGCCTGTGGGGCGGCTGGATCGTTTTCGCGATCGCCAGCCTCACCTACCTGCTGACCATGGAGCCCACCGCCAGCCTGTGGGATTGCAGCGAGTTTATCGCCACCAGTTACAAACTCGAAGTGGGACACCCGCCGGGAACGCCCTTCTTCTTCCTGATCAACCGGTTGGGAGCGATCTTCGCCGGCGATCCGACCCGCGTGGCGGCCGCGATCAATGCCTTGTCCGCGCTGGAGAGCGGCTTTACGATCGCTTTCCTCTTCTGGAGCATCGCCCACCTCGGGCGGCGGATGTACCGCAAGGAAGAGAGTGAACTCACCGACGGCCAGAGCTGGGCTGTAATCGGGGCAGCGGCGATCGGATCGTTGGCATATACCTGGACCGACACCTTCTGGTTCTCGGCGGTCGAAGCAGAGGTGTATGCCTTGTCGTCGCTCTTTACGGCCGTCGTGTTCTGGGCCATCCTCAAGTGGGAGAACGTCGCCGACCGGCCCGGGAGCAATCGGTGGCTGGTGCTCATCGCCTATCTGATGGGGCTCTCCGTGGGGGCCCATATCCTGAACCTGCTGGCGATTCCGGCCATTGTCTTCATCTACTACTTCAAGAAATTCCCGGGCAGGCCGAAGGCCGACCTGTGGAAACCGGGCGTCGTCTCGGTGCTCCTGACCGGAGCGTTCTATATCCTGACCCCTACGGTGGTCTCGATCGGGGCGTTCGTCGACCGGATCTTCGTGAACGGCTTCGGGTTAGGAATCAATAGCGGACTCGTGACGTTCGTGGTGCTCTTGCTGTGCGGCCTCGGCTGGGGTGTGTGGCGGACGCAGCAGCGCGGACAGGCGGGGTGGAATACCATCCTGCTCTCCACGGCCATGGTGATCGTCGGGATCTCGACCTACGGCATCGTGCTGATCCGCGCCGGGATCAACCCCCCGATGAACAGCAACAACCCGAGCGACCCCTATTCGCTGCTCTCGTTCCTCAACCGGGAACAGTACGGCAGCCGGCCGCTGATTTACGGTGAAAGCTACGCTACACCGCGGGTCGGAACGGAGTTCAGTTCGTCCTATTTCGTGGACGAAAACGGGCGCTATAAACCGGTGGAGAGGGTCGTGGGCTACGAGTACGACGGCAATGCCGGAATGCTCTTCCCGCGCATGTACAGCACAGAGGCGAGCCATGTGCAGGAGTACAAACGATGGGCCGATATCAAAGGGCGGAAAGTCCGGGCCGAGGACGGCACCATGGTGACCGTGCCGACCTTCGGCGAGAACCTCAAGTTCTTCTTCGCCTACCAGCTCAACAACATGTACTGGCGGTACTTCCTCTGGAACTTCGTGGGGCGGCAGAGCGACATTCAGAACAACTCGATCATCGACGGAAACTGGATGAGCGGCATCCGACCGCTCGACGAGCTCTACCTCGGGCCGCAGGACAATCTGCCGTCGGAGGTGGCGGCCAACCGGGGGCGGAACCACTACTATTTCCTGCCGTTTATCTTGGGGCTGATCGGCTTCTTCTATCAGCTCAAACGCGACGGGCGGAACTTTCTGGTGGTCTTCTTGCTCTTTTTTATGACCGGGCTGGCCATTATCCTCTACCTGAACCAGACGCCGCTGCAACCCAGAGAGCGGGACTATGCTTATGCCGGATCGTTCTACGCTTTCGCGATCTGGATCGGGCTGGGAGTGCTGTGGGTGTACGACCTCTTGCACCGCAAGGCGTTTAAGACCAATGGCCGGGTGGCGGCTGCGGTGGCATTCGTGCTCTGCGCGTCGGTGCCGACGGTGCTGGCGGTACAGAACTGGGACGACCACGACCGGAGTCATCGCTACGTGGCGCGCGACATGGGGTATAACTACCTGACGAGCGTGCTGCCCGACGGGATTATTATCGACTACGGGGATAACGACACCTTCCCGCTGTGGTACAACCAGGAGGTGGAAAACGTGCGGCCGGATGTGCGGGTGATGAACTCGTCGTACATCGGCGGCGACTGGTACATCGACCAGATGCGGATGAAGGCCAACGAGTCGGAACCGATTCCGCATTCGCTGCTGCGCGAGAAATACTATGGCGATGCGGTGGGGCAGTTCCTGATCCGCGAGGTGGACAAGCCGGACGGCACACCGTGGACGGCGAAGGAGGTGATGACGGTGGTGAACAGCAACGATCCGCGGACGCGGGTGATGGTCGATCGGGCCGGAACGATGATGGATATCGTTCCGGCACGGCGGATCGCAGTCCCTGTCGATAAAGAAAATGTGATCAAAAGCGGTGTCGTCCGGCCGGAGGATGCGCACCTGATCGAGGATACGATCTATCTGGAGATCAGCCCGAACAAATCGGTGCTCTCGGCGGGCGAGATGGTTTTCCTCGACCTGCTGGCCTCGAACGACTGGACGCGGCCGATCTACTTCACTTCGGCGGCCGATCTGCTGAAGTGGGGGCTGGTGCGCTATGACGGGCAGGGCAAGTCGTGGTCTTATCTCCAGCAGGACGGGATGGCTTACCGGCTGGTGCCGATCAAGTCGCCGATCGAACGCTCGTTCGGCATCGGACGGATCGATACGGAGACGCTGTACGACAACCTGATGAATCGTTATCGGTACGGTAATGTCGGCGATCCGCGGGTCTATGTGGATGCGTTCGTCACGAATACCTTTGCGGCGTCGCAGCTGCGTTCGTCGTTCGCCCGGCTGGCCAACGCGCTGACGGCGCAGGGCGATACGACGCGTGCGGTCGAGGTGCTGGACAGGGCGATGCGCGAGATGCCGCTGGAGCAGCTGAGGATGGACGATATGGTGCCTTATCTGGTCGAGGCGTACTACAAGGCGGGGGCGTATGACAAGGGGAATGCCCTGGCGCGGCAGGCGGCAACGATTCTGACCGAATACGTAGACTATTACGACCGGTTCCGGGGGGCTAAGAAAGCGTTGGTCGAAGACGAGGCGTTGGATCGTTTGCGGACGCTGTACAATCTCTACCTGATTGCAGGTCAGCATCGGCAGGAGGAGATCGTTGCGATGTGCGAGCCCTATTTCGGAAGCATCTGATTCTCGGAAAATGCTTAGCGAGCGCCTTGAAGATATATTTTCTTCAAGGCGCTTTTCTATGGAGTTTTAGGATTTTCTGCGCACGGACAGCGAACGGGTGACAGAGTAGGGTAGAGGCTGCCAGTGGAAATGCGAGAGCATTTCCCCGTCCACGGGACGTGGGGCCTGCCCGGCCCGAGGGCAGTTTCAGGCGGGTCAAAGCTCACCCGCGCGCGACAGCTGGAGAAGGAAATCATCCAAACGCGAGATGCGCGTTTGGATAAGATTTCCGTCAGCGCGCGGGAAAAGCATTTAAAGTGGCAGAGTTGTAGCGGGCCGAAGCCTGCGGGTGCCCAAACGAGCAACGCGAGTTGCGGGCCTCCCGCTGGGGGAGGCTCTCGGCCCG
>NZ_CAJTMN010000025.1 GCF_910577125.1 uncultured Rikenella sp.
CAATTGTGAGTGCGACACGCCCCGTTTATTCCGAGAGGCAACGCAACTGAAAACCACCGGCACGGTCATAAGGATTGCTGGGCTGAACCGCATCCTTCACGAAACGCAAATAGACGCCGTTCGCCCCATTGGCCGAAGCAGACCATACTGTGCCCTCGTCGCCGACGCCGAGTAGCACGCCCGAGGGATAGCAGCGGTAGCCCGGGGCGGACGCACCGAAATATTATAGAAACAAAACAGCGAACACGCATGAAGATTTCATACAACTGGCTGAAGAGCTATCTGGACAGCGGCCTGAGCGCCGAAGAAGCCGCCGGAATACTGACCGCCGCCGGACTCGAGATCGAAGGGATCGAGAAAGTCGAGAGCATCCGCGGCGGCCTGGAAGGCCTCGTCGTAGCCGAAGTGCTGACCTGCACCGACCACCCCGACTCCGACCACCTGCACGTGACCACCGTTTCGACCGGGTCAGATGCTCAACCGCTGCAAGTGGTTTGCGGCGCCCCCAACGTAGCCGCCGGCCAGAAAGTGATCCTCGCCCAAGTGGGCACCACCCTCTACCCCACCGGCGAAGAAGAGGGCTTCAAGATCAAGAAATCGAAAATCCGCGGCATCGAATCCCTCGGGATGCTCTGCGCCGAAGACGAAATCGGCGTGGGAAACGCACACGACGGAATCATCGTGCTCGACCATGCTATTCCCGCCGGGACACCCGCCGCGAAAGTCTACGACATGGAAGCCGACTACGTTTTCGAAGTCGGCCTGACCCCCAACCGGATCGACGCCGCCTCGCACTACGGCGTGGCACGAGACCTCGGCGCCTACCTGACCGCACACGGACAAGCCATCAAGGCATCGCTCGGCGACATCTCCGCCTTCCGCATCGACGACCCGAAAGCCCTGCCCGTGACCGTCACCGTGCAGGACGCCGCAGGCGCCCCCCGCTACTCCGGCGTGACCGTCCGCGGCGTGAAGATCGGCCCCAGTCCGGAGTGGCTGCAACAACGCCTGCGCGCCATCGGCCTCAATCCGAAAAACAACGTCGTCGACATCACCAACTTCGTGATGTACGAATGCGGCCAGCCCCTGCACGCCTTCGACATGGGGAAAGTCGCCGGACACCAGATCATCGTCCGTCGCGCCGCCGAAGGCGAACCCATCGTGACCCTGGACGGCGTGGAACGGAAACTCAGCGCCGACGACCTCGTTATCGCAGACCGCGAACGCGCCATGTGCCTCGCCGGCGTCTTCGGCGGCATCGACAGCGGCGTGAGCGACACCACCACCGACATCTTCATCGAATCCGCCTACTTCGACCCCGTGAGCGTGCGGAAAACCGCCCGGCGACACGGTTTGAGCACCGACGCCTCCTTCCGCTACGAACGCGGTGCCGACCCCGACATGGCCCCTTATGCCTTGCGCCGCGCCGCCCTGCTCGTCCGGGAGCTCGCCGGCGGGATCATCGGTTCCGACATCGTAGACATCTATCCGCAACCGATCCCTCCCTTCGAATTCTCCGTCAATCTGGGACGCATCAACCGGCTGATCGGCGCCGAGATTCCGACCCAGACCGCCCGCGCGATCCTGAGCGGCCTCGAAATCGACATCCGGAAAGAGACCCTCTCCGAGAACGGCGACACCATTCTGGAACTCACCGTTCCCGCCTACCGCGTCGACGTGCAGCGCGAAGCCGACATCGCAGAAGAGATTCTGCGCATCTACGGCTTCAACAACGTGCCCGACCCGCACTACATCAAGAACGTCATCACCACCGGGAATCCGAAAACCCCGGATCGGTTGGTGAACGCCGCCGCCGACCTGCTCGTCGGACAACGGTGCGTCGAAATCATGAGCAACTCCCTGACCCGCGGCGCCTACTACGAACCCCTGACCTCTTATCCCGCCACCCATTGCGTGCGGATACTCAACCCGCTGAGCAACGAGCTCAACGTGATGCGTCAGACCCTGCTGTTCAACGCCCTGGAAGCCGTCGCCCTGAACGTCAACCGGCGGAACGGCGATTTGCGCCTCTTCGAATTCGGGAACTGCTACTTCTACGACCCCGCCCTGGGTGCGCAAGCCACCGAAGACCCTACGCAAAAAGGCACCTTGCGTCCCTATCGGGAAGAGTACCGCCTCGCCCTGACCGTGACCGGCTCCGAACGTCAGCCCAACTGGAACGACCCGAAGCCCGGCCCGAGCGACTTCTTCACCCTCAAGAGCTTGGCCGAACTGTTGTTGCAACGTTTCGGCGTCCAGCTTTACGAAGGGCGTTACGAGATCTTGGAGAGCGACCTCTATTCCGAAGCGATCGCATACGTCATCCGCGGGAAAAAGCTCTTCGAGCTCGGGATCGTCTCGCCGAAGCTCAGCCGTGGCCAGTTCGACCTGAAACAGCCCGTCTACTTCCTGGAGATGAACATCGACCACCTTCAGAAACTCGTCGAGACCGTCCGCGTGCAGGCCGTCGAGCTGTCGAAATACCCCGAAGTGAAGCGGGATTTGGCCCTGCTGGTCGACCAATCCGTTACCTTCAGCCAGCTTCGCGACGCCGCCGTCCGGGCCGAGAAGAAACTGCTGAAATCCGTCGGTCTGTTCGACGTCTACGAAGGCGACAAGCTGCCTACCGGGAAGAAATCCTACGCCCTGAATTTCGTTCTCGAAGACCCGAGCAAGACCTTGACCGACAACGAAATCGAGCGGATAATGAGCAATATCTCGTCCGCCCTGACCAAAGCCACAGGCGCCCAGATCCGGGGCTGATCTTCAGTTCCCATACATTGGTATAGACACGGCGCACGGACAGAGAACGGAGCGAAGAGCTGGGCTAACACGGCCATTTGCCCACCGCAGGCACACGGCCAAAGAACCGTGCGAAGATTTGGGTAGAGGCTGCCGCAGCGAAACGTAAGTTTCGCCCGTCCACGGGACGTGGGGCCTGCGCGGCCCGAGCGCAGTACCCTCAAACCACCGCGCGCCGACGCCAAAAGAGGCGATTCAACTCTTTCGGCGATAAGCCGAAAGGGAATGAATCGCCCAAGGCGCGCGGACAAAGCATTAGTCTGACACGGCCAATTGGGAGTGCGGCACGCACCGCCCGCCCGGCGTAAGGGCAGTACCCTCAAACCACCGCGCGCCACGCCTTAAGAGGGAAATCGTCAAAATGTGCTGGCACATTTTGACAGGATTTCCCGAGGCGCGCGGATAAAGAACGGTTCGAAGAGTTGGGCTACTCCAACCATTTGCCCGCCGCGGGGCCCCACAGGGGCTTTTACAGGGGTTATCCCTGCCTTATTTGGCGGGGCCCGGCCGGCCGACGCGTTCGCGCCACGGCGGCCGGCCTTTATTATTTCCAACCCACCGCGCGCCACGCCTTAAGAGGGAAATCTTGTCAAAATGCACTCGTGCGTTTTGACAAGATTTCCCAAGGCGCGCGAACGAAGAACGGGGCGCGAAAAAAAGTGGCGGAGCGAAAGCGGAGCCGCAGTGAGGCGGACACGGGGCGGAGCACTGGACTGTTCTTTGGGCTGGCTTTGGGCCGAGAGCGAATAGCGCGATTCCTCTCGGAATCGCCGTCCTCGGCAAGGGCGACGCATTAGCGGCGCGAAGGGGGCACGCTGAGGACGAACTTGCAAGATTTAAGTGGTGAATGGGCTGAGTTCTTGCGGTTCGCAGAGCCGCGCGGGCCGGAGCCACCCCCGGCGTAGGGCCGCAACTTCGCGGTGCTCGTTTGGCCCCCGCTGGCGCCGGCCCGCTTTTGGGTTGAGATTGCCATCTTTCAAGTGCTTTTCGCCCCGTTTATTCCGAGAGGCAACGCAACTGAAGACCGTGGCCACGGAAGCTTGCGTTGCTGGGATTGAGGGTCGCCACGGAGAAAATCAAGTACATGCCACGGTAGTGGTCGCCCGAATTGTCGGACGAGGACGACCAGCTATAGCCGTAGGTGCCGACGCCGCCCGGCTCGCCCGAGGTGTAGTAGCGGAAGCCCGGGGCGGGGCTGTTTCCGTTTATTCCGAGAGGCAACGCAACTGAAAACTGTAGCCACGGTAGCTCGCATTGCTGGGATTAAGGGCTTGCGAATTGAAATCCAAGTTCACGCCACTGGTGTCGTTGAGCGCCGAAGACCAGCTGGAACCGCCGAAGCCGACGCCACCCAATGCGCCTAATTGTCTATAGTAGCCACAGTCGCGAATGCCCGGGGCGGGGACATCTCCCACACAGGCACCACCCCCCCGCCAACAATCAGCCCCCAGAGCCATTAGGAATAACTGAAAATATTCGTATCTTTGCGACGCCTTTCGGCCCCCTCCCCGGAGAGGAAACCGAAAGGCGTCAATACATAAAGTCTAACCCGTTTAGTTTCAAACACAAACAAAACAATGACAAACGCAGAAGAAACCAAATCCGCGAAAATCTCGAACGCCTCGGTACCCGTGGAATCGTTCAACTGGGACGCCTTCGAAACCGAAGCCGGCCTCTACGGCGGCGCCAGCAAAGAACAGATCGCCAAAGAGTACGACCAGACCCTGTCGAACATCCAGACCGGCGAAGTGATGGAAGGTACCGTGACCGCCATCGACAAACGCGAAGTGCTCGTCAACATCGGCTTCAAATCCGAAGGCGTGATCTCCAGCAGCGAATTCCGCTACAACCCCGACCTCAAAGTCGGCGACAAAGTGGAAGTCTACGTCGAATCCGCCGAAGACAAGAAAGGCCAGCTCGCCCTGTCGCACAAAAAAGCACGGCAACTCCGTTCGTGGGATCGCGTCAACGAAGCCCTCGAAAAAGACGAAATCATCAAGGGCTATATCAAATGCCGCACCAAAGGCGGTATGATCGTCGACGTCTTCGGCATCGAAGCCTTCCTGCCCGGCTCCCAGATCGACGTGAAACCCATTCGCGATTACGATATCTACGTCGACAAGACCATGGAATTCAAAGTCGTCAAGATCAACCAGGAATTCCGCAACGTCGTCGTATCGCACAAAGCCCTCATCGAAGCCGAACTCGAACAGCAGAAAAAAGACATCATCGGCAAACTCGAAAAAGGCCAGATCCTCGAAGGTACCGTTAAGAACATCACCTCCTACGGGGTGTTCATCGACCTCGGCGGCGTAGACGGGTTGATCCACATCACCGACCTGTCGTGGGGCCGCGTGAATCATCCGGAAGAGATCGTACAACTCGACCAGAAACTCAACGTCGTCATCCTCGACTTCGACGACGCCAAAAAACGCATCGCCCTCGGCTTGAAACAGCTCACCCCGCATCCGTGGGACGCCTTGGCCGCAGAGATGAAAGTCGGCGACAAGGTTAAAGGTAAAGTCGTCGTGATGGCTGACTACGGCGCATTCATCGAGATTGCCCCGGGCGTCGAAGGCCTGATCCACGTCTCCGAAATGAGCTGGTCCCAGCACCTGCGCTCCGCCCAAGACTTCATGAAAGTCGGCGACGAAGTCGAAGCAGTCATCCTGACCCTCGACCGCGACGACCACAAAATGTCGCTGGGTATCAAACAGCTGACCCCCGACCCGTGGGAAAACATCGAGACCAAATATCCGGTCGGTTCCCGTCATCAGGCACGCGTACGCAACTTCACCAACTTCGGCGTCTTCGTCGAAATCCAGGAAGGCGTCGACGGCCTGATCCACATCAGCGACCTCAGCTGGACCAAGAAAATCAAACACCCCTCGGAATTCACCCAGATCGACTCCATGATCGACGTACAAGTGCTGGAAATCGACAAAGAAAACCGTCGTTTGAGCCTCGGTCACAAACAGTTGGAAGAAAACCCGTGGGACGTTTACGAAACCATCTATAAACCCGACACCATCCACACCGGTACGATCGCCGAAATCAACGACAAAGGCGCCGTAGTCACCTTGAACGAAGGTGGCGAAGGCTTCGCACCGAGCCGCGGGCTGGTCAAAGCCGACGGGACGACCGCCAAAGCAGGCGAAACCCTGGAATTCCGCGTCCTCGAATTCGGCAAGAACAACCGGAAGCTGATCCTCTCCCACACCCGCACCTTCGAAGAAGCCAAAGGCAAAGAAGATGCCGTGAAAGAGGCTTCGACTCAGGAAGCTGTGAAGAAGCTCTCCTCTTCGATGGAAAAAACCACGCTGGGAGATATCTCGGGACTCGCTGAACTCAAAGCTCAGCTCGAAGGCAAAAACTAATTTCTTATAACCGTTCTTTGTACTGTATGGAACCGTACCTTTTCTGAAGAACCGAGCGGCGTTACGCGAGCAGAGACCGCTTGCGGGCTATGCCGAGTTAGCGCGAGGAAGCCTTCGGGCAAAAGGTACCCAAAAGACTTTTAGTTAGCTACGCTACGCCTTACGCTCCGCAGTCCTCAATCTTCTCAGGTCTGTCGGGCTGGATTTTTCGGCGGGCGCATATAATGCGGTGTCTACCCTAATGCGCCCACGCCGGAAAACCACAGCCCGACGAATAGTCCGGGAGTTGGGCCACCGGCAGCTTTAGGATGCGTGAGCATCCTCTAAAGTTTTTCTGGTTCTCTTTGTTCACAAAGAGAACAGTTCCATCCGGTAGCCAAAGAATAGTTATAAACAATCGAGTTATGACCTTTCGAGTGACCATACTGGGATGCAGTTCGGCCCGACCGACCGCCACCAGGCACCACACTGCTCATGTACTGAACGTACATGAGCAGTTTTTTTTGATCGACTGCGGCGAAGGGACACAATACCAGCTCCTGCGGTGCGGGATTAATCCACTGAAGATCAACGTGATTTTCATCTCTCATCTGCACGGCGACCACGTTTACGGGATTTTCGGCCTGCTCTCCACCATGAGCATGATGGGGCGGACACGGCGGCTGGAGATCATCGCCCCGCATCCATTCGGCGAGATGCTACGGAGCCACCTCGGATTTTTTGGAGTCGAGCTGCCTTATCCGTTGGAAATCAAAGAAGTGGACACCAGACAGAACACCGACGTGTGGTCGAACCGCGTGTTCAGCGTCTCCAGCCTTCCCCTGCGCCACCGCGTGCCCTGCTGCGGCTACCTCTTCCGCGAGCGAGAGCCCGGTTTGAACGTATACAAACACCTCGTCGAAGGATACGGACTGAACCCCGCCCAGATCGCCGCCTTGAAACAAGGCCGGGACACCCTCTTAGCCACCGGCGCCCCCCTGACCGCCCGGGAAGCCACCTACCGGCCCTACGCACCGCGGAGCTACGCCTATTGCAGCGACACCACCCCCTCCGGCAAAGTCGCCACCCTCGTCGAAGGCGTGGATCTGCTCTACCACGAATCCACCTACCTTCACCAGGACAAAGCCCTCGCCGAGAAGACCGGCCACTCCACCGCCCTTCAGGCCGCACGGATCGCCCGCAGAGCGAACGTCCGGCATCTGCTGCTCGGCCACTACTCCGCCCGTTATAAGAGCCTCGAACCCCTGCAGGACGAAGCCCGGAGCGAGTTTCCCGAAACCATTTTGGGCCACGACGGCCTCACCCTGACCATCGAGAAAGACCATTCCCTGCGCCTCACCCGGCTTTAGTCCGCATGCATAGTGGGAAATTCCGCCGAAAGCTGTAAATTTGTATCCATCTAACATCACGTTCGTCTATGCAGGAAAAAATTCTGATCCTCGACTTCGGATCGCAGTACACCCAGCTGATAGCCAGACGGGTACGCGAGCTGAACGTCTACTGCGAGATACATCCGTACAACCACTATCCGGCGCTCGATCCCTCCGTGAAAGGCGTGATCCTGTCGGGCAGTCCTTTCTCCGTGCGCGACACGGAGGCCCCGCAGATCGACCTCAGCGGGATTAAAGGACATTTGCCCCTGCTCGGAGTTTGCTACGGAGCGCAATATCTGGCCCATCATTTCGGCGGCGAAGTCGCACCGTCGAATAGCAGAGAGTACGGCCGCGCCATGCTCTCGAAAGTACGAGGCACAGACCCGCTTATCGCTTCGCTCAGTGCACAAACGCAAGTATGGATGTCCCACGGCGATACGATTGTCAAAGAGCCGACCGGCTGCGAAATCATCGCCAGCACCGAGGATGTGCGGGTCGCCGCCTTCCATATCGCGGGAGAGCAGACTTGGGGGATACAGTTTCACCCCGAAGTCTACCACTCCACCGAAGGACTTCAGCTGCTGAAACACTTCGTCGTCGACATCTGCGGGTGCAGACAGGATTGGACACCCGCATCGTATATCGAGACCACCGTCCGCGAATTGCAGGCCAAATTAGGGAACGACAAAGTCGTACTGGGGCTTTCGGGCGGCGTGGACTCCTCCGTGGCCGCCGTATTGCTGCACAAAGCCATCGGCGCCAATCTGACCTGTATCTTCGTCGACATGGGCCTCCTGCGGAAAGACGAATTCTCCAGCGTGCTGGACTCCTATAAGAACATGGGGCTCAACGTCATCGGCGTCGACGCCGGCGACAAATTCCTCGGGGATTTGAAAGGGGTGACCGATCCGGAACAGAAGCGGAAGATCATCGGCCGCGACTTCATCGAAGTCTTCGACACCGAGGCACAGAAGCTAAAGGATGTGCGGTGGCTGGCCCAAGGCACCATCTATCCGGACGTCATCGAATCCGTATCCGTCAACGGCCCGAGCGTGACCATCAAATCGCACCACAACGTGGGAGGGCTGCCGGAGAAGATGAACCTCAAGATCGTGGAACCGCTGCGGTTGCTTTTCAAGGACGAAGTGCGGCGGATCGGACGGGAATTGGGATTATCGGAACTTTTGCTCGGTCGTCACCCCTTCCCGGGGCCGGGCTTGGGGATTCGTATTCTGGGTGAAGTGACCAAAGAAAAAGTGCGGATTCTGCAGGAAGCCGACGCCATCTTCATCCAGGCTTTGCGCGATGCCGGCTGGTACGACAAAGTTTGGCAGGCGGGAGTGATGCTGCTTCCGGTTCAGAGCGTCGGCGTGATGGGCGACGAGCGGACATACGAGTCTTGCGTAGCCCTGCGCGCCGTGACCTCGACCGACGGGATGACCGCCGACTGGGTTCACCTGCCGTATGAACTTCTGGCCAAAGTATCGAACGACATCATCAATAAAGTGCGGGGGATTAATCGCGTAGTGTATGATATTTCGTCGAAACCGCCGGCAACCATCGAGTGGGAGTAACGGCATTTCTTTAGCGAACCGAACCGTTTCCCGCCCCCACTCTTCGAGGCAGAACCCAAAAAGCGGGATGAGGATATATCCTCATCCCGCTTTTAGTTTCCCTTTGCCCTTCCCCGCCCCGGGCTTCCGAGACGCGGGCAACTATGGACGGTTAGGCGATCTGAGCTATGTCGGCAATAGTGGATTCAGCTGGTCTTTCGCCACAAGCGGTATCTATGGCCTGTACTTGAATTCTTATACGGCAGGACTCAATCCCAGCAACATATACGGCCGTGGCTACGGTTTTCAGTTGCGTTGCCTCTCGGAATAAACGGGGCGTGTCGCACTCACAAATGGCCGGGTCTACCCTAACAGGCAGCCTCTACCCCACCCACAGATGAAGCTAACCTAACCATTTGCCCACCGCGGCCAACACCGAGAAAGCCTCAACGCCATCCGCCCGCCCACACTCCTACCGGTACGTCTCCAGCGGCTCACACGTGCAAACCAGATTCCGGTCGCCATACCCCGCATCGATCTTCGAGACATACGGCCAGAACTTGTTTTCCCGCACCCACGGCAACGGGAACGCCGCCTCGCGCCGCGAATACGGGTGCGTCCACCCCGATTCGTCCGAAGCCCCGCAACATTCGTATGCCGTATGCGGTGCATTTTTGACGATATGATCCTCCGCCCCCACATTCTCCTCGCACTCCTTGCGAATCGCAATCAACGCCTCCAGGAACCTGTCCAGCTCCGCCTTCGGCTCGCTCTCCGTCGGCTCCACCATCAGCGTGTCGTGCACCGGGAACGAGAGCGTCGGCGCGTGGAACCCATAGTCCATCAGCCTCCGCGCAATATCCCCGCACTCGACCCCATAGTCCGCCCGGAAATTCCTGCAATCCACGATCATCTCATGCCCCACACGCCCCGTCTCGCCCGTGTAGACAATCCCGTAATGCCCCTTCAGCGCACACGCCATGTAATTGGCCGCCACGATCGCCATCTCCGACGCCCGTTTCAAGCCCTCCGCCCCCATCATTTTGATATATCCGTACGAGATCGCCTCGACCATCGCACTCCCCCACGGCGCCGCCGAGACCGCCGTAATGGCCTCCGTCCCCCCCGTCGCGACGATCGAGTGAGAGGGCAGGAACGGCACCAGATGCGCCGCCACCCCGATCGGCCCCACGCCCGGCCCCCCGCCGCCGTGCGGAATCGCGAACGTCTTGTGCAGGTTCAGGTGGCAGACATCCGCCCCGATGAACCCCGGAGACGAAAGCCCCACCAGCGCATTCATGTTCGCCCCGTCGAAATAGACCTGCCCGCCGTTTTCGTGGATAATATCGATTATCTCCTTGATTTTGCCCTCGAAAATGCCGTGCGTCGACGGATACGTAATCATCAGACAAGCCAGCTCCGCCGCATGCTCCTCCGCCTTTTTGCGCAGGTCGTCCACATCGACATTCCCCCGCTCGTCGCACGCCACCACCACGATCCTCATGCCCGCCATCGCCGCCGACGCCGGATTCGTCCCGTGCGCCGACGCCGGAATCAGCGCCACCCGCCGCTGCCCGTCTCCCCGACTCAGGTGGTACGCCCGAATCACCATCAGCCCCGTATATTCTCCCGCCGCTCCCGAATTGGGCTGCAGCGACACCGCCTCGAACCCCGTAATCACCGCCAAGTCATGCTCCAGCCCCCGGATCATCTCCATATACCCCTCCGCCTGGTCCAGCGGCACGAACGGGTGGACATTGCCCCACTCCGCCAGCGAGAGCGGCATCATCGAGACCGCCGAATTGAGCTTCATCGTACACGACCCCAGCGAGATCATCGAATCCGCCAGCGAGATATCCCTCCGCTCCAGCCGCTTGATATAGCGCATCAGATCCGTTTCATTGCGATACTTCCGGAAGACCGCCTCCGTCAAAATCTCGTCCCCCCGCAGCAAATCCGCCGGCAGGAAAATCCCCTCCTCGACCGTCTTCGCCACCGGCGCCGCCTTCCCCGCCGCCTCCGCAAAAATCTGAGCAACAGCATTCACCTCATCGAGCGTGGAGACCTCGTCGAAACTGATATGCACCCGGTCATTGGCCGGATAAAAGAGATTCAGCCCCATCCTGACCGCAATCGCCTCCACCTTTTCCGCATCGGCCGCCACCTCGATCGTATCGAAATAGCAGTCCGAAACCAGCTCATAGCCCATCCCCTTGAGCAGCTCCGCCGCCGCATGGGCATGCGCATGGGCATGGGTCGCAATCCGTTTCAGCCCCTCCGCCCCGTGGTAGACCGCGAACATCCCCGCCATCGTCGCCAGGAGCGCCTGCGCCGTACAGATATTCGACGTCGCCCGTTCGCGCTTGATATGCTGCTCCCGCATCTGAAGCGCCATCCGCAGCGCCTTGTTCCCCAGCCTGTCCACCGACACCCCGATAATCCGGCCCGGCATCTGCCGTTTGTAAGCATCCCGCGTCGCCATATAGCCCGCATGCGGCCCCCCGAATCCCATCGGAATCCCGAACCGCTGCGTCGAACCCACCGCAATATCCGCCCCCCACGCCGCCGGAGACTTCAGCAGCGCCAGCGCCAAAATATCCGCCACCGCCGTCACCAGCATCCCCCGCTCATGGCAAGCCGCCGCAAAAGCCGAATAATCCGCCACCCGCCCATTAGCGCCCGGATACTGAACGATCGCCCCGAACTCCCGCCCGCTGAACTCATACTCCTCGAACGAATCCACCGCCAGCTCGATTCCCAGCGGTTCCGACCGCGTGAGGAGCACATCGAGCGTCTGCGGAAAGATATTTTCGTCCACGAACAAGACATTCCGCCCCTCCTTGACCGCCTCCCGCGCCCTCAGGTTGAACATCATGATCATCGCCTCGGCCGCCGCCGTCGCCTCGTCCAGCAGCGAGCAGTTGGCCACCTCGAGCCCCGTCAGCGAGCTGACCATGGTCTGAAAGTTGAGCAGCGCCTCCAGCCGCCCCTGCGAGATTTCGGCCTGATACGGCGTATAGGAGGTATACCACGCCGGATTTTCGAAAATATTCCTCATCACCGGCGCCAGCGTCGCCGTCCCGTAATAGCCCATCCCGATGAGCGTCCGCAGCGGTCTGTTTTTCGCCCCGAGCTCCCGGATATGGGCGGCAAACTCATATTCGCTCATCGGCGGGTCGAGTTCGAGCGGTTTCGGCAGCTGAATCTGCGGCGGGACGACCTGATCGATAAGTTCCCCGACCGACCCGACGCCGATCACTCCGAGCATCTGTTCGACCTCCTGGTTTGCGTTTCCGATATGTCTGTTTACGAATTGATCCTGAGCCATTTTCCGAGCTTCGTTTAAGTTTTTAAGGTTTCGCAAGATACGAAATAAAAACGAGAAAACCCCGCGTCCCCGCCCCGGGCCTCCGCCATTCATATTCAGGTGATCCGGTGCGCGTCGGCCATTACGGTTACAGCTGGTCCTCGACGATCGGTGATACCAGTAGCATGTGCTTGGATTTTCACATGACATGGCTCAGTCCCCACAGCGCGTACTACCGTGCCTATAGTTTTCAGTTGCGTTGCCTCTCGGAATAAACGGGGCCGAGGCTGCCTTAGCGATGCGTAAGCATCGCTCCGTCCCGCCGGGGCGCCCACCGGGCGTTTTATTGGGGTTCTCTCTGCCTTATTAGCCGGACGCCGCCCGCGGAAGGGCAGTTCCATCCGGTTGGGGTAGAGGCGGCCCTGTCGGAGTGCCTGAAGGCACCGCGCGCCGTCGCCTTAATAGGGAAATCGTTCAAAATGCACCTGTGCGTTTTGACAAGATTTACCAAGGCGTGGCGCGCGTCGAGCTTCGACTGGCCTCGGGCCGGGCAGGCCCCACGTCCCGTGGACAGGCGAAACTGCGTTTCGCTGCGGCAGCCTCCGCCCAAATCTTTCCATACCCCACGAACATCAAAAAAGCCTCGGCCCCTCCGCATGAAGCGGAGAGGCCGAGGCCCCAAGAATATTTTCCTCAAGCAAACGCCAACCGCCTCTCATCCACCAGCTTGCGCAGGTTGATCAACGCATACCGCATCCTCCCCAACGCCGTATTGATGCTCACCCCCGTCTGCTGGGCGATCTCCTTGAAACTGAGGTCGAAATAGTGCCTCAACACCACCACCTCCCGCTGCTCCTCCGGCAATCGGTCGATCAGCTTCCGGACATCCTCCTCCATCTGGTCGCGGATCATGCGATCCTCGACCGTCGGATCGGCCAACTCTTTGTTGTTCAACACATCATACCCCGCATCCTCGTTCGTGACATGCGTCGGTTTCCGTCCCCCGCGGAAGAAGTCGATCACCTGATTGTGAGCGATCCGCAACACCCAGGAAATGAATTTTCCGTTTTCGGCATACTTTCCTCCCCTGAGGCTCCCGATCACCTTGATAAAGGTCTCCTGACAGAGGTCGTCCGCCGTCTGGCGATCCTTGACCAACATGAGAATATAGTTATATACCTTTTGTCGATAACCATCGATCAGGGTATCAATCGCCGACTCGTCGCCATCGATGAACGACCGGAGCAACCGTTGTTCCCAGTCGTTTCTGATTTCGGTTTTCATGGTTTCTACTCGTTTAATACGTATGGATTAGAGTAGATTTCAATCGATAGGCAACTTGGTATTTACGTAATTCAGTGGCAAAAATCCTTTCGGTTCGAAAGCAAGGTACGAAAAAAATCGCAATCCGCCAAATCCCCCTGTCGGCAGGGGGCAAACCCTATACCAAAAGCGCGCAAACCGACATTTTGTCAGTTCGCGCGCCATATCGTCCGATTCAAGGGATTATTTCTGCTCCCCGTCCAGCAAGTCCGAGACCAGAATCCGCCCGCAATACTCGCAGACGATGATCTTCTTGCTCATCCGGATATCCAGCTGCCTCTGCGGCGGAATCCGGTTGAAGCACCCCCCGCACGCATCGCGTTTGACCGTCACCACCGCCAAGCCGTTCCGGACATTTTTCCGAATCCGGTCGTAAGCCGACAACAGCCGTTCGTCGATCTTTCCCCTCGCCTCCGCCGCCTGTTTCCCGAGCTCCGCCAGCTCCTTCGCCGTCTCCTGTTCGATCCCCTCCAGCTCGGCCCGTTTGGCGTCAAGATCGATTTTTCGATCCTCCAGGAGCGCTTTCGTATCCTCTATCTGTTTTTTCTTGTTTTTGATCTCGGCATTGAACTCCTTGATGCGTTTCTCAGCCAGTTCGATTTCGAGTTTCTGATACTCGATCTCCTTCGAGAGCGAGTCGAACTCGCGGTTATTCCTCACATCATCCTGCTGGGCCTCGTATTTTTTGATGAGTGCCTTCGCCTGTTCGATCTCCTCTTTTTTGGTTTTGACCTCCCTGCTCAGTTCATCCGCCTGTTCTCCGTAAGTACCGATACGCGTTTCGAGCCCTCCGATCACATCCTCCAGGTCCTGCACCTCGAAAGGCAGTTCTCCCTTGATGTGATTGATGCTGTCCATTTTGGAATCGATCTGCTGGAGCGCATAGAGGACACCGATTTTCTCTTCGGTCGACAACTCTTCGGCAACGTTTTTGGTTTTGGTAGCCATGTGGGTGGTATGTGTAACTATCTGATTATATGCACCGAGATTCCGAGGCAGGAGGAACCTATCGTCCGTCGAAAAAATATCCGGCCGCTCCGGTCTCTTCCGCCCGCCGAACTGCAAAATTAGGGAATTTTTTCGATATGAGTTCACAAAAAAGATCGACCGCCTGTCGTTCCGTTTCGAAATGCCCCCCGTCGACCAGCGTGATTCGCCCTTCCGCCTGCTGAAAGTCATGGTATTTCAAGTCCGCCGTGAGGTAGACCTGCGCCCCCTGCGCCATCGCCGCCGGGATGAACTCCGCCCCGCTTCCCCCGCACACCGCCACCCTTCGCACCATTTCGGAGGCTATCGGGCTGTGTTTCAAACAGCTCGCCCCTATCGTCCGCGCCGTCCGCTCCAGAAACTCAGCCATCGGCAACTCCTCCGGCAGCTCTCCGACACACCCCAGCCCGATTCTCCGATCCGGCACCTCCGTCGGCATCAGGTCATAGGCCGGCTCCTCATACGGATGCGCCCTCCGCAGCGCCTCCACCACACGCCGCGCCAGCTCTCTCGGCACCACCGTTTCCGTTCTGACCTCCCGTTCCTCGCAGAGCTCTCCCACCCTTCCGACGAACGGCCGGCACTCCGTCGACGCCGCCCGGAACGTCCCCGTCCCGCCCGCATTGAAACTGCACGCCTCATATCGCCCGATGCAGCCGGCCCCCGCCTCCCACACCGCCTCGCGCACCCGTTCGACATAGGCCTCCGGTGTATAAAAGACGAGCTTCAGCACCCCGTTTTCGCGCGGCGCCAGCACCTCCACTTCCCTCAGGCCCAATCGTTCGGCGAGCCGTCCGCTGACCCCTCCCGGCGCCACATCGAGGTTGGTGTGGGCCGCATAGACCGCCACCCCGCTTCGGATCGCCTCCGCCGCGATCCGTTCCTGTACCGTCGCCCCGACCAGCCGTTTCACGCCCCTGAAGAAGAGCGGGTGGTGGCAGACCACCAGATTGCATCCGGCATCGACCGCCTGCCGGAGCACCTCCTCCGTCAGGTCGAACGCCGCCATCACCCCCGAGCAAGGCGTCGTCTTCGGCTCGGTCGGCGCCACCTGCCATCCCGCATTGTCCCACTCCTCCTGCCAGGCCACCGGCGCAAACGCCTCGATCGGCTCGACAATATCATACAATGTCTCCATCTGTTTGATTTTTGCATTCTTAAAAATTGCGTTCCTCAATGCGCGTACACAGACATAAGCCCTGCGTAGCCTAAGGCACACGGAAGAGAATTGGACAAAGGCGGCCCATTGGGAGTGCGGCACGCACCGCCCGCCCGGCGGACGCGTTCGCGCCACGGCGGGCGGCCTTTATTACTTCAAAGCAAACGCGCGCCACGCCTTAAAGAGGAAATCGTCAAAATGTGCCGGCACGTTTTGACAAGATTTCCCAAAGGCGCGCGGACAGAAAATAGGCGTAGACCCAGCCAACCTTCGAGTGCCGAACGGCACCGGCCATCACTCCCCGTCCCGCCGGCTCCGGTACGGCGACCCGTCCGGCCACGCACACCACTCGTTCCGCGAGCGATTCCACGGCACCTGCGCCTCCATCCGCTTCAACTCCTTCGTCAGCCGCCTCGCCATCCGTTCGCGCCGCTTCTCCTGCCTCGGATTCTCCGCATGGTCGATCTTTTCGAAGATATCCTCCCGGAGGTTGAACAGCGCCGTCCGCTCCGTGTCATAGAAATAGATCAGCTTCCACTCCCCGATCCGGATCGAGCTGTGCGGCGCGATCCCGTCCCCCTCCGCATCCCACATGTTCGGGAAATGCCACACCAGCGGCCGTTTCCGCCCCATCGCCGCATCCCCCCGCAGGATCGGCACGATGCTCTGCCCGTCGACCCGCTGCACCGTTTTGAGTTTGCCTCCCCCCGCCATCTCGACCACCGTCGGCATCAGGTCGTAGACCGCCACCGGCACCTGACAATTCGTCCCCCCCTCCGTGACCCCAGGCCACTCGACCATCATCGGCACCCTCGTTCCCCCCTCCATCGCCGAGCCCTTACCGCTTCGGAGCGGGAAATTGTGCGTCCCCGGCCTTCCCCCGCGTCCCACCGCCGAAAGCCCCCCGTTGTCCGAAAAGAAGATGACCACCGTATTCCGATCAATCCCCTTTTCCCTCAGATAGTCACGCAAATCCCCCAGACTCTTGTCCATCCCCTCGACCAGCGCCGCATACGCCGCCTCCCTCGGATCGAGTCCCGCCTCCGCATACTTCGCATAGAACCGCATGTCCCGATCCAGCGGCACATGCACCGCATAGTGGCTCATATAGAGGAAAAACGGCCTTCCCTGCATCACCGCCGTATCGATCTGTTTTTTCGCCTCGATCGTCAGCGCCTCCGTCACGAAGATATCCTGCCCCCAGTACTTCTCCAGCCCCGGCACCGCGAACGGCAGCTGCACCTCCGCCCCCGGCCTGTTTCCGAAATTGTTCTCGCCCAGATACGACGCCAGCCCCCCCGCCGCATGCCCCGCCACATTCGCCTCGAACCCCAGCGTCAGCGGATCCGCCCCCGGCGTCTCCATCGCCCCGAAATGCGCCTTTCCCACGATAATCGTCCGGTAGCCCTCCCTCCGCAACAGCTCCGGCAGCGGCGTCACATACGTCGTCCGCGGCACCCCCGGCACAGCCGCGATTCCGTTGACATTCCACTCCGGCCACCTCAGCAGCGGGCTCTCCGGATCCGGCCCCCGATCCTTGCGCAGCGTCCAGTTCGTGACCCGATGCGCCGCCGGATTCATCCCCGTCATGAGGCTGACCCTCGACGGCGAACTGACCGCCGCCGCATAGGCATTGGTGAACTTCAGCGCATTCCGCACCATCCGCTCCATCTGAGGCGTGCGATACCTCCGGTTGAGCTCCGTGGTATCGTGCCAGAACGGCACCGACGTATCCTGCCACCCCATGTCATCGACCAGGAAGAGCAATATATTGGGTTTTTCGCCCGACTCCCTACCCCCCGTGCGCCCCGTTCCGGCCGCAGCCGCCGACGCCGCCGACAGGCCGAGGAGCGAGAAAAAAAGACCGGATTTCATCCTTCGCACCGAATTAAGTCGTAAATTTGAGTGCAAGTTACGAAATTCCCGAAATATATACCCCACCCGCCCCATGAACCTCTACCGCGACTTTCTGACCTATATCCGCTCCAGCTTCAGCGGCCCCTCCTTCGACGAAATCCGGCTCGCCCTGCGCACCGCCGTCCGCAGCCTGAGCGACCTGAAACGTTACGACGGCACCCCCTTCGTCTTCCACAGCATCCTCACCGCCCGGATCGTCGCCGAAGAGATCGGCCTCGGCCGGAACTCCGTGGTATCGACCCTGCTGCACGACGTCGCCCGGCTCGGCCGGATGACCCCCGACGAGATCGTGCGGCAGCACGGCTCCGAATGCGCCGGCATCCTCCGGGGCCTCAACCAGATCTCCGCCGTCGACCCCAAGACCTCGACCCTCCAGGCCGACAACTTCCGCGAGCTGATCGTCTCCTACTCCACCGACCCGCGCGTGATCCTGATCAAGATGGCCGACCGGCTCGAAGTGATGCGCTCCCTGGAGAGCTTCCCCGAGCTCAAACGAAACAAGAAAGCCTGGGAGACCCTGAACCTCTACTCCCAGCTCGCCCACAAGCTCGGCCTCTACGGCATCAAGTCCGAGATGGAAGATCTCTCCCTGAAATACCTCGAACCCAAAGAATACGGGCACATCGTGCGCAAGCTCAGCGAAAGCGACGCCGCCCGGCAAGCCTTCATCGCCTCCTTCGTCCGCCCCGTCGAAGAGCGCCTCCACGCCCTCGGCATCCGCTACAAACTCAAGAGCCGCACCAAATCCGTCTACTCCATCTGGCGGAAGATGCGGAAACAGCGCGTCCCCTTCGAAGAGGTCTACGACCTGTTCGCCATCCGGATCATCATCGACTGCCCCCCCGACCAGGAGAAGATGCAGTGCTGGTCGGTATATTCCGTCGTGACCGACTTCTACACCCCCAACCCCGACCGGATGCGCGACTGGATCTCGATTCCGAAATCCAACGGCTACGAATCGCTCCACACCACCGTCGTGACCCCCCAGGGCCGGTGGGTCGAAGTCCAGATCCGCACCCGGCGGATGGACGAAGTGGCCGAACGCGGCGTCGCCGCCCACTGGCGCTACAAAGGCGTCGGCGGCGGAGGGCTCGGGAGCGAACAGTGGCTCGCCCGCCTGCGCGAGATCGTCGAGACCACCGAAGCCGCCGAGACCATCGAAGAGCGCTTCGACCTCGCCCAGAGCAGCAACGAAGTCTTCGTCTTCACCCCGACCGGCGACCTGCGTAAACTGCGCGACGGCGCCACCGTGCTGGACTTCGCCTTCGACATCCACTCCAACCTCGGCACGAGTTGCACCGGCGGCCGGATCAACGGCCGGAACGTATCGATGCGCGAGCGTCTGCGGAACGGCGACGTCGTCGAGATCGTCACCTCCCGGAACCAGCGTCCCCGCGCCGGCTGGCTCGACATCGCCGTGACCTCGAAAGCCCGCGCCAAGATCAAGCAGATCCTGCGCGACGACCAGGCCCGGAGCGCCCAGCTGGGCCGGGAAGAGCTCGAACGGAAAGTCAAAAACTGGAAACTGCCCCTGACCATCGAAGAGGCCGTGACCGCCCTCTCGAAATACTACAAAATCAAGACCGGCTTCGAAGTCTACGCCCTGATCTCGGAACAGCGCGTTCCGATGGGCGAAGTGAAAGAGCTTCTGACCGAAGCCGCCTCCGGAGCACTTCCCGCGCCGGAGATCCAGCCCCGCCGCGCCAAGAGCGATTCTTCCGGCGACAGCAACGACCGGAGCGACGACTGCCTGGTGATCGACGAGACCCTGCGCGACGTGGAGTACAAGTTAGGCGGCTGCTGCCATCCGATTCTGGGCGACCCGATCTTCGGTTTCGTGACCGTCCACAGCGGTATCACCATCCACCGCACCGACTGTCCGAACGCCAAGCGGCTACGGGAAGAGTATCCCTACCGGGTGCTGAGCGCGCGTTGGCGCGAGACGACCTCGAACGGCGCCTTTCTGGCGACCATCCGGATCACCGGCGACGACGTACCGGGCCTCGCAGGCCGCATCACCGATCTAGTCTCCCAGGAACTGAAGCTCAACATCCGCTCCCTGTCGTTCGGTCTCCAGCGCGGGATGATGCAGGGCCAGCTTTCGATCGAAGTGAAAGGCACCCAGACCGTCGACATGGTGATCCACAAGCTCAAGCGCGTGAAAGGCGTCCTCCGCGCCTTTCGTGTGAACAGTTAGGAGTCGCCCGCCCCGGGCTTCCGCGGTGTTAACTCGGGCATGCTTTCCGCCATCGGTCGCGAGAGTTACAGTTGGGCATCCACCGTCAGCGGTCTCTACGGCATGAAATTAAATTTCGGCATGGCCGGACTCTATCCGAGCAGCTCGGACGGTCGCGCCTACGGTTTTCAGTTGCGTTGCCTCTCGGAATAAACGGGTGCCGCTCGGCACCCAAACCGGGCAGCCTTTATCCTATACAAGCGTTCCCGCCCCGGGCTATCGCCATCGGGATACGAGCGCGCTGGACGGCGTCGGCAGCAACGGTTACAGCTGGTCTTCGACGGTCTGCGGTACCGATGGCATGCACGTGGGTTTCGGTATGACGTGGCTCAATCCCAGCAGCGCGCACAACCGCGTCTACGGTTTTCAGTTGCGTTGCCTCTCGGAATAAACGGGGTATCGCCCCGGGCTACCGCGGCAACGCCTCGGGCACATCGGGTGGTGGCGGCTACTACGGCTACAGCTGGTCGTCCACCATCAGCGATACCTCTGGCGTATTCCTGGGTTTCGACACGCAGTACCTCCATCCCAGTAGCGTGTACGGCCACGGCCACGGTCTTCAGTTGCGTTGCCTCTCGGAATAAACGGTGCCGCTCGCACCCACAGGGTGTTCTACTGGCCGTGTCTACCCCCAAATAGTAATCTCTACCCAATTGGGCCGACACAGCCGCAGCAAAATTGGGATAGAGATTGCCGATTTAAGCCGAGGCTGTCACCCTATCTCCGGCGAAGCCCGCGCCCCACAAAACTTCCAGCCACTCCATCTTTCCGACAAAAAAGAGAAGCCCTCCGGCCACTATGCGGCCGGAGGGCTTCTCCATATATAAAGCTACAACACAGAAGCTACATCGCCCCGTGACAATTCTTGTACTTTTTCCCACTGCCGCACGGACACGGATCATTTCGTCCCACCCGTTTTTCCGCCTTGGCCGGAGCAGCCGCCCCCGGCGGCACCGGCCCCTCGTTGCGAGACATCCTCATCCGGCTCATATCCGGCCGATTCCGCTGCGGCACCGCCTGTTGCGGCTGCGCCTGAGGCACCGCACGCCCCTCCCCGTCCTGAGCAGAAGCCGGCCCCACCGGCAGATAGACCTTCAGCAACATCGAGATCACCTCCCGGTTGATCTTCTCGATCATCCGTCGGAACAGCTCGAACGACTCGAACTTGTAGATCAACAGCGGATCCTTCTGTTCATACGCCGCATTCTGCACCGACTGCTTCAGGTCGTCCATATCCCGCAAGTGCTCCTTCCAGTCGTCGTCAATCGTGATGAGCATCATCACCCGGCTGAACGCCTTGTGAATCTCCAACCCGCGCGACTCGATCGCCCGTTTGAAGTTCACCGGCACATTCAACCCGCGTTTCCCGTCCGTCAGCGGCACCGAGATGTTTTCGAACTTATCCCCCTGCTCCTTGTAGATCGCCTCCAGCACCGGGAACGCCTGTTGTGCGATCTGCGTCGCCCGCCGCTTGAGCGCACTCCGCATATCGCCCAGAATCATCTCCGCCACCTGCTGATCCTTCAGGTCGTTATATTCCTCCTCCGAGAGCGACGGCTCGATCGAGATCTGGCGGATCAGCTCCACCTTGAACTCATCGAACGGCAGCCCCCTGTAATTTTCCACGAACGTCTCCGCGAAATCCGTCATCATGTTGTTGATATCCACCTCGATCCGTTCGCCGAAGACCGCATTGTGCCGCCGCGTATAGATCACCTCCCGCTGCGAATTCATCACGTCGTCGTACTCCAACAGCCGTTTCCGGATACCGAAGTTGTTCTCCTCGACCTTCTTTTGCGCCCGTTCGATCGCGCGGCTCATCATCCCCGCCTGAATCACCTCCCCTTCCTTCAGCCCCATCGTATCCATCAGCCGAGCAATGCGTTCCGAACCGAACAGCCGCATCAGGTCGTCCTCCAGCGAGACGAAGAACTGCGAGCTCCCCGGGTCCCCCTGCCGTCCGGCACGCCCCCTCAACTGCCTGTCCACCCGCCTCGACTCGTGCCGCTCCGTCCCGATAATCGCCAGCCCCCCCGCATCCTTCACCTCAGCCGTGAGCTTGATGTCCGTCCCACGCCCCGCCATGTTCGTAGCGATCGTCACCTGTCCCGCACGTCCCGCCTCCGCCACGATCTGCGCCTCCAACTGGTGCTGCTTGGCATTCAGCACATTGTGTTTTATCCCCCTCAGTTTGAGCATCTTGGACAACAACTCCGAAATCTCGACGCTCGTCGTCCCCACCAGCACCGGACGCCCCTCCCCGACCAGTTTGACGATCTCCTCGATCACCGCCGCATACTTCTCGCGCTTCGTCTTGTAGATCAAGTCCTGATAATCCTTCCTCACCACCGGCCGGTTGGTCGGAATCACAATCACATCCAGCTTGTAGATATTCCACAATTCCGACGCCTCCGTCTCCGCCGTCCCCGTCATCCCGCTGAGCTTGTGGTACATCCTGAAATAGTTCTGAAGCGTAATCGTCGCGAACGTCTGCGTCGCCGCCTCCACCTTGACCCGCTCCTTCGCCTCGATCGCCTGGTGCAAACCGTCCGAATACCTCCGCCCGTCCAGAATACGCCCCGTCTGCTCGTCCACAATCTTCACCTTGTTGTCCATCACCACATACTCCGTATCCTTTTCGAAGAGCGCATAAGCCTTCAACAACTGATGCACCGTGTGCACCCGTTCCGACTTGAGCGCATATTCCGACAGCAGCTTGTCCTTCGCCTCCATCCGCTCCTCGACCGTCATGTCCTTCCGCTCCAGCGTCGCGATCTCGCTCCCGATATCCGGCAGGATGAAGAAGCGCTTGTCGTTGATATTCCCCGACAACGCGTCATGCCCCTTGTCCGTCAGCTCGACGCTGTGGAGCTTCTCGTCGATAATGAAGTAGAGGTCGTCCGTCACCTCATGCATCCTCTTGCTGTTGTCCTGCATGTAGAAGTTTTCGGTCTTCTGCATCAGCGCCTTCATCCCCGGCTCCGAGAGGAACTTGATGAGCGGCTTGTACTTCGGCAGCCCCTTGTGCACCCTCAGCAAGAGCATCCCCGCCTTCTGCTCGTCCCCCTCAGCCGCCGCCTTCTTGGCCTCCGCCAGGAGCGACGTGCAGAGATTCCTCTGCAACCCGTAGAGTGCCTCGACCTGTCCCCTGTACTCCTCGAACAGCTGATCCTCTCCCCTCGGCACCGGCCCCGATATGATGAGCGGCGTCCGGGCGTCGTCGATCAGCACCGAGTCCACCTCGTCGACAATCGCATAGTGGTGTTCCCGCTGCACCAAATCCCCCGGTTCGATCGCCATATTGTCCCTCAGGTAGTCGAACCCGAACTCGTTATTGGTCCCGAACGTGATATCGCAGTTATACGCCGCCCGCCGTGCATCCGAATTGGGCTGATGCTTGTCGATGCAGTCCACCGTGAGCCCGTGGAACTCATAGATCGGCCCCATCCACTCCGAGTCGCGCCGGGCCAGATAGTCGTTGACCGTCACCACATGCACCCCCTTGCCCGCCATCGCATTGAGGAATACCGGCAGCGTCGCCACCAGCGTCTTCCCCTCGCCCGTCGCCATTTCGGCCACATTGCCCTTGTGGAGCGCCACCCCGCCGAACAGCTGAACATCATAGTGCACCATATCCCACGTGACCTCCGTCCCGCCCGCCGTCCAACGGTTGCGGTACACCGCCTTATCGCCCTCGATCGTGATGAAATCCCGTCCTTTGGCAGCGAGTTCCCTGTCGGCCTCCGTCGCCGTGACCGTAATGGTCCCCTCCGGTGCCTGCGCAAACCGCCGCGCCGTATCCTTCACGATCGCGAAGACCTCCGGCAGAATCTCGTCCAGCACCCGTTCGATCGCCTCATTGACCTGTTTTTTGAGCCGGTCGATCTCCGTTCCGATCTGCTCTTTCTCTCCGATCTCGACCTCCGTCTCCTCCATCCTCGCCTTGAGCTCCGCGATTCTCTTCTCATCCTCCGCAATCCGCTCCCGGATCACCGCCTTCAGCGCCGTCACCCGCTCCCTGAGCTCATCGTCCGACAGCTGCTGAATCTGTGGATAGACCGCCAGAATCCGGTCCACATACGGCTGAATGGTCTTTCTGTCTTTGTCTGCTTTGCTGCCGAAGAAGAGCTTCAGCAAACTGGCTGTAACACCCATAGAATTACTTGATTGATAACATTAACCCACTGATTCGCAGTCACTTTTCCCTCCACACCGGCCCCACTGCCCGCGAATCGAACTACCAAAGATAGGAATAATTCCCCGAACCCGCCTCATCCGGGCGGGAAACCTGTTTTTTCGTTTTTGTCGCGCGTGGAAATTTTTGTAAATCGAACACTCGCGAAGAGGTTTCGGTCGAGTTCTCCCCCCCCCCCGAATCACCCTTTTCACCCCGCCGCGGGCTTCCGCGACGCGGGACACAATCAACATAATGGAACACTGATGGTCGTCGGTTTCTATGGATTTAACTGGTCGACCGCGTTTAGCGACACCAGCGCCATGAGTTTAGCATTCCACACGACAGTGCTCAAGTTCCGCAGCGCGAATCCTCGTGCCAACGGTTTTCTGTTGCGTTGCCTCTCGGAATAAACGGTGCGTGTCGCACTCACAATTGGCCGGGTCTACCCAACAGGCCGCCTCTACCCCATCCGCAGATTGGGCCGACACAGCCTTAGCGAAACGTAGTTTCGCTCCGTCCCGCCGGGGTCACCCGGCCGCCGCCCGCGAAGGTGATTTCATACTGTTGGGGCAGAGGCGGTCAATTGGGAGTGCGGCACGCACCGCCCGCCCGGCGTAAGGGCAGTACCCTCAAACCAACCGCGCGCCGACGCCTAAGGAGGCGATTCAACTGTTTCGGCGACGAGCCGAAACAGAATGAATCGCCCAAGGCGCGCGAACAAGACATTGGGGTAGAGGCTACCGTAGCGAAACGTAAGTTTCGCCCGTCCACGCACCCACAGGGTGTTTTGTTAAGGTTCTCTTCGCTTTACCAAGTGGGGCCCGCGCAGCCTGAGCGCAGTTCCGTCCGGCTCAAAGCTCGACCGCGCGCCACGCCTTAGGAGGGAAATCGTTCAAAGCGCAAGTCGCTTTGAACAAGATTTCCCAAGGCGCGCGGACAACGAACAGGCGTAGCCCCAACCAATCCTCGGGTGCCGAGCGGCACCGGCGGAGCGACAGCGGAGCCGCAGTGAGGCGGACACGGGG
>NZ_CAJTMN010000026.1 GCF_910577125.1 uncultured Rikenella sp.
CATGCCACGGTAGTGGTCGCCCGAATCGTAGGACGTGGACGACCAGCTGTACCCGCTGTTGCCGACGTACCACAACGCGCCCTCGCCGTAGCCGCGGCTGCCCGGGGCGGGAGTTCCCCTTTGCATTACAGCCGGGAGAGACTTCTTTGATCCTGCTCCTGCCGATATGGGAACAGTGTGTGGAGAAGCGATTGTTTTTATAACTTTGTTGTAGATCTAAATCGAACCCCGCGTGGAACATTACGAGGAACATCATAGACAGAACTTTGCCGACAGCGCTCTGGCCGTCGCATCCGGTATCGAACAACCGCCTGCAGTCAATCCGCATTACAAACGTCCCCGGCGGCATCGGTTGTCCGTCGACGAATATGTGGACGGAATTTTGTCCGGCAATGTGCCCCTGCTCAGTCAGGCGATTACGCTGACCGAAAGTCTCTTGCCCGAGCATCATGTCTTGGCGCAGGAGATTATCGAACGGTGTCTGCCCCATTCGGGACGGTCGATCCGTATCGGGATTACGGGGGTGCCGGGTGCCGGGAAATCGACATTTATCGAAGCGATGGGAGGACGCGTGACAGGGCTGGGACATAAGTTGGCCGTGCTGGCGATCGACCCGAGTTCGGAACGGACGAAAGGTTCGGTTCTGGGCGACAAAACGCGGATGGAGACACTGGTGCATAATCCGTCGGCGTTTATCCGTCCTTCGCCGTCGGCCGGTTCGTTGGGCGGGGTGGCGCGGAAGACGCGGGAAAGCGTGATACTGTGCGAAGCGGCGGGATTCGACGTGATTTTTATCGAAACCGTCGGAGTCGGGCAGTCCGAAACCGCCGTGCATTCGATGGTCGACCTCTTTTTGCTGATCCAGATTTCGGGTGCCGGGGATGAGTTGCAGGGCATCAAGCGCGGGATCATGGAGATGGCCGATCTGGTGGCGATCAACAAAGCGGACGGTGATAACGTGCACCGGGCCGAGCTGGCTCGTCGTCAATTCCAGAACGCCCTTTCGCTGTTTCCGATGCCGGAATCGGGATGGAAACCGCGGGTTTATACCCTTTCATCGACCGAGGGGCGAGGGGTGACCGAGTTATGGGGCGGAATCGAAGATTATCTGAAATTTACGCAGACGAACGGCTATTTTGCCCGGAATCGGAGCCGGCAGTCGAAATATTGGATGTACGAGACGATCGATGCCGAGTTGCGGGACAATTTTTATAAATCTCCGGCGATCGAGCCGTTGCTGGCCGACTATGAGCGTCGGGTTTTGGAAGACAAAATCAGTTCTTTTGCCGCTGCCCATGAATTGTTAAGTCGCTATTATAAGAAATAGACGCGATGTTTTGTCTGCCGATGGTTTGAGAGATGATTTGCTATTTCGGCAGCCGCTGCTGGCATGAATAAGTCTTGCGGAGCCTGACGCGCGGACAGAACGATGCAAAGATTTTGGCTGAGCAGAAAAGTGGAAATGCGGAGCATTTCCCCGTCCACGGGACGTGGGACCTGGCCGGCCCGAGGCCAGTTCTATCCTGTTAGGCATGGCGCGCGACCAAAACTCCCTCCTGTCGCCCGCCCCGCATTAAAGAGGGATTTCACTCGTTTTGCGGCGAGCAAAATCGAGGTGAAATCCCAGCGGGCGACGGTTGAAAAGCCCCGCGCGCCACGCCTTAAGGGGGAAATCGTTCAAACACGCAATCGTGTTTGAACAAGATTTCCCAAGGCGCGCGGATAAAACCCGATTTACCTAACGTTGTTCGGCTGTCGGTCTCGAGAAAATAATAAAGGCTCCGCGCCGTAACGCGAACGCTTAGGCCGCGGAGGCCCCTACTTTCTACTATGTGGTAGAAAGTAGGCAAAGAGCACATTCAAGGGGGATTCACATCCCCCTTGAAAATCCCCCGGCGATTCGACGCCCCTTTGGTTTGTGAGTGCGACACGTACCGTTTCTTCGTCTCTTCCGAGAGGCAACGCAACTGAAAACCGTGGCCGCGATTGTGCGCGCCGCTGGGGTAGAGGTTCTGCGTGTAGAAGTCCAAATACCGCACCGTGACGTCGCCCGTCACCGGCGTACACGACCAACTGTACCCGCCGTTGCCGACGCTCCACAACGCGCCCTCGCCGCGGCCGCGGCTGCCCGGGGCGGGGTACCAGGCAAGCGGGGTTCCCGTGCCGGATGTGCTTACCTTGTACAACCGACCGTTGGTCGCCTTGTAATGACCTGCTCCATAAGACTCTCCAGCTACGCCGTCCGAATAGTACGGGAAAGTCCCGTTCAAAGGCACATCAGCGTCCCGCGTAAAGTCAGACCAAGTGCCGTTCCTTCTCTGTCCGCGCGCCTTGGGCGATTCATTCTGTTTTGGCTCGTCGCCGAAACAGTTGAATCGCCTTTTCAGGCGTCGGCGCGCGGTCGAGCTTCGAGCCGGACGGGACTGCCCTCGGGCCGGGCGGGCCCCACGTCCCGTGGACGGGCGAAACTTGCGTTTCGCTGCGGCCGTGTCAGCCCCCGTTTATTCCGAGAGGCAACGCAACTGATAACCGTGGCCACGGTTGCTCGAGTAGCTGGGCTGAGCTGCATCCATCACGAAGCGCAGAAAAACGCTACCCATCCCATTGACCGAAGCCGACCAGACGGAACCCTCGTTGCCGATGTAGTACAGCGCGCCCGAGGTGCTGTGACGGAAGCCCGGGGCGTTCATCGGCTACTTAACCTTTACAAGAAGGCCCTGTCGAGCGAACTGTTTCGCTCGACAGGGCCGTGTGTTTTTAGGCGAAGACTTTGAGATTTTACTCTTCTTTTTTTACCATTTCGAAAAAGCTGCTGATCTCCTGCTGGTCGATCGCCTGACGGACATTGAACCGTTTGACCTGAGGCTCGTAACCGTTTTTGGTGACTTTGATCTCGATCTGCACGTCACGCGCGTTTTCGTACGTAAGGCCCTGGATGTTGAACGAGCGGGTCTCCTCGAACGGAGTGGTCATCAGGTAAGTCTCGTTGGTGTTCTTGACCTCGGACGGAATGCTCGAAATGACCCGCCAGAAGATGCGTGCTCCCTGCGGGTCGGAGTCGAAGAACCAACGGATGATCGTCCGTTCCAGTGCCGTTTTGCCCGCGTTGTCGCGGCTGACGCGTTCGCCGGCCGCTCCGGACGGAATTGTCGCGTCTTTGGCGTAGACTGCGCTTCGAGGGAATTCATAAGCGATGCTCATGGGATCCGTTACTTTAAAGAACCCGATTTTTGTTTCTGTGGGTGTCGCATGCACCGTGCCGTCCGGATAGCCCTCCTTGCGGAAAGTCAGGTCTATTCCCCGTTTCATCTCCTCTTTTGAAAGTTTCAGGACCACAGTTCCCGGAGTGGATGCGCAAATCAGTTGTCCTTTGAAATAGACCTTGGCCTCGGTCGGAGAGGATTGTACTTCGGCCGGGACAGAATAGGTCTTCTTTGCCTGCGCAGTGTCAGGATGCCAACCGATCAAGGAAGACAATAACAGAATGAAACAGATTTTTTTCATTTTCATCGAATGATTGCCGGCCCCACGGCGGTTTGAAAGATAGTTCGCGTAAAGACATAAAAAACGTGGGACAATACTTTGATTATCTGTCTTTCGAGGTCTTCGCAATACCCTGCAGTCAAATAATGAGTAAAGCCCACGTATCGCTACGCAGGCGTCACACTTTACTCTTGACTGCTTTTGAAAGTTGCGAAGTTTCGAAAGACAAGAAATAAAGCTAACGCTTTTTATGTGAAGCGACAGGATTCTCTCCTGTCGTCGAGTGGTCTGGAAAAAAGTAGGTTCTGCTATTCGGTCATAGGCAATCTCGGGTATTGGTCTTGGGACAAAGGTAGGAAAAAATGATGACTTTCGGCGGATGCCGGTTTTGGCAGGGTGGGCCCGCCGTTCAAAAAAAGTTTATTACCTTTGCAAATTAACGGATACGACCACTCGTCTTGCTTATGAGATACCTGAGGATTGCCCTTCTGCTCCTGACAGCCGCTTCGGGGCTGGCTTCGTGCAGCCAGATGAACAGACTGATCAAGAGCAAGGATACCGAAAAGATATACCAGGCCGGTCTCGATGCCTACCGCAACAAAAAGTATCGCAAGGCGGTCGACTATTTCGAGGCCGTGTATAACGACCTGTATAGCACCGATCGGGCCGACACCCTCCTGTTCTATTCCTCGAAAGCCTACTACATGCAGGGCCTTTATGACCTGGCGGCCGAAGGGTTCGACCAGTATCGCAAGAACTTCAGCCGGAGACCGTTCGCCGAAGAGGCCGAATACCTCCTTCCGATGTGCTATTACCACCTCTCGCGGCCGGCCGAACGCGACCAGGAGGAGACCTATAAGGCGATCACCACTTTCAACGAATACTTGAACCGCCATCCCGAAAGCATCAAAGCCGAAGACATCCGGACGATGCTCGAAGAGCTGCAGCAGAAACTCTACGAAAAGGCCTTCATCAACGCGTCGCTGTACTTCAAACTGCAGCGCTATCCGGCTTCGGTCGCCGCTTTGCGCTACTCGCTCAAGGAGATGCCCGAGACCCCGTATCGCGAACAGATGATGTATCTGATCTGCCAGTCGTGGTACAACTATGCCAAAAACAGCGTCCCGGCGCGGAAACTGGACCGGTACATGAAGATGGTGGACTCGTACTACAACTTCCGGAGCGAATATCCCGAGAGCGCGGCGGCATTGAAGACCCTCAGCCGGATGTTCCGGGATGCGAAAACGTACGTCGACCAGAACCAGCAGGCGGCGGTGGATATCGAGAAGAACCGCATCGACGCGGAGAGTCTGAAGTCCGAGATTCGGGTGCAGAAAGAGAAGCTCCGCGGAATGACCGATCAGCTGGAGCGGGATGCGGCCAAACGGAAACTGCGGGAGGACGAAGCCTTGCTCAAGGAGCAGCAGAAGCGGATCAAGTCCGAGGCCAAACAGCTGAAGAAAAACGATACCCGGTTGCGCAAACGCGAGAAGAAGGGGGCCGATGCCGAGGAGGCGGAAGAGGAGGAAAAGATATGGGTGGAGAAGGAAAAGTAGAGAACACGCGATAATTTTCGGATTCGGACATAGAATTTACAAGCAGACATATGGAAATCAAAGGACAGCAGATACCGACCAATACGGTGACCCGTACGCTCAGCGAGCTGGATGCGGCCACGGGAAATATTTACGAGACAGTGAACGTGATCGCTCGGCGTGCCAACCAGATCAACAGCGAATTGAAGCAGGAGTTGGCATCTAAGTTGTCGGAATTTTCGTTCGCTACGGACAACCTGGAAGAGACCTTCGAGAATCGTGAGCAGATCGAAGTGTCGCGTCATTACGAACGTTTGCCGAAGCCGACCCTGATAGCCGTCGAAGAGTACCTCGAAGGCGAAGTAGCCTTTCGGGAGCGGCATCCTCAGGCCGGGAGTCCGTCGGGCGAGTAGGCGGAGGCTGCGGGCTTGGGACGTGCTTGAACCTTGCGGCGGTGGGGCGCGCGGACATTAGGCGCAGCAAACAAGTAAGCGAAACGTAGTTTCGCTCCGTCCTGCCGGGGTCACCCGGCCGCCGCCCGCGCAGGGCAGTTTTATCGTTAGGGTAGAGGCTGGCAATTGGGAGTGCGGCACGCACCGCCCGCCCGCTTAAAGAGGGATTTCACTCGTTTTGCGGTGAGCAAAATCGAGATGCAATCCCAGCGGGTGACCGACTATCGCGGAATATCCCGCGCGCCACGCCTAAAAAGCGATTCAATCATTTCGGCGGTGAGCCGAAATAGAATGAATCGCGCAGGCGCGCGAACAGAGAATTGGGTAGCAAACCGGTAAGCGATACGCAGTATCGCTCCGTCCCGCCGGGGTCACCCGGCCGCCGCCCGCGCAGGGCAGTCCCGGCCGGCCTGAAGCTTGACAGTCGCCCGCACGCTCAAGAGGGCATATTCTCGTTGGTTGGTGAGTGCCAACCAACGAGAATTGCCGCGGGCGACTGAAATTGGGGTGGATACGGCCAGCCTTCGAGTGTCGAGCGGCATCGCGCCACGCCTTGAAAGGCGATTCAACTGTTTCGGCGACAAGCCGAAAGAGAATGAATCGCCCCGGCGCTCGAACAAAGCTCACCTGCGCGCCACGCCTTAGAAGGGAAATCGTCAAAATGTGTCGGCACATTTTGACAAGATTTCCCAAGGCGCGCGGGCAGAGAATGGGCAAAAATTAGGCTAACCCAGCTGCAGAAATGCGTAAGCATTTCCCGTCCACGGGACGTGGGGCCTGCGCGGCCCGAGCGCAGTACCCTCAAACCACCGCGCGCCACGCCTTAGAAGGGAAATCGTCAAAATACACTGGTGTGTTTTGACAGGATTTCCCAAGGCGCGCGGACAGACGAACGGTACTGGTCTGACTTTACGCGGGACGCGGATGTGCCGCTGAACGGGACTTTCCCGTACTATTCCGATGGAGTTGTGGGAGAAACCTACGGTGCTGGTAATTACAAGGCGACCAACGGTCGGTTGTACAAGGTAAGCACATCCGGTACGGGAACCCCGCTTGCCTGGTACCCCATCGCCCTCGGACTACGGGCGCGCTGTACGGCGTCGGCGTCGGCGGGTACAGCTGGTCTTCGACGGTCAGCGGTACCAATGGCATGTACTTGGGTTTCGACGTGACGTGGCTCCGTCCCAGCTACTCGGACACCCGCGCCTACGGTTTTCAGTTGCGTTGCCTCTCGGAAGAGACGAAGATACGGAAACGCAGAAAACGAAATACCATCTTGTAAGGCTCCTGCATACAGCCGCCTCGCAGACCTTGTCGACCGCGCTGGGCAACCTGTTTTTAATGGACGAAGACAATCATGTCATTGAAAGGGAAGCATATTCTCTTGGGAGTTACCGGAAGCATAGCCGCTTATAAGGCGGCTATGCTTATACGCGCTTTGGTCAAAGAGGAGGCCGAGGTGCGCGTCGTGATGAGCCGGAGCGCGGCGGATTTTATTACGCCGTTGACCTTGGCCACCCTGTGCAAACATCCGGTGCTGGTCGATAACTTCGACCCCACCAACGGCGCGTGGAACTCGCACATCTCTTTGGGCGAGTGGGCAGACCACTATCTGATCGCTCCCGCCACCGCCAATACGCTGGCGAAGATGGCCGCAGGGATTGCCGACAGCCTGCTGTTGTGCTCCTGTCTCTCCGCCCGGTGTCCGGTCAGCGTGGCGCCGGCGATGGATTTGGACATGTATCGGCATCCCGCTACGCAGGCCAATCTGGCCCTGCTCCGGACGCGGGACGGCGTGGGGATTGTCGAACCCGGCGACGGGGAGCTCGCCAGCGGACTCGTCGGCAAGGGGCGGATGGCGGAACCGGAGGAGATTGTGGATTACCTGCGCGAGGCATTTACTGAAAAAGAGTCTCCGTTGCGGGGGAAAAAAATATTGGTGACCGCCGGGGCAACCGTCGAACCGATCGACCCGGTGCGGTTCGTGAGCAACTACTCCACCGGGAAGATGGGGTACGCCATCGCCGAGGCGCTGGCTGCGCGGGGGGCTGAGGTGACCTTGGTGAGCGGACAGGCGACGGCGACCTTGTCGCGGGGGTATCGGAATATCACCGTAGTGACCGCTTTGTCCGCCGCCGAGATGTACGACGCTTGCCGGCAGCGCTTTCCGGAGATGGACGGGGCGGTTTTTTGTGCCGCCGTGGCCGATTACACCCCGGCGGCTCCGTTGACCGAAAAGTATAAACACTCGGCCGGCGAGCCGTTCGTCCTCACGTTGAAACCCACCCGGGATATTGCCGCCGAGATGGGGCGGCTGAAGCGGGACGGGCAGGTGACCGTCGGGTTTGCGCTGGAGACTTCGGCCACAGAGGCGGGGTCTTATGCGCGACATAAACTCGAGGCCAAGAATCTGGATGCCATCGTGCTCAACTCCTTGCGCGACGCCGGAGCCGGATTCGGAACCGATACCAACCGGGTGACGATCATCGACCGGGATGCGACGGTGCCGGAGACGGCTATTCCTTTGAAGTCCAAAACGGAAGTGGCGGGAGATATTGTGGACTATATGACGCGGAAATTCGCGGAAATATGCTGAAACATCTGAACATAGAAAACTACGCCATTATCGGCCACCTCGACATCGACTTCCATCCGGGGCTGAACATCATCACCGGGGAGACGGGGGCCGGGAAATCTATCCTTTTGGGGGCGTTGTCTCTGCTGGGCGGGGCGCGGGCCGATGCCGCGATGATCCGGGACGGCCAGAACACCTGTGTGATCGAAGGCGAGTTCGACGTGGCGGCGTATAAGGATGACCTGCAGCCCGTTTTCGAAGAAAACGACCTGGACTGGGAAGAGGTGATTACCGTGCGGCGGATGATTACCGCAGCGGGGAAGAGCCGGGCATTTATTTCCGATACACCGGTGACGCTGAACGCATTGCGGGCTGTCGCCGACAGGCTGGTGGACATTCATTCGCAACACCAGACATTGCTGTTGGCCGGGACGGGTTTTCAAACCCATCTGGTGGATGCCGTGGCGGGACATTTGCCCCTCGTGGCTTCGTATACGGGGCATTTCCGGCAGCTCAATGCCTTGAAAACCGAACTGAACAAGGCCGTGGCGGCGAATGAGACCGCAGCGAAAGAGCGGGACTATCTGCAATACCAGCTGGAGCAGCTGTTGGCGCTGAAATTGAAGCCGGGCGAGGTGGCGCAGCTCGAAGAGGAGCAGAACCTGCTGACCTATGCCGAAGAGATTGCCCAGGGACTGGACTTTTGCGTCGGGATGCTGACCGCGGATGACGGGCCGCTCGAAGGGGGGATTACCTCCGGGACGCGGGCCATGCAGCAGACCCTGAGTAAGATCGCCCCTCGTTATCCGGCAGCCGGAGAGCTGGCTGCGCGGATGGAGAGCGTCTACCTCGAACTGAAGGATATGGCCGAAGAGTGCGAACGGCGGCGCGACGAAGTGCAGATCGATCCGGAACGGCTGGCGGTGGTGAGCCAGCGGCTGGACGATATCTATACCTTGTGCCGGAAACACCGGATCGACGAGGCGAATGCCGAAGCCGAACTGTTGCGTTTGCAGCAGGAGCTGGACGTGCAGTTGCAGGAGTTCGATGCGGCCGAAGAGCGGATTGCGGAACTCAGACAGCAGATCGCAGCCTTGGAGACCACGGCAGTCGAGGAGGCGGGACGGGTGACTCAGGGACGGCAGAAAGCGGCTCCGAAGATCGAAAAACACGTGATCAAAACGTTGAGTGAGCTGGGAATCAAGGGTGCTGCGTTCGAGGTGCGGATTGCGCCGGCGAAGAACGGTCTGACGGCTACCGGGGCGGATGAGATAGCGATGCTCTTCAGCGGGAATGCGGGGAGTGCGCCGCAACCGATCGAACAGGTGGCTTCGGGGGGTGAGATGTCTCGGGTGATGCTGGCACTCAAGGGGTTGGTGGCCAGGAGTATGCGGATGCCGACCATCATATTCGACGAGATCGACACCGGCGTTTCGGGCTCGGTGGCGGACAAGATGGGGGCGATTATCGCACAGATGGGGGACTCCATGCAGGTGCTGAACATCACCCACTTGCCGCAGGTGGCGTCGAAAGGCGAGCACCACTATTATGTATATAAGGAGGTCTCGAAAGGGGGAAGTGAAGCTGCGGCGGGAGGGACACATATTCGGTTGTTGACGCCGGATGAACGTGTGGAACATATCGCCGCGATGCTGAGCGGGAGTGCGGTGACCGAGGCGGCCAGGACACAAGCGCGGGAACTCTTGGGACGGGGGTAGCGGGGATTTACGGCGCAACCAAAAATTAAGGATTGCGGAGCTTAAGGCGTAGCGTAGCTAATTAAAAGTTTTTGGTGCCGCTTTTTCCAAAAAGCGGCAGTTCCAGCCGGTTCAAAGCTCGACAAGTCGCCCGCCCGTTTAAGGGGGCATATTCTGCCGATTGGCGGTGAGCCAATCCGGCAAGAATTGCCGCGGGCGACTCAAAAAGTGTTAATTCGCGCGCCGCCGCTTTGAGAGGCGATTCAACTGTTTCGGCGCGAGCCGAAACAGAATGAATCGCCCCGGCGCGCGACAAAGATCGGAACGAAGATTTGGGCCGACCCAGCCGCAGCGAAACGTAAGTTTCGCCCGTCCACGGGACGTGGGGCCTGCGCAGCCTGAGGGCAGTTCTGTTCGGTTTGAAGCTCGTCCGTCGCCCGCCCGCGTAAAGAGGGATTTCGCTCATTTTGCGACAGCAAAATCGAGATGAAATCCCAGCGGGCGACGGTTGAATTGCTCCGCGCGCGATTGCTGGAGTAGGAAATCGTTAGAACAATGGTGAATTGTTCTAACAAGATTTCCGCCAGCGCGCGGATGGTGGCGGAGCGACAGCGGAGCCGCAGTGAGGCGGACACAAGGGCTGTGCTTTTGCGACCCGCAGGGTCGCGCAGTCCGACGCCCCGGCAGGTGGAGGGGACGCACAGCGTCTTTTATTGATCGCCTTTACCCCCATATAGCGCCTCCGCTGGCGCCGAACTGCGATGAGGGTGGAACGCGATTTCATGTAGAATCGCCGGGCTTGCGGCGGGGCATCTTTGATGCCCGGGCCTGACGCCGCAGCCCGAACACGGCAGGCTGAATGGGGCGGGGTTGTTGGCTGTGGGTTGGGTGAGGCAGCGGTGGGTCGGAGCCAGCGTGGGCCCAACGAGCACCGCAAAGTTGCGGCCCTGCGCCTGGGGTGGTTTCGGCCCGCACGGCTCTGCGAGCCGCAGGGTCTTGTTAGGGTAACCCCGGCCAGTAAGACGCCTTGTGGGCACCGTTTATTCCGAGAGGCAACGCAACAGAAAACCGTGCGTATGTCCGTACGTGTTGCCGGGATCGAGATGCGTTGCATAGAAAAGCAAGTTCATGCCATTGGTACTGCTGACCGTGGAAGCCCAGCTATAGCCGAAGTGGCCTACCCCCCAAGGCCCGCCCGAACTGGGATCGCGGTAGCCCGGGGCGGGACACTCCGCCGGTTTGGGAAAGGTGACATACTGAACCGACATAACGCAGAACAAACTTATATTCAGAAAAATAGATGAAACGATATCCGATACGGGCAGCCAAATACGCCCTCTATTTAGTCATTCTCTTTTTTGTGCTCTTTGCCCTGATGCGCGCACTCGGGTACGGGGCAGCCTCGTTAGACATCTTGTGGACCACTTCCCGCGGGTGGCTTTTTCTGGGAGTTGTGGTGGTATTCGCCTTGCTGTACCCCTTCTTCGGTTTTACCCGGCGCCGGCTTACGTTTAACGCCGCCTCGCGGGTGGAAGATGTGGAGCGTGTGATGGCCCAGTGCGGCTTCCGGCGGATCGAAGCCGATACCCATGGAGCCGACGATCTGCTTTTCGCCGCCGCTTCGACCGGGAAGAAAGTGACGATGATGTGGGAAGACCGCATCGGGATTACGACCGATGCCAACGGGATTTCTTATATCGAAGGGAACCGGAAAGAGGCCGTGCGGGCAGCTTTTCGGATGGGGACATTTATTGCATAACAGGCATTTTATGAAATTATTCCGGCAAATACGAACGATCTGCTTGCTGACAGGGATCGGTTGTGCGATGATATCGGCTCAGGCCGCACCGAAAAAACAGCCGGCCACGCTACAGAATGCGGCGGATAGTGCTGCGGTCGCTGCCCAGCGGCGCGACCTGGAGATCGGACGGTCGATGGAGACCTTCTTCAATATCTTTCGCGAAGTCAATCTCTATTACGTCGACACCACCTCGCCGAAGAAGATCGTAAAGACCGCCGCCGATGCCATGCTGGAGGGGCTCGATCCTTACACCGAATACCTGCCGGCCGAGGAGATGGCCGATTTCGAGACCATGACCACCGGGAAATACGCCGGACTGGGCGCCTTGATCCGGAAATCCAGCGACGGGCGGTGGGTCGAGATCGCTGAACCGTATCGCGGGACGCCCTCCGACAAGGCGGGGCTGAAGGCCGGCGACCGGATTTTGTCCGTCGATGGCGTCGATATGGCCGGCCGGGAAGTCGCCTTTGCCAGCGACCGGATGCGGGGCAAGGCAGGGACAGTGGCGACCTTGGTGATTGCGCCGATTGCCGATACGACCCAGACGCGTACCGTGCGGGTCAAGCGCGAGCGGATTGCCATCCCGGCCGTGCCGTATTACGGCTGGGTGTCCGACAGCGTCGGGAGGGACTCCGTGGGGTATATCCGGCTGAACAGCTTTACCGAGAAGTGCGCGGACGAAGTGCGGACGGCCCTGAACGCCTTGCAGCAGCAGGGCGGAGGAGCGATGCGGGGGCTGGTGCTCGATTTGCGCGGCAATACCGGCGGGATTCTGGGCGAAGCGGTGAAGATCGTCGGATTTTTCGTCCCCCGGAATACCGTCGTCGTGACGACCCGCGGGCGGATGCCTCAGATGAACTCCACCTACCGGACGGTCGGCGAACCGATTGCCCCCACCGTGCCGTTGGCTGTGCTGATCGACCGTTCGTCGGCTTCGGCCAGCGAGATCGTCGCCGGCGCGTTGCAGGACTTGGATCGCGCTGTGATTATCGGTCAGCGGAGCTTCGGGAAGGGGCTCGTGCAGTCCACCCGGCCGGTCGGCGAGAACGGATACGTCAAACTCACCTCGGCGAAATACTACACCCCGAGTGGGCGGTGTATCCAGGCACTCGATTACAGCCACCGGAACGAAGACGGGAGCGTGGGGGCCGTGCCGGACTCGCTGATCGCCTCGTTCCGCACGGCCGGAGGCCGGACGGTCTATGACGGGGGCGGGATTATGCCCGACGTGAAGCTCTCGGCCGAATACCTCGGCAAGTTTACCGCCATTTTGATCGGCTTGGGGTATGTGGACGATTTTGCCAACCGGTATGCGGTGACCCATGCTCCGGCGGCGGATTTCGCGGTCGACGATACGACCTATGCCGCTTTCTGCGACTTTATGGCCGACAAACCGATCGCCTTCGAGTCGGGTACCGAGCGGCTGCTGAAACAGCTGCGCCGGATGGCCGAGCGGGAGAAATACGCCGACCGGATCGCATCGCAGCTCGATACCCTTGCCGCCCGGATACAGGAAGATAAACAGGTCGAATTGCGGGTTTTCGGGCCCGAGATTCGCGAGGCGCTGGGGGATGCCGTGGCGACCCGGTGGTTCTACGACGCCGGGCGGATCGCCCGTCAGTTGCGGCGCGACAAAGTCGTCTGGCGGGCGGCGGAGCTGCTGTCCGACAAACCGGAATACACACGCATCGTCACGATGCAGGACACGGAGAAAAAATAATACGACATACGCACATGGAATACGATTTCAGAGCGATCGAACAGAAATGGCAACGGCGGTGGGCCGAAGCGGGAACGTATCGGGTCGGGGTTGATCCGAAGCGGCCCAAATATTACGTGCTGGACATGTTTCCCTATCCCTCCGGCGCGGGGCTGCACGTGGGGCACCCGCTGGGGTACATCGCTTCGGACATCTACAGCCGGTATAAGCGGCAGCGGGGCTTCAACGTGCTCCATCCGATGGGGTACGACGCCTTCGGCCTGCCGGCCGAGCAGTATGCCATTCAGACCGGCCAGCATCCGGCGGTGACCACCGAACAGAACATTGCCCGGTATCGCGAACAGCTGGACAAGATCGGCTTCGGCTTCGACTGGGAACGCGAAGTGCGGACGTGCGATCCGGGGTACTACAAGTGGACGCAGTGGGCCTTCGAGCAGATGTACAACCACTACTACGACGCCGATTTGCAGCGGGCCATGCCGATCGAGCACCTGATGGCGAAGCATCCCGAGTGGAACGCTCTCTCCCCGAAAGAGCTTTCGGATACCTTGATGAACTACCGGCTGGCGTTTCAGGCCGATACCGTGGTGAATTGGTGCGAGGGGCTGGGAACCGTATTGGCCAATGACGAGGTGAAGGACGGGCTGTCGGTACGGGGCGGTTTCCCCGTCGAACAGAAGCGGATGCGGCAGTGGCTCCTGCGGGTGACCGCCTATGCCGAACGGCTGCTGACCGGGCTCGACGGGCTGGAGTGGAGCGAATCGCTCAAGGAGATTCAGCGCAACTGGATCGGACGGTCGGAAGGGGCGACCATGTTCTTCCCGATCAAAGGCTTTGCGACTTCGGGTCCCGAAGCTAAATTATTGGAGATTTTCACCACCCGGGCCGATACGGTTTTCGGCGTGACCTTTATGGTTTTGGCGCCGGAACACTCGTTTATTCAGGAGATTACCACGCCGGAGCAGCGGGAGGCAGTGGAGGCGTATATCGCCGAGACCAAGAAACGGAGCGAACGCGAGCGGATGGCGGATACCAAGCGGGTGAGCGGGGTGTTTACCGGAGCTTATGCTGTCAATCCGTTCAACGGTGTCGAGATACCGATCTGGGTGAGCGATTATGTGCTGGCCGGATACGGGACGGGAGCGATTATGGCCGTGCCGGCGCATGACTCGCGGGACTGGGCGTTTGCCAAGCATTTTGATTTGCCGATTGTGCCGATCATCGAGTGCGATGTGACCGAAGGCTCTTATGATGCCAAGGAGGGAAAACTGATCAACTCCGATTTTCTGACTGGACTCGATGTCAAGGAGGCCATTCCCACCATGTTCAAGGCAATCGAAGAGCGAGGTGTGGGCTGCAAGAAGATCAATTACCGGTTGAGGGACGCCATTTTCAGCCGTCAGCGGTACTGGGGCGAGCCTTTCCCCGTTTCGTATGACGCCGACGGGGTGCCGCATCTGGTGCCGGAGGCGGAACTGCCGCTCCTGCTGCCGGAGACCGATAACTTTACCCCCACCGCCGACGGGCGGCCGCCGCTGGCCCGGATCGACGGGTGGCGGTACGAGACCAGCACCATGCCGGGGTTTGCGGGGTCGAGCGCTTACTACCTGCGGTATATGGATCCGAAGAACGACACCGCGCTGGTTTCAAAAGAGGCCAATGACTACTGGCGGAACGTAGACCTCTATGTGGGCGGGATCGAACACGCCACCGGGCACCTGATCTACTCGCGCTTCTGGAACAAGTTCTTGTATGATTTGGGGTATGTATGCGAGGACGAGCCCTTCAAAAAACTCGTCAACCAGGGGATGATCCAAGGGCGGTCGAACTTCGTCTACCGCATCAAGGGAACCAACCGCTTTGTCAGCCTGGGGCTCAAGGATCAGTACGATACGCAGGAGATTCACGTGGACGTCAATATCGTGAAGAACGACGTGCTCGACATCGACGCCTTCCGGGCCTGGCGGCCGGAATTTGCGGATGCCGAATTCGTGCTCGAACCGGACGGGCGGTATGTCTGCGGCTGGGCCGTCGAGAAGATGAGCAAATCGATGTACAACGTGGTCAATCCGGACTACATCGTCGATACGTACGGGGCAGATACCCTGCGGATGTACGAGATGTTCCTCGGGCCGCTGGAGCAGTCGAAGCCGTGGGATACCAACGGGATCGACGGCGTGCACAAGTTCCTGAAACGGCTGTGGCGGCTCGTCGAGGGCGTTTCGGATGTTCCGGCCACCGACGCGGAGCGCAAAGCGCTGCACAAGACCATCAAAAAAGTCGGCGAGGATATCGAAAACTTCTCGTTCAACACCGCCGTGAGCGCCTTTATGATCTGCCTCAACGAGCTGTACGACCGGAAGACCACCTCGCGGGAGATACTCGAACCGCTCGTGGCGCTCGTGACTCCGTTTGCGCCGCACATCGCCGAAGAGCTGTGGCACGGGCCGCTGGGGCATGCGGAGAGCGAGTCGGTGTGCGATGCGTCGTATCCGGTGGCCGAGGAGCGGTATCTCGTCGAATCGACCTTCGAGTATCCCGTGTCGTTCAACGGCAAGACCCGCTTCAAACGGACATTCGACCGCTCTTTGACCCCTCAGCAGATTACCGAGGCCATCCGGGGGGACGAACAGACCCTCAAATACACCGACGGCAAAGCCATCCGGAAAGTGATCGTCGTGCCAGGCAAGATAATTAACGTTGTATGTTGATCCACCCCTCAAAAGCAGTTTGAATCCATGAAACTCTTCCAGTCGAAACCCCGGGTCACCGCGACCGACGTCAAACGCGAGGTGCGCGCCTATCTGATTATGACCCTCGGGCTGATGATGTACTCATTTGCTTGGACCGCCCTGCTCGTGCCGGCCGAAGTTCCCGGCGGCGGTGTCGGCGGTGTCGGCGCACTGGTTTTCTACGCGACCGGCATTCCGCTCGGGGTGACCTATATGGTCGTGAATATTTTTCTGCTCGCCCTCGGTTTCTGGATCCTCGGGCCGCGGTTCGGAGCCAAGACCATCTTCGGCGTCGTCTGCAACTCCTTCCTCCTCACCTTGCTGCAGGAGGTGTTGCCCGCCGATTTGATGGGGCTGGCAGACGACAAACTCCTTTCGGCCATATTGGGCGGGGGGATTGCCGGCGCCGGCGTCGGCCTCTGCTTCTCCGTCGGCGGATCGACCGGCGGAACCGATATCCTGGCCATGATCATCAACAAATACAGGAACGTCAGCCTCGGGAAACTCATCATGCTGATGGACGTCGCTATCGTCGGCTGCTCTTACGTCGTCCTGCGCGACCTGTCGGCCGTCGTTTACGGGTACGTGACGATGTTCGCCATGGGGACAGCCGTCGACTGGGTCTTGTCGGGGAGCAAATCCTCGTCGCAGATCATGGTCTTCTCGCAGAAATATACCGACATCGCCGACCGCATCATGCGCGACGTCAATCGCGGCGTGACGATCCTCGACGCGACGGGAGCCTACTCCAAGACGCCGCAGAAAGTCGTGATGGTCGTCTGCCGCCGCGGCGAGGCCGGCGACATCTACCGCATCATCAAAGAGACCGACCCGAAAGCCTTCATTACCCAGGCCAGCGTCATGGGTGTTTTCGGCGAAGGGTTCGACGCCCTGAAAACCAAATAGAATCTCACCGGCGCGATGACTCAGACCCAAACCACCACCTTCCGTGCGATCTTCCGTAAGATCTTCCGGCGCCATCCTCTGGTCGTCGTCTTTCTTTTCCTGTTGCTCGTCATCTTCGTCCTCGGCATCCTGCTCGTTATCCGGCGCTGCTCCGGGCCGGCGAACGGCTACGGCGGCGAGACGGACGGGGCACTCGTCGCCAGCGCCCGTTTCGACTCCATCGTGATGCGCTCCCAGAGCAAAGTCTACGGCCTGCCCATCGAAGCGTTCGAAGTCCAGACCGGTGAGATCGGGAACGGAGAGACCTTCTCGCAGCTGCTCAACCAGCGTTACAACGTCAATATCTCGGTCGTCAATCGCCTGATCGCTCTCTCCAAAGGGCGTTTCGAACCCCGGGATATCCGTGCGGGACATACCTACACCGCATTCCTGACCCCGGACAGCGCCCGGACCTTGTGCTACCTGGTGTACGAGCGGAACCAGACCGACTATGTGACATTCTCCCTGTGCGACAGCGTCTACGTGCGGGTGGACAGGAAAGAGGTCGTCACCGAAGAGCGCTATGCCGAAGGGACGATCAGCAGTTCGCTGTACGCCACCATTTACGAGAACAACCTCCCCGTGATACTCGGCGAGCGGATGGCGAAAATCTACCAGTCCGTGATCGACTTTTTCGCCTTGCAGAAAGGGGACAAATTCCGCGTCCTGTACGAAGAGCAGTTTATCGACACCGCCAGCGTCGGCGTGGGGACGATCTACGGCGTGGAGTTCGTCCATGCCGGCAAGAGCTATTGGGCCTACCGGTTCAATCAGGACAACGAGTGGGGATATTGGGACGACAAGGGAGTCAACCTGAAACAGGCCATGCTGAAAGCTCCGCTGAGCTTCAGCGCGCGGATCACCTCCCGTTTCGGCTCCCGGATTCATCCGATCAAGCGGATTCGACGGCAGCATAACGGCGTGGACTACGCTTGTCCGGTGGGGACTCCGGTGCGTGCCGTGGCTAACGGCGTGGTGACCCGGCGAGGATGGGATCCCTTCGGCGGCGGATGGCGGATCTGGATCAAACACGCGGGAGGATACGAATCGGCTTACCTGCACCTGAGCCGTTTCGCCGTTCAGCAGGGAGCACGGGTTTCGCAGGGGCAGGTGATCGGCTACTCGGGGAATTCCGGCGGCTCGACCGGCCCGCACCTCGACTACCGGTTGAAAAAGAACGGCAAGTATATCAATCCGCTGACCAATACCTCGCAGCCCAGCACCCCGATCCGTTCGGGAAACAAAGCCGCTTTCGAGCAGGCGAAGCAGGATGTGCGGAAAGTGATGGACGCCTATGCAGCAAAACGATAAAGAGTCGGCATTGTCGGTTGTCGATGCCCGGATCGTGCGTTTTATCGGACGTCATCGGGTGATGACGCTGGCCGCGGCTTCAGGTGACGGAGCGGAGCCGGATTTGTGGTGCTGCAATCTTTTTTATGCCTACCTGGCGCCGGGGACGCTGGGTTTCGAGGGCGGCGCTTTCGTTTTCACCTCGCCGGCCGAGACCCGGCATGCGGTTTTGTTTGCCGTTCAGCCTCGAGTGGCTGCTTCGATCGTACTGGAGTCGAAGGTGGTGGGACGGTTGCAGGGGCTCCAGATCCAGGGCGCGGTGCATCGGGTGACCGATGCTTCGGAGTGGTTTCCGACAGTGCGGAACGCCTATTTGAAACGTTTCCCGTTTGCGGCTCTGATGTTGAGCGACTTGTGGCTGCTGGAGGTTTCTCAGTTGAAATATACCGACAATACTTTGGGCTTCGGCACCAAGCTGCTTTGGCCGGGCCAGTGAGCGGCCGTTTTGTCGGCAGGTTCCGCAATTTGCGTCTTGCGGCGCGTGAGGTGCGCGGTCAGAGAAAGGGGTAGAGGCTGCCGCAGCGAAACGCAAGTTTCGCCCGTCCACGGGACGTGGGGCCCGGCCGGCCCGAGGCCAGTTGAAGCTTGACGCGCGCCGCTGCCAAAAGAGGCGATTCAACAGTTTCGGCGATGAGCCGAAAGAATGAATCGCCCCCGGCGCGCGAAACGCGGCGGAGCGATAGCGGAGCCGCAGTGAGGCGGACACGGGGCAGAGAGTTGGGCCGAGCTTTTGCGACCCTTTAGGGTCGTGCAGTCCGGCGCCATCCCCGGCGGCGGGCTGCAACTCGTCGGAGCTCGTTGCGCCCTTCGCTGGCGCCGGACTGCGATGGATTTTCGGCCTGCGCCCCGTCAGGGGCGCAGGGTATCGCTCTTCCGTTTATTCCGAGAGGCAACGCAACTGAAAACCGTAATCACGGCGATATGCTCGGCTGGTGACAAGGGCCAGGGAGTAAGCATTCAAGTACATGCTACGAGTCTCGTCGGTCGAAGACGACCAGCTATCGCCGTTGGTGCCTATACCGTACAGCGCGCCTGTATTGCCGCGGTAGCCCGGGGCGGGGATTCCGGCTGCCTCGCATCGATTTTCGCACTCTTCCCCCTCTCGAATACCTCCTCCATAGTCGGAAAATCATCGTGAACCGAAAAATCTTAGCCTTAGCCATCCCGAACATCGTCTCCAATGTGACCGTTCCCCTGTTGGGCATGGTCGATCTGGGTATCGTGGGGCGTTTGGGCGACGACGCCCTGATCGGCGGAATCGCCGTCGGAGGCACCCTCTTCAACTTTCTTTATTGGAACTTCAGCTTCCTGCGCATGGGCACCAGCGGCCTCACCGCTCAGGCCTATGGCGCGCGCGACTTTCGTGAAGCAGCCCGGAACCTCGTTCGCGCCTTGTGCGTCGCCGGCATTGTCGCCTTGCTGTTGTGGGCCCTGCAACTGCCCGTGCTGCGAGGTGCGATGTACGCCATGGAGGGCAGCCCCGCCGTCGAGACAGCCGCGAGCCGCTATTTCTTCGTACGCATCTGGGCAGCCCCCGCCACCCTGGCGCTTTATGCCTTCACTGGCTGGTTCATCGGCATGCAGAACGCCCGGGCGCCGATGTGGATCGCCATCGGCATCAACCTCGTGAACATCGGCGCCAGTCTGGTCGCCGTCCGGCTCGGCGGGATGGGCATCGAAGGCGTCGCGCTCGGCACCGTCGTTGCCCAGTGGAGCGGCGTGGCCGCCGCCCTTTTTGTAATTCGGCGTTATTACGGCCGCTTTTTCGACCGAGACCTGCTGCTGCACAGCGGTGTGTCGAAGTGGAGCGTCATGCGGCGCTTCTTTCAGGTGAACCGCGACATCTTTTTGCGCACCGTCTGTCTCGTCGCCGTCTTCACCTACTTCACCGTCGCCTCGACCCGGATGGGAGATACCGTACTGGCCGTCAATACCCTTCTGTTACAGCTCTTTACTCTCTTCTCCTACCTGATGGACGGGTTCGCCTATGCCGGCGAAGCGCTTGCCGGCCGATACTGCGGCGCCGGCAATATGCCGATGCTGCATCGTGCCGTCCGGAGCCTTTTGAGCTGGGGGACAGGCGTGATGCTGTTTTTTACCCTTCTTTATGCGACGGCCGGCGAGTCGATACTCGCCCTGTTTACCGACAGTCCGACCATTCTCGCGGCAGCCCGGGAGTATACCGTGTGGGCCGTCTGTGTGCCCTTCTGCGGATTCCTGGCTTTCATACTGGACGGCGTGCTGGTCGGGATGACCGCGACCTGGGTGATGCGCAACGCCATGTTTGCAGCCACCGGCCTCTTTTTCGGACTCTATTTCCTGTTGGAAACCCGGTCGGGAAACGCCGGACTGTGGATCGCCTTTTTGGGCTATCTTTTTCTGCGCGGCGCGTTCCAACTCCTTTTCTTCGGACGTCGGATTTTCGGTTGGTTTTCGGTGAGTAGAGAATCGTAAAATTTTATTTCCCAGAATATTGTGATATTTTTATTCGGGTTTGACGGCGTAAAAAAAACTTTTGGCGTTGTTGTCTCCCGGGTGTTGCGACGTACTTTTACGTGCACTAAAAACGAAAAATTCGTATGGCAGACAAATTATATGTCTTCGATACCACCTTGCGCGACGGTGAGCAAGTGCCAGGTTGTCAGCTCAATACGGTCGAGAAGATCGAAGTGGCGCGTCAGCTCGAACTGCTCGGAGTCGACGTGCTGGAGGCCGGTTTCCCGGTGTCGAGCCCCGGGGACTTCAACTCCGTGCGCGAGATTTCGCGGGCGGTCCATCAGCCGACCATCTGCGCCCTCACGCGTGCCGTGGAGAAAGATATCGAAGTGGCCGCCGACGCCTTGAAATATGCCCGTCGCGGGCGGATCCACACCGGTATCGGAACCTCCGACGAACATATCCGGTATAAATTCAACTCCACCCGCGAAGAGGTGCTGGAACGGGCCGTGGCGGCGGTGAAGTACGCCAAACGGTTCGTCGAGGACGTCGAGTTCTATGCCGAAGACGCCGGCCGGTCGGATAACGAATACCTGGCCCGGGTGGTCGAAGCGGTGATCAAGGCGGGGGCGACGGTGGTCAATATCCCGGATACGACGGGCTACTGCCTGCCGGCGGAGTATGCCGCCAAGATCGCCTACCTGATGGAACACGTGGACGGGGTGCATCGGGCGATCCTCTCGACCCACTGCCACAACGATCTGGGGATGGCCACGGCCAATTCGCTGGCCGGGATTGCCGCCGGAGCGCGGCAGGTGGAGTGTACCGTCAACGGTATCGGCGAGCGGGCCGGGAACACGGCGCTGGAAGAGGTGGTGATGGCCCTGCGGTGCCACCGCGAACTGGAGATCGATACCGATATCGACACCAAGCGCATCACGGCGACCAGCCGGATGGTGTCGAGCCTGATGAACATGCCCGTGCAGGCCAACAAGGCGGTGGTCGGGCGGAACGCTTTCGCCCACTCGTCGGGGATTCACCAGGACGGCGTACTCAAGAACCGGGAAAGTTACGAGATCATGAACCCCGAGGATGTGGGGCTGGCCGACAACGCCATCGTACTCACCGCGCGCAGCGGACGGGCAGCCTTGAAACACCGGCTGGAGCAGATGGGCTACCTGCTGGAAGGGGACGAATTGGCGCAGGCTTATGAAAAGTTTCTCGTGCTGGCCGACAACAACAAGAACATACAGGACGAAGACCTGCTGCCGTTGGTGGGCGGGGCAGAGAAGCGCGACCGGCATGTCGAACTGACCTACTTGCAGGTGCTCTCGGGGACACTCGTACCGACCGCTACCGTTCGGGTTCGGGTCGGGGGGAGCGAAGTGACCGCCACGGCGACCGGGAACGGGCCGATCGACGCCTCCATCAATGCGATACGAACGATTATCAAGGATAAGATCACGCTGCAGGAGTTCCTGATCCAGGCCATGACCAAGGGGTCGAACGATTTGGGACGGGTACACATGCAGCTGGTTTACGGCGACGTGACGGTGCACGGGTTCGCGATCCATGCGGATATCACCCGGGCGGCCGTCGAAGCCTATATCGACGGGGTGAACAAAGCGCTGGCGTAGTCTCTTTTCGGGGGCGGGATTTATTTGGGTAGATCCGGCCAGAGCATCCCGCAGGGATGCGCTCTAAAGTTTTTTCGGTTCCTTTTGTTCACAACCGACGCAGCCAGCGAGCGCAATGCAAACAGAGTTTGCAAATTGCCGAGCGGCGAGGAGGAAGGCGAAGCCAACGAGAACAGTACCCTCAAACCATCGCGCGCCACGCCTTAGGAGGGAAATCGTCAAAATGCGCTTGCGCGTTTTGACAAGATTTCCCAAGGCGCGCGGACAAAGAATTGGGCCGAGGCGGCCAGTGGAAATGCGTCAGCATTTCCCGTCCACGGGACGTGGGGCCCGCGCGGCCTGAGCGCAGTACCCTCCTGTAGGATAGCCGCGCGCCTTAGGAGGGAAATCGTCAAAATGCGCTTGCGCGTTTTGACAAGATTTCCCAAGGCGCGCGGACAAAGAATTGGGCCGAGGTGGCCAGTGGAAATACGTTAGCATTTCCCGTCCACGGGACGTGAGGCCCGCGCGTCCTGAGCGCACTACCCTCCCGTTGGACAGACGCGCGAACAAAGCATCGGAATACCTTTGGGTGCGTTCGTCTCGCGTAAAAGGAATGCCGACCTCAAAACCATGAGAAGTGTTCATAGAACAAAGTAAATCAAGCATATAGAATGGGACAAACACTGTTCGATAAAGTCTGGGACGCCCACGTGGTGCGGCAGCTTGACGGAGGGCGGTCGGTGCTCTATATCGACCGGCACTACATTCACGAAGTGACCTCGCCGGTTGCATTCGGCGGATTGCGGGCACGGGGGATCGGGATCTTCCGTCCGGATCAGACCACCGCGACCGCCGACCACAATACGCCGACCCTGAATCAGGACAAACCCCTCGAACCGGGCGAATCGAAAACCCAGCTCGACCAGCTGGACAAAAACTGCCGTGAGTTCGGGATACAGAATTACTACGGCCTGAACCATCCGAAGAACGGGATCGTGCACATCATCGGGCCGGAATACGGCTTTACCCAGCCGGGGATGACCATCGTGTGCGGCGACAGCCATACCTCGACGCACGGGGCGTTCGGCGCCGTGGCGTTCGGGATCGGGACGTCGGAAGTCGAGATGGTTTTCGCCTCGCAGTGCATCATGCAGCCGAAACCCAAGAAGATGCGGATCACGGTCGAAGGCGTTTTGGGCGAGGGGGTGACGGCCAAGGATGTGGCGCTCTATATCATTTCGCAGATTACGGCGGCGGGCGGAACGGGACACTTCATCGAGTTTGCCGGCTCGGCGATACGAAGCCTTTCGATGGAGGGGCGGATGACGCTCTGCAACATGAGTATCGAGTGCGGGGCCAGAGGGGGGATTGTGGCTCCGGATGAAACGACGTTCGAATACGTCAAGGGGCGCGAGCATGCGCCGTCGGTCGAAAACGGCGACTGGGATCGCGCGGTGGCGTATTGGAAGACTCTGTACAGCGACCCGGACGCGGTGTTCGACAAGGAGTACCGTTTCGACGCGGCGGACATCCAGCCGATGATTACCTACGGAACGAATCCGGGAATGGGGCTGCCGATTACGGGCGTCATTCCTGCGCCGGCTTCGGAGTCGGATGTCAAAGCGCTGGAATACATGGGCTTCCATTCGGGCGAGGCGATGATCGGCAAACGGGTGGACTATGTTTTCCTGGGGAGCTGTACGAACGGGCGGATCGAGGACTTCCGGCTGTTCGCCCAGGCGGTCAAGGGGCATCGCAAGGCGGAGGGAGTGACTGCGTGGCTGGTGCCGGGCTCGCACATCGTGGAACGGCTGGTGCGCGAGGAGGGATTGCTGGATATCCTCCACGAAGCGGGCTTCGAACTTCGGCAGCCGGGCTGTTCGGCTTGTCTGGCGATGAATGCGGACAAGGTGCCGGCGGGAAAATATGCGGTCTCGACGTCGAACCGTAATTTCGAGGGGCGTCAGGGGCCGGGGGCGCGGACGCTTTTGGCGAGTCCTTTGGTGGCTGCGGCTGCTGCGATCACGGGACGCATTACCGACCCTCGCGAACTTTTTGTAAAATAATCGTTCGTTTATTTGCGCCTTATCGGGAGGGTACTGTTCTCTTTGTGAACAAAGAGAACCAGAAAAACTTTAG
>NZ_CAJTMN010000027.1 GCF_910577125.1 uncultured Rikenella sp.
GGGGACAGTTGGTCGTCCGCTGTCAGCGGGACTTACGGCGTGTTCTTGGGCTTCAGCACGCAACATATCACTCCCTGTGACGCATACCATCGTGTTCACGGTTTTCAGTTGCGTTGCCTCTCGGAATAAACGGAAAGCCCCGCCCCGGGCTACCGCGACGGCCACACGAGCGCACTGGGCGGCGTCGGCAACAACGGCTATAGCTGGTCGTCCGCTGTCAGCGGGACTAACGGCGTGTTCTTGCTCTTCTATACGCAGTACTTCGGTCCCTGCCACGCGGATGGTCGTGCCTACGGTTATCAGTTGCGTTGCCTCTCGGAATAAACGGAACACCCCGCCCCGGGCCACCGCAACCACACCTCGGGCAGATCGGTGTACATCGGCAATGGCGGATACAATTGGTCGTCCGCAGTCAGCGGGGCTAACGGTGTGTTCTTGCACTTCGACGCGCAGAGCCTCAGTCCCGGCGGTGCGGGCAACCGCGTCTATGGTTTTCCGTTGCGTTGCCTCTCGGAATAAACGGGGCAGAGCGGCACTCAGAACCGGTCTCCCGTCGGATAATCGATCCCCGAATCATAACAATTCGTACCGCTGGTTGCGCAGAGCTGGCGTGAAGCCCGCTGCGCGGATCGCCTCCTGCATCCGCGCAGCGTCGATCGTCGTCCGACCCTCGAAATCCGTCGCGCTCACCACATTCTCCTCGATCATGATCGATCCCATGTCGTTCGCCCCGCCGTGCAGTGCCATCTGGCCCGCCGCCAGACCCGTCGTCAGCCACGACGCCTGAATGTTCGGGATGTTGTGCAGCACCAGCCGGCTGACCGCGATCATGCGCAGAAACTCCGCCGTCTCCGCCCCGCCCGACAGCCCCGTCTCCGCCTCCAGCACCGTTCCCCGGCCCTGATACGGCCACGCGATGAACGACAGGAAACCCGGCGCCGACGCCGGTTTGAGCGATTGCAAATCCCTGATTTTTAGCAGATGGAGAATCCGATGCTCCGGCCGCTCGACATGACCGTACATCATCGTCGCCGACGTGCAGAGCCCCATCCGGTGCGCCACCCGCATCACCTCCAGCCACGTGTCCGCCGAGCACTTGCCCGGCGAGATCCGGCGGCGGATCTCGTTGTCTAAGATTTCCGCCCCTGCCCCCGGCAGCGAGTCCAGCCCCGCCGCCACGAGCCTCTCCAGCACCGTCCGGTATCCCTCGGCATCGCTGCCGAAGCCCGAGATGCGCGCGATGTGCGCAATCTCGGGCGGCCCCAGCGCATGCAGTTTGACATTCGGAAACTCGCTCTTGAGCACCGAGAACAGCTCCTCGTACCACGCCAGATCGAGCTTCGGATGCAGACCGCCCTGCAACAGCAGCTGTTCGCCGCCGAGCGCCAGCATCTCCCGTATCTTCCGGCGGTATTCCTCCATCGACGTCACATAGGCCCGTTCCCGATCGGCCGGCCGGCAGTGGAAGCTGCAGAATTTGCACCCGCTGACGCAGACATTCGTGATGTTGACGTTGCGGTCGATCTGCCACGTCACCCTCCTGTCCGGGTGGAGCTGCCGGTGCCTCGCATCGGCCGCCGCCATCAGTTCGGCCAGCGGCGCGTCGTTCCAGAGCGTCATCGCTTCGGCGAACGTGAGCGACGCTCCGTCCAGCGCGTGGTGATAAATGTCAGTGAGTGAGGTCATACGGGGGTGAGATTTTCGTCGGACAAAGATAATACCCCGCGCGCCGGAAAGCAACCGCAACCTCTGGCCGGCGTGCCCCGGTGAAATAAAATTTTGGAAAACCGCCGCAAAGGGTTATCTTTGCTGTGTTGTTCGCACGCCGTTTCGGCGCGGACGGAACACCTCGGCGCCGTAGCTTAATTGAATAGAGCATCTGACTACGGATCAGAAGGTTACAGGTTTGAGTCCTGTCGGCGTCACACCCTTTTCATATCTGTTATACGGGGCGATCGTTCGCCCCTTTTTTTGTGGTTTTCCCGGGTCGAAAGAGGCGGATCGATCGGACTAATCTATTGGAACGATGGCAATTGGAATTCATAAGAGAAGATGGATTATCGAAATGGAGGTCGAGTGTGTCGGGCCGGCCGACGACGCTCGGTTCGAGATAGGCGGTTCGGGACATTGCACGGTCGATTGGGGCGACGGTGCTGTGGAACAGGGGCCTTTGTCGACCGATAAACAGAGGTGGTTCTGGTATTCGACCCAAAGTCAGGGCCTATTCAGTCATCGTTATGACCGTCCGGGACGGTATGCGATTCGTGTGAGCGGATCGGATGGAAGTGTTCGGTTTTTTGACTGTTCGGGCGGGTCGTCTATGACGGGGCGATATACGATTTTGAAGTTGGCGGGATGTACGCGTTTGGTGAGGTTGCATTGTGATTACAATCGGTTGGTTTCGTTGGAGGCAGGGGATTGCAGGTCGCTGGAAGTGTTGCGTTGTTCTGAAAACCGGCTGAAGTATTTGGAGGTGAAAAGTTGCATTCGACTCGCTTACTTGATCTGTGACAAGAATCAACTGGCTTCGCTGGAGCTCGGTCGGAATCGGAAATTGAAGGAGCTGGATTGTGGGATTAATGCGTTGACTGCATTGCATCTGGCGAACAATCGGCGGCTGGAAGAGCTCGATTGTGGCGATAATGCGCTGACGGAGTTGCACATAGAACGAAATCGGAGGTTGAAAGAGTTCTTTTGTGAAAAGAACCGCCTGACGGAGCTGCACATAGGAAAAAATCGGAAGTTGCAGGCACTGACTTGTTCCGAGAATGCGTTGTCGGCGCTGGATACCAGCCGGAATCGCCGGATGGATTATCTGGACTGCGAGGACAATAAAATAGAGGGGTTGGATTTTTCGCATAATCCGAAATTGAAGGATCTTTCCTGTGAAAGTAACCGGCTCGAACGGCTGGATATGCGGCAGAATCAAGGGCTCTCGTATCTGGCGTGCGAGAATAACCGGTTGACCGATTTGTGTCTCCCGACGCAAGGGAGAGAACTCTATGCGGTATTCTGCCGTGAGAATCCGTTGTCGGCAGCGGTGGCGGAGCGGATCATCGAAGAGCTGCCTTTCCGGGGGGACAGGAAACCAAACGAAAGGGGTGACCTGTGGATCAGCGTGCCGCTGTCGGAGCAGGTGATTCGGGCGGCTGAGCAGAACGGATGGGACGTGAACAAGGGGTGCGACGGGAGTAAGGCCGAATAAATCGGAGGATATATCTTGTCGGGTTGCCTGAAAAATCGTATCTTTAGGGGAAAGATAACTCAATTGTTCCGGATATGAAAATCGTGGGTTTTTATGCCGATAGCTTCGAGGCTTCGCTGGTGCAGGGGCAGCTGGCGAATGCGGGGATCGAGGCTTGTTTGTTGAACGAGTACGTCAATGGCGTGATGCCTTGGGGTTCGGAGTCGGATCGTGCGGTGCGTGTCGGGGTGTCCGACGAGGATTATGCCGCAGCGATGGCCGTGCTGACGCCTGAGGCGGGGGCTGCTGCGGAGCCGAAAGTGTGTCCTTTCTGCGGTTCGGAGCAGGTCTCGCTGGGGCTGAAAGGGCCGAAACGGTGGCGGAAAATCTTGTGGACGGCATTGGCCGTGTTGACCATGTCGCCTCCGGGAAAGGTGCGGGCGAACTACTACTGCCGGGAGTGTCGCCGGGAGTTCTGAACAGAGGAACTTTTAGTCGCGGCGGGCTGTTATTCCCGCACAACGCGCCGGGAATCGCAGGAGGTCAGCAGTCGGATGCATCGCTCCTCGTCGATTGCCTGTCCGGTCAGTATGTCGGTAATCAGTTGCCGGTATAGGCGTGTCGCTTTTTCCGCCTCGTGGCTTCGGGGCGAGTGGAGCGTCAGCGTCCAGAGGTCGTATCCCACGACGCATCGGAAGGTGATCTGTTCGCCGTCGAAAACCATATCCGGATATTCGCTGCCCATATACCGGTCGATCATGTGGGTCGTGTATTCATAGATCTGTTTTGCCAGCGCCTCGCCGACGGGCACTTTTTTCGCCTCGATGCGATATCGGTCGGGGGCTTCGGCCCGGATGCGCCGGATCATGGCCCGATTGTGCCGCAAAGAGCTGTCTATCAAAATGCTGTCGCCGATTTGTTCAGCTGAGAAATTCATGAGCGGGAACTCATCCGCTAATTTCTTCTCCACCTCTCTGTAATTCGCCACTTGTTTGGCTTCCAGGATCCATCCGCCGGTCGAGTCCCGATAGAGGCGGAGGCCCGAACTCCCTTCGAACGACGGGGCGATGAAAAATTCGACCGGCGCGTTGAAGTCTCCGAAAAAACGTCTCTCCGTCTCGCTTTTGGAGTCGAAGTTGTACATGCCGTGCACCGACCCGTCCGGCTCGATGACGCGCACGGAGTTGGCGTAGTTGTTTTCGATTCGTTTTAGGAAACGGCCTCCGTTTTGCTGTGCTTCGGATACCTCTTGTGCGATGAGTAAAACGAATGTGAACAGTGCGGTGAGTCGTGCCATGACCGTGGAAATTTTCTTCGAAGATAGGTTGCTTTTGGGGATTTATGTTCGGTCGAGGGTATAAAAAACGGGTCGATGCACAGTAATGTGCATCGACCCGTCTGTTTGTGAAGACCCCGCGGCAAAAGGGCCGCGGGATCGTAGCAGGCAAGGATTATTTCCCCTCTTTCAGTGCCGCGTGAGCCGCTGCGAGCCGTGCGATCGGCACCCGGAACGGCGAGCACGATACGTAGTTCAGCCCCGCATAGTGGCAGAACTCTACCGAGCTCGGTTCCCCGCCGTGTTCGCCGCAGATACCGCACTTCAAGCCTTCGCGCACCCCGCGGCCCTTGAACACCGCTTCGCGGATGAGCTGACCGACGCCCTTGACGTCCAGAATCTGGAACGGGTCTTGTTTCAGGATCCCCTTGCGGAGGTATTCCGGCAGGAATTTGCCGATGTCGTCGCGCGAGAAGCCGAGGGTCATCTGGGTCAGGTCGTTGGTACCGAACGAGAAGAATTGAGCCACTTCGGCGATTTCATTGGCCGTCACCGCCGCGCGCGGAACTTCGATCATCGTACCGATCATGTAGTCGATCTTGTCGTTGCGTTCGGCGAAGACTTCGTTCGCGGTGGCGTCGATGATCTTCTTCTGGTACTTGAGCTCTTTGTGGTTCCCCACGAGCGGCACCATGATTTCGACGTGTACCGGAATCCCTTTCTTCTTCACGTTCATGGCAGCCTCGATAATGGCGCGGGTCTGCATTTCGGTGATTTCCGGATAGGTGTTCCCCAGCCGGCAGCCGCGGTGACCCAGCATCGGGTTGAACTCAGCCAGCGATTCGACCTTTTCCTTGATCTTTTCGTAGCTTACGCCCATTTCGGCAGCCATTTCGCGCTGTTCCTTTTCGAAGTGGGGTACGAATTCGTGCAACGGCGGGTCGAGCAGCCGGACGGTCACCGGGTTGCCTTCCATCACTTCGAACAGCCCTTCGAAGTCGGCGCGCTGCATCGGCAGCAGTTTGGCGAGCGCTTTCCGCCGTCCTGCTTCGTCGTCGGCGAGGATCATTTCACGCACGGCTTTGATCCGATCCCCTTCGAAGAACATGTGTTCCGTACGGCAGAGACCGATCCCCTGCGCACCGAACGCGAAGGCTTGTTTCGCATCGCGCGGCGAGTCGGCATTGGCCCGCACTTTGAGGTGTGCATATTTGTTGGCCAGGTCCATCAGCTTGCCGAAGTCGCCCGACAGGTCTGCCGCCTGCGTAGCCACCTTGCCTTCGTAAACTTCACCGGTGGAACCGTTCAGCGAGATCCAGTCTCCTTCTTTCAAGACCGTCCCGCCGATGGTCATCGTCCGGGCTTTGTAGTCCACCTGGATAGCCCCCGCACCGGAAACGCAGCATTTCCCCATCCCGCGCGCAACCACAGCCGCATGCGACGTCATCCCCCCGCGTGCAGTGAGAATCCCGTTAGCGGCGTTCATCCCTTTCAGGTCTTCCGGCGAGGTTTCGATACGGACAAGGATGGTCTCTTTCCCTTTGTCTTTCCACGCTTCGGCGTCGTCGGCGAAGAAGACGATCTGGCCGGTCGCAGCCCCCGGCGATGCCGGCAGCCCCTTGGTCAAAACCTTGGCCTTTTTCACTGCATCTTTGTCGAATACCGGGTGCAGCAGCTCGTCGAGCTTGGCCGGTTCCACGCGCAACACAGCGGTCTTCTCATCGATCAACCCCTCTGCGAGCATCTCCATGGCCATCCGCACCATCGCTTCGCCGGTACGTTTCCCCGAGCGGGTCTGGAGCATCCACAGCTTACCGTCCTGAATGGTAAACTCGATGTCCTGCATGTCGGTGAAGTAGGTTTCGAGGTGGTTCTGGATGTCGTTCAGCTCCTTATAAACCGCCGGCATCACCTCTTCGAGGGACGGGAATTTCGCTTTCCGTTCCTCTTCGCTGATCCCCTGCAGTTTGGCCCATCTTCTGGAACCTTCGACGGTGATCTGCTGCGGTGTGCGAATCCCCGCAACGACATCTTCCCCCTGTGCATTCACCAGGTATTCGCCGTTGAAGATGTTTTCGCCGGTCGCCGCGTCGCGGGTAAAGGCCACCCCCGTCGCCGAGTTGTCGCCCATGTTCCCGAAGACCATGGCCTGTACGTTGACTGCCGTCCCCCATTCCGACGGGTATTTGTGCATCTGACGATAGAGAATCGCGCGTTCGTTCATCCAGCTTTCGAACACGGCGCAGATGGCGCCCCAGAGCTGTTCCCACGGATCGGTCGGGAAGTCTTTGCCGGTCTGTGCCTTGACGGCTGCCTTGAACCGGGTCACCATCTCCTTGAGGTCTTCGGTGTTGAGTTCGGTGTCGTTCTTCACACCGCGTTTGGCCTTGATCTCATCGATGATGACTTCGAACGGGTCGTGGTCTTCTTTCGACTGCGGTTTCATCCCGAGCACCACGTCGCCGTACATCTGTACGAACCGGCGATAGGAGTCCCACGCGAACCGCGGGTTGCCGCTGCGCTTAGCTACCGCTTCGACCGCCTGGTCGTTCATCCCGAGGTTGAGGATGGTGTCCATCATCCCCGGCATCGAGACGCGTGCGCCCGACCGCACCGAGAGCAGCAGCGGGTTGGTGGCCGATCCGAACTCCATGCCCATCTGTTTTTCGACCTCTTTCATGGCCTTTTCGACGTCGGGTTTGATCATGGCGATCACCCCGTCTTTCCCGTGCGTATAGAATTCGGTACAAACTTCGGTGGTAATGGTGAACCCGGCCGGCACCGGAATACCGATCAGGTTCATCTCGGCGAGGTTGGCCCCCTTGCCGCCGAGCAGTTCTTTCATCTTGCCGTTCCCTTCGGCTTTTTTGTTACCGAACGAATAGACGCGTTTTACGTTAGACATGTGTGTGTTGATTTATGAATGAATTGTTTGTAAATCAGGCCGATTCCGCCGCATGCCCGTTCGTGCGCGGCGGTGTCCGTTCGGCAAATATACTGTATTTTTCGGGATTTTCATACGGGCGGACGGTTTCTTGTCGGGCGGGCGTTCGGGGAAGGGGATCGGGTTTCGGCGGCCGGTTGTTCAAGTCTCTTGCGGCCCCGCCCCGGGCTTCCGCGGTCGTTCAGAGGGGGCTATAGGGGGCGTCGGCGATTACGGTTACAGTTGGTCGTTCCCAACTCGCGATACCAATGGCATGTTTCTGGGGATCGGCACCGTTTGGCTCAATCCTAGTAGTTCAGATTACCGCGGCTACGGTTATCAGTTGCGTTGCCTCTCGGAATAAACAGGGACAGAGACTACCTTAGCGATGCGCAAGCATCGCCCCGTCCCGCCGGGGTCACCCGGACGCCGCCCGCGCAGGGCAGTTCTATCTTGTTAGGGTAGAGGCGGCCCTGTCGGAGTGCCCGCAGGCACCGCGCGCCAGCCTTAAGAAGCGATTCATTCTATTTTGGCGCAAGCCGAAATAGAATGAATCGCTTCTTAAGGTGCGCGGGGAAAGCATGCACAGCGGCGTAGCAGGAGCGGAGGGGCTGACGCGGGGCAGATTTTTAGGCTGAGAGCGAGTAGCGCGATTCGTAGAATCGCCGGCCCTGTCGCCCAAGCCGCGTAGCGGCTTCGGGGGGATGGGCGACAGGCCGAATGGGACGGGAAATCGAGCTGAGCATAGTGTGCTTCCGCAGGCTTCGAAGCCGCTACACCCCGCCCCGGGCTTCCGCGACGCAGGACACCAGGGTGGATTGGGAGATTTGATTCGTGTCGGGAACAACGGAGCCAGCTGGTCATCCACGTCCAACCTCTTTGACGAAACTTTGAACGGCATGTGTATGGGTTTTCGCACGGAACTCCTCATTCCCACCAACGCACTCTATCATGCCTACGGTTTTCAGTTGCGTTGCCTCTCGGAATAAACGGAAGAGATCAATACCCCGCCCCGGGCTTCCTCCACTACTACTCGGGCGCGCTGTACTACGTCGGCAACAGCGGATTCTGTTGGTCTTCTGCTATGAGCGGCGCTTATGGCGTGTATTTGGATTTCCATGTGGCGGGTTTCAATTCCGGCAGCGCACACAGTCGCGGCCACGGTTTTCCGTTGCGTTGCCTCTCGGAATAAACGGAGGGACGGACGGCGCATCGAAAAAAATCGTAAATTTGTTGCGCTAACCGCGTCCTCACCGCGCCCCTCTACGATGAGCATGGAACCCAACGAACCTTCGTCATACTATACCCTCTACCACTTCTTCCGCGAGCGGTTCGTGCTGCCCGTGAGGCTCTGGCTTTTCCGGTTCGTACGCACCGTGCTGCTCGTCTTCATCGTGGCCTCGGTCGTCAACTTCGTCTTCTCCTACTTCTTCTACACCCCCAAGATGCACCGCCTGAGCGAACAGAACGAGGCGATCGTGCGGGAGTATCAGTTCCTCGGACAGCGCGTGGACGCTTCGCTGGCCCAGTTGGCCGAGCTCCGGGAACGGGATCATGCCGTCTATCGCGCCATCTTCTCGGCCGATACGCTCGACATACCGGGCGTGTACGTCCCGTATCCCGACGAGAAATACGCCTCGGTCGGGTATGGCCGCTACGCGCCGCTGATGACCCAGGTGTGGGAAAAGATGGACGCCCTGGCCCGGCAGCTCTACCTCCAGTCGCTCTCCTACGACGAGATCGAGAAACTCGCCGTGGACAAAGACCTGATGGCGGAGGTCGTGCCGGCCATCATGCCCCTCGACAAGACCAAACTGCGCGGCGACATCGGCGCCTTCGGGATGCGGATGCACCCGATCCTGAAGCGGTGGATCGGACACGAAGGGATCGACATGGGGGCGGCCACCGGAACCCCGGTCTATGCCACCGGGACGGGCCTCGTCTCCGATCAGAAACCCCAGTCCGGATACGGCATCCAGATCGTCATCGACCACGGATTCGGCTACCGCACCCGCTACGCCCACCTCAGCAAAAGCCTCGTCAAACCGGGCCAGCTCGTCAAACGCGGCGAGCTGATCGGCGAGGTCGGCAGCACCGGACGATCCACCGGGCCTCACCTGCACTACGAAGTGATCTACCGCGGCCGTCCCGTCAATCCGATCAACTACATCAGCCGCGACATGAGCGAAGAAGAGTTCCGCACCATTACCGAATCGGCCAAAGCCACCACCTACGAACTCGATGAGTAAAAATCCGGCACATATTCCCGCGCCCCGGCGGCGCAAGAGACTGGTGAAATGGACTTTCCATTTTTTCAGCGGGCTGGCCGTGGCGGTGATCTATTTCATCGTCTTCTCCCTCTTCTTCGATACCCCGATCGAATACGAACTCAAAAAGAGCACCGCACGGATCGAACGGGAGTACCGCGCTTTGGAGCAGCGGTACACCATGCTGCAGGAGATTCTGGAAAACGTCTCGGAACGCGACAGGAGCGTCTACAAGATTCTCTTCGAGGCCGACCCCGCCACCCAGGCCGAGGAAGACCGGCAGCGGGGCATCGCTTTCCGGACACGGCTCGACGGGATGACCAACAAAGAGCTGGGCAACTACTTCGACGAACACCTCGGACTCCTGTACCAGCGGGTGTCGAACTACGACGCCATGACCGAGCGGCTGCACAAACGCGTCGCGGAGGATCTCGGACGGGCGCTCGCCACCCCGGCCATCCAGCCGGTGGACAACCGGCAGCTGAAACTCCTCACCGCTTCGTTCGGCGAGCGGGTGCACCCGTTTTTCAAAACCATGTCGCAGCATAACGGCGTGGATTATTCGGTGCCGACCGGTTCGGCCGTCTTCGCCACCGCCGACGGAACGGTACAGAGTTTGCAGACCCGGGGACAGACCTCGGGCCTCAGCCTGACGATCGACCACGGGAACGGATACCAGACCGTCTACTCGCACCTGGACAAGGTGACCGTCGAGCCGGGGCGGCGCGTGAGCCGGGGCGATATCATCGCCTTTTCGGGGAACTCGGGCCTCTCGTTCGCGCCCCACCTGCACTACGAGGTGCACTACCGGGGGACGCCGGTCGACCCGATCAACTACTTTTTCATGGAGCTCGGGATGGCGGAACAGCAGCGGCTGCTGGAGATCTCGCGGCTCGGGATGCAGTCGTTCGATTGAGTCGGGCGTGCGGCATCCGCATGGAGGCGGCTAAATAAATACCATATAACGCAATGAAAAACAAAGTCTTACTGATGATTCTCGACGGCTGGGGGAAGGGCGACCACTCGTCGCGGGACGCCATTTTTTCGACCCATCCGAAATTCATCGACTCGCTGATGCAAACCTGCCCCAATGCCGAGCTGCTCACCTGCGGCGAAAACGTCGGCCTGCCCGACGGACAGATGGGGAACTCGGAAGTGGGGCACCAGAATATCGGTGCCGGGCGGATCATTTACCAAGACCTCGTGAAGATCAACCGCGCATCGAAAGACGGCTCCATTATGCGGAATCCGGAGATCGTCGCCGCGTTCGAGTATGCCAAATCCAACGGGAAGAACGTCCATTTCATGGGACTCGTCTCGGCCGGGGGTGTGCATAGCTCGCTGGAACACCTGTTTACGCTGTGCGACATCGCGAAACACTACGGGATTTCTAATACCTACGTCCATGCTTTTATGGACGGCCGCGACACCGACCCGAAGAGCGGGGCGGGGTACTTGCGCGAGCTGGAGGCACATATGGATAAGTCGACGGGGAAGATTGCCAGCGTTATCGGGCGGTACTACGCCATGGACCGAGACAAACGGTGGGAACGGGTTAAAGAGGCTTACGACTTGATTGTTAAGGGGGTCGGGACGAAGGCTACCGACGCGATCAAGGCTGTCGAGGCATCGTATGCCGAAGGGGTGACGGACGAATTTATCAAACCGATCGCGATGACCGATGCGCAGGGCGTACCGATCGGCTTGATCGAGGAGGGCGATATGGTCATCTTCTTCAACTACCGCAACGACCGGGCCAAAGAGCTGACCCAAGTGTTGACCCAGTGCGACATGCCGGAACAGGGGATGCACACCATTCCGCTCTATTACTGCACGATGACCCCTTACGACTCGTCGTTCAAGGGGCTGCATATCTTGTTCGACAAGGAGAATGTGGAAAACACCCTCGGCGAGTGGATCTCGAAGCAGGGGCTTTCGCAGCTCCGGATCGCCGAGACCGAGAAGTTCGCTCACGTGACCTTCTTCTTCAACGGCGGCCGCGAACAGCCGTTCGAGGGCGAGAAACGCATCCTGATCAACTCGCCGAAGGTGGCGACCTATGACCTGCAGCCGGAGATGAGCGCCTATGAAGTGGCCGATGCGCTGGTGAAAGACATCGAGACGGAGGCGCCGGACTTCATCTGTCTGAACTTCGCCAACGGCGATATGGTCGGCCATACGGGGGTCTACGAAGCGATTCAGAAGGCGGTGCGTGCGGTGGATGAGTGTGCCGAAAAGGTCGTGACGGCGGCTCGCAAGGCGGGTTACACGGTTCTGATCTGCGCCGACCACGGGAATGCGGACAACGCGGTGAATGCGGACGGGACGCCGAATACGGCGCATTCGTTGAATCCGGTACCGTTGATCGTGGTTTCGGATACGATTAAAGAGGTGCACAACGGAGTGCTGGCCGATTTGGCACCGACGGTGCTGAAGATCATGGGGCTTCCGCAGCCGGCGGAGATGACGGGCCACGCGCTGGTTTAGCGTCGGGCTTTTGTATGCACGAGGGCGTCGTTCTGCGGAACGACGCCCTCGTGTTTTTGTTATTTGTTCCCCGGTTTTTCGTTGCGTGGGATTTCTCTGGCGCGCGGACAGAGAAGTTAGGCTGAGACTGCCGCAGCGAAACGCAAGTTTCGCCCGTCCACGGGACGTGGGGCCCGCGCGGCCCGAGCGCAGTCGAAGCTCAACGGTCGCCCGCCCGCCAAAGAGGGCATATTCTGTCGGTTGGCATTCCGCCAACCGACGAGAATTGCCGCGGGCGACTGAAAATGTATTGACACCGCGCGCCACGCCTTAGGAGGGAAATCGTCAAAATGTGTTAGCACATTTCAAGGCGCGCGGACAGAGAACGGGGCTTTGGGCCGAACTGGCAAGTGGAAATGCGAGAGCATTTCCCGTCCACGGGACGTGGGGCCCGCGCGGCCCGAGCGCAGTCGAAGCTCAACGGTCGTCCACCCCGCTTAAAGAGGAATTTCATTCGTTTTGCGGTGAGCAAAATCGAGATGAAATCCCAGCGGGCGACTGTTGAAATGCCCCGCGCGCCACGCCTTAAGGGGAAAATCATTCAAAAGCGTGGTGCGCTTTTGAATAAGATTTCCCAAGGCGCGCGACACAAAGAAATTCCCGCCCCGGGCTGCCGCGACAATTTCAACGGAGAAATGGTCAGCATCGGGAATCGAGGATACAGCTGGTCATCGACAGCCGACAGTATTTATGGTTCTTTGCTCTATTTCTTTATGACCTCCCTCCAGCCTCAAAACATTACACACTATCGCGCCTACGGTCTTCAGTTGCGTTGCCTCTCGGAATAAACGGAAAAGTCCCCGCCCCGGGCTACCGCGATGCGGGCAACTATGGACAATTAGGCAATTTAGTATACAGCGGCAACGACGGATACAGTTGGTCGGCTTTCGTCAACGACATCAATGCCTTGCACTTGTATTTCAACATGACAGCGATTAACTGCAGCATTGCGAGCCACCGTGCCCACGGTCTTCAGTTGCGTTGCCTCTCGGAATAAACGGAAAGAGCAACACTCGAAAATCGGCTGTGTCCCCGGCAACCGCATCCACTACCGTTTTCGCTCCATCGCCCGGCGTGCTGCCGCCACCACATCCGGCGTGTCGAGGTGGTATTTGACCAGCAGTTCCGCTGGAGTCCCGCTCTCGCCGAAACGGTCGTTTACCGCCACATATTCCTGTGGGACAGGATGATTCAAGGCCAGCAGCTGTGCCACGCTGTCTCCCAGTCCGCCGTTCCTCATATGTTCTTCGCAGGTCACCACACAGCCGGTTTTCCGGACGGAAGCCAATATCGCTTCGTCATCCAACGGTTTGATCGTGTGGATGTTGAGCAAGTCCACTCCGATACCTTCCCGTTCGAGCTGCTCGGTGGCCTGAATGGCCCGCCACATCAGGTGACCGGTGGCCAGAATCGTCACGTCGTTGCCTTCGCTCCACCGGATGGCCCGGCCGATCTCGAACGGCTCGTCTTCCGGCGTATAGATCGGTTCCGACGGCCGGCCGAACCGCAGATAGACCGGCCCGCGATGAGCCGCCGCCGCCAGTGTCGCCGCTTTGGTCTGGTTGTAGTCGCACGGGTTGATGACGACCATGTTCGGCAGCATCTTCATCAGTCCGAGGTCTTCCATGATCTGATGTGTCGCGCCGTCCTCGCCGAGGGTGATGCCGGCATGCGAGGCGGCGATCTTGACGTTCGTATCGGAGTAGGCGACGCTCTGCCGGATCTGGTCGTAGACGCGGCCGGTGGCGAAAGCGGCGAAGGTGGTCACGAACGGGATCCGTCCGCCCAGGGCTAAGCCGGCTCCGACGCTGATCATATTGGCTTCGGCGATTCCGGCCTGGAAAAAGCGGTCGGGATGTGCCTTGGCAAAGGTGTTGAGTTTCAGCGATCCGGTGAGGTCGGCGCACATGGCGACGACTCGCGGATCGCTCTCTCCGAGCAGGGTCATGGCGTCGCCGAAGCCGGATCGGGTGTCTTTTTTTCCTGTAATGGTATAGGGTCTCATGGTGTAATGTGTCCTTATGTCTTGTTTTTCAGCGGTCTGAAAGGAGGTCGGCCGTGTCGTAATTGTGGTGTCGGCACGCGGATTCATCGGAGTTCTGGCCGGCGTTCCCCGGGTATCGTGTCGATCGGCGGTTCTGTGCACCGCAAAAGTTTGGTCAAGCCGTCTGTCGTGTTCGGGCTGCGCGCTCCGGGGGTGGGCCGAAGGCCCAGCGCGTAAGCCCGGCGATTCCTTGCGGAATCGCGCTATTCATTCTCAAAGTACATTCGTAACGCCAGTAGCAGTCCTCCACCTGCCGGGGCGTCGGACTGCGCGACCCTTGTGGGTCGCAAGAGTACGGCCAATTTGTTTTCGGCCGCAGCCAGCGGAGAACGAATACGGAGCGTGAGCGGAGTATTTCGGCCCTCCGCATCCGGGGGCTGCGGGCCGACCGTTGCCACGGGGCCTTAGCTACTCACTTCCGGCCCAAAGCACCGCCCCGTGTCTGCCTCACTGCGGCTCCACTGTCGCTCCGCCGCGTTTGCTGTCGCCTGCTGGGATTTCATCTCATTTTGCTCACTGCAAAACGAGCGAAATCCCTCTTTTGGCGGGGGCGACGGATTTTCCAAGGCGCGCGGGCTTTAGCACTTTTTGAGTCGCCCGCGGCAATTCTTGCCGATTGGCTCACCGCCAATCGGCAGAATATGCCCTTTTAGGCGGGTGGGCGACTGTCGAGCTTCGAGCCGGATGGAACTGCCCTTCGCGGGCGGCGCCGGCCCCACTTGGTAAGGCGAAGAGAACCCTAACAAAACACCCTGTGGGTGCGTGGACGGGAAATACTTCGCATTTCTGCGGCTGTGTCGGTCCAAATCTTCGCCTTGTTCTCTGTCCGCGCGCCGGGCGATTCATTCTCTTTCGGCTTATCGCCGAAAGCGTTGAATCGCCTCCTTAGGCGTGGCGCGCGGTGCCTGCGGGCACTCCGACAGGGCCGCCTCTACCCCAACCGGATAGAACTGCCCTCGGGCCGGGCGGGCCCCACGTCCCGTGGACGGGAAATGCTGACGCATTTCTGCGGCAGCCTCTGCCCCGTTCTCTGATCGCGCGCCTTGGGCGATTCATTCTGTTTCGGCTCATCGCCGAAACAGTTGAATTGCCTTCTAAGGCGTCGGCGCGCGTTAGGCTCTAACAAGAGTAATGACGGCCGGCCGCCATGACGCGAACGCGTCGGCCGGGCAGGTCCCGCGTGCCCGCGGTGGGCGAATGGCTGTGTCAGCCTAATTTTTCATCCAGTTCTCTGTCCGTGCCTGGGGGATCTTGTCAATAATCTCCGAATTCTGTCACCAGCAACTGTGCCAATGCCTGTTCCGTCTGTGCCGCGTCCGGAGCCTTGCCGTGCCATTCGTTCGTCCCGGCCATAAAATCCACGCCGCATCCCATCACTGTCCGGGCCAGAATCACAACCGGTTTCCCGTGTCCGCACGCCTCGTTGCGAGCGTAACGCAATGTCTCGACGATGTTTTTCATGTCGTGTCCGTCCATGTCGATCACCGTCCAGCCGAACGCCTCCCATTTCGCCCGCAGCTGCGTCCCGCAACCCATTCCCAGCACTGCGCCGCATGTGCCGTCGATCTGCTGGCCGTTCATATCCACGATGCCGACCACGTTATCGATTCCCCGTGCCGAGGCGAACATCGCCGCTTCCCAGATCTGTCCCTCTTCGAGCTCGCCGTCGCCCATCATGACGAAAACCCGGTGATCCGCATCTCCGGCGAGCCGTTTGGCCAGCGCCGCCCCCAGCGCCACCGAGAGTCCCTGGCCGAGCGATCCCGAAGCGACCCGCACCCCCGGCAATCCCTTTGCCGGCGTGGGGTGTCCCTGCACCCGCGTTCCGAGCTTCCGGAAACCGGCCAGTTCCGATACCGGGAAGTACCCTTTCCGGGCCAGAACGCTGTACCAAACCGGCGAGATGTGTCCGTTGGAGAGGAAAAAGAGGTCTTCTCCGATTCCGGTCTGTTCGGCTTCGGTTGCCGGAGTCTGCGGAATCCGCATCGTATCGAAGTAGAGGGCGACGAGGGTGTCGGCGGCTCCGAGCGAACCGCCGGGATGGCCCGAGGCGGCTCCCGAGACCATCCGGATGATGTCCCGACGAACCTGTGCGGCCAGGGTCTCCAACTGTTTGATGTCTGTCATGTGTCTGTATGTCTGTTCTTTATGTGGAACGGAAAATCAGATGTTTTCCGTCAGTTTCCGTACGACGCGGAAGTGGTTGAAAAACTCTTTGGCGAAGACACGGATGACGGTGTAGGCCGGAATGGCGAACAGCATCCCTGTCACGCCCGCGATGTAACCGGCCATCAGGATGACCAGAAAGATCTCCAGCGGGTGTGCTTTCACGGAGCTGGAGTAGATGTAGGGTTGCAGGATAATGTTGTCGATCAGCTGGAAAACGACCAGAATGATCACCATCGGCAGGAGGATGGCGCCGGGCGAAGCTCCGGCCGGCAGGCTGAGCAGGGCGATGACGCAGCCGAGAATCCCGCCGATCAGCGGCCCGATGTAGGGAATGACGTTCAGCACGGCGGTAATCGCTCCGATGACCAGTGCGGTGTTGAATTCCAGTCCGATCAGGTACAAAGGTACGGTAATGCAGATCAATTTGATCAGCATTTCGATGCAGATGCCGATAAAATAGCGCACGAGCAGGGTGGTCGTCGAGTCGAGTGCGCGCCGGATGTTGGCTTCGTATTTCGAGGGGAAGAAGATGACGACGCTTTCGAAGAAGAGCCGGTCGTCTTTCAGGAAGAAGAAGGTGATGAAGCTGATGGAGAAGAGGGCGATGGCGAGATCGACGATCCAGACGGTGACCGAGGCGATCGACTGGCCGAGATTGACGCTGTCGAACAGGGGTGCGAGCCGGGTGTCGAGATAGGCGCGGGCCGAGAAGTTGTTGTCCGGCAGGAAGGAGTTGATGTAGGTTTCGATCCGCCTCAAGGGTTCTCCGAGTGCGGTGGTGAGCCGGTCGATGTCGAATGAGGCGAGCTGGTTGATTTGTTGGAGCACGACGGGGATGAGCCACCGGGCGAGGACGTAGATGACGACGAGCATCACGATGAGTGTCGCCATAGCGGCGAGCCATCGCGGTACGTTCCACCCGCGGATGCGGATGCGTCCGAAGGCGAAGACGAGAGGTTTTCCCATCAGCGAGAGGACGGCGGCGATGAGGATATAAAAGACGATGGTCTGGAAGTACCAGACGAGAAAGCCGGCGACCAAAAGGCCGGCGCCTGCTGCGATCCATCGGTATATGGGGTTCATCGTCGTTCGGTTTCGCTGTCGTTGGGTCTGTTTCGGTGCGGTGTTTTACCGGGGTTGGCGGGTGGGTATGGGGTTGGTGTTCGTTTTGTCGTGTTGCGGTCGGTATGTTTCCCGCCCCGGGCTGGCGCAGCTATGCGGGTGGCGCGCCGGGCAGTATCGGTAATGCAGGATACAGTTGGTCGCTTGCAGGCAACGATATCTATGGCTTGAACTTGAATTTCAGTTCACGACACTTAGATCTCGGCGCTTCGGATCGCTGTGCTTACGGTTTTCCGTTGCGTTGCCTCTCGGAATAAACGGGGGCAGAGACTACCTCAGCGATGCGCAAGCATCGCTCTGTCCCGCCGGGGTCACCCGGCCGCCGCCCGCGCAGGGCAGTTCCGTCTGGTTCTAAGCTCGACAGTCGCCCGCCCGCGTAAAAGGGCATATTCTGTTGGTTGGCGCTCGGCCAACCAACGAGAATTGCCGCGGGCGACTCAAAACGCATTAACAAGCCCGCGCGCCGACGCCTTAGGAGGTGATTCAACTGTTTTGGCGGTAAGCCAAAATAGAATGAATCGCGTAAGGCGCGCGACAAAATCAGCACCGCGCGCCACGCCTTAACAGGAAAATCATTCAAAAGCGTTGCCCGCTTTTGAATATGATTTTCCAAGGCGCGCGGATAAAGCTCGTTTATCCGACAAGCGTGGGGCGGCTGTCGGTCTCGGAAAATAATAACGGCTCCGCGCCGTAACGCGAACGCGTTGGCCGCGGGGGCCCCTACTTTCTACTATGTGGTAGAAAGTAGGCAAAGAGCACATTCAAGGGGGACTCACATCCCCCTTGAAAATCCCCCGACGGATTTTGTTCGAGTAACGGCGACCTCCTTGGTGCTGGAACTTTGCGAGCCGCAAAAGCACCGCCCAATTCTCCGCCTGTTCGGCCTGTCGCCCACCCCCCGAGGCGCTTCGCGCCTGGGCGACAAGGCCGGCGACCCGAAGGGTCGCAAGAGTACGGCCAATTTGTTTTCGGCCGCAGCCAGCGGAGAACGAATACGGAGCGTTAGCGGAGTATTTCGGCCCTCCGCATCCGGGAGCTGCGGGCCGACCGTTGCCACGGGGCCTTAGCTACTCGCTCTCGGCCCAAAGCCCGGGTAACAGTTCCGCTCAGCGCAGCACGAAAATCGTTTGCGGTTTTCGCGCCCGAAGAACAGTCGCAGCCCAAGCACTGCCCCGTGTCCGCCTCACTGCGGCTCCGCTGTCGCTCCGCCGGTGCTTTCGGGTATACCAAAATAGGCCGTCTCTACCTTCCGCGCGCCTTTGGGAAATCTTGTCAAAACGCGCAAGCGCATTTTGACGATTTCCTTCCTAAGGCGTGGCGCGCGGTCGAGCTTTGTGTCGGACAGAACTGCCCTGCGCGGGCGGCGTCCGGGTGACCCCGGCGGGACTGGCAAAACTACGTTTTGCTGTGGTCGTGTCTGCCCCTTTCTTTGTCCGCGCGCCTCAGGCTCCGCAGACCTCGGTCTGTGTTCGTACGTCCTGCCCCTCTTTTTCCGGCAGGCGCGCGATCACGGTGCGCATGCCGGTGGTCTTTTCGTCCAGTTTCACGCAAATCTCGCTCCCCACTGGTAAAAACAGGTCGACCCGGGAGCCGAATTTGATAAAGCCGCACTCGCGTCCCCGTTCGGCCGTCCCCCCGACGCAAGGATAACTCACGATTCGCCGGGCCACGAAGCCGGCGATCTGGCGGAACAGAACCCGGTGTCCTTGCGGAGTCCGCACCACGGTGGTCGTCCGTTCGTTATCGGTCGAGGATTTCGGGTGCCAGGCCACCAGAAAACGTCCCGGATGGTACCGGAAATATTCAACGATGCCGCCCACAGGATACCAGTTGATATGGATGTTCCAGATCGACATGAAGATCGAGACCTGTATCCGCGGTTCGGAGAGTATTTCGTCTTCGAATACCTCTTCGATGGCGACTACGTGGCCGTCGGCCGGTGCCAGCACACAGGCGTCGTCCGTACAGTCCAGCGCCGCCCGGCGCACCGGAATTCGGAAAAAACGGCAGACGAAGAGTACTTTCAGGAGCATGAACACGACGATCGCCGCGCTCAGCCAAAGCGGAAGAAATCGCACGGCAGCGAGTGCCGCTACGAGAGCGATGAGAATACTGGTCGTTATGATCCGTCGTCCTTCCCGGTGTAAATATCTGCGCATCAGTGGTGAGTTATATCGTTATCGTTCCAAAGTCGGATTATCCGGCCAGTCCGGTCAGCAGGATGTAGCCCCACGCCACCGGCACGGCCGGCAGAAAGGCGTCGAACCGGTCGAGCAGGCCGCCGTGTCCCGGGATGATATGTCCCGAGTCTTTGATTCCGAGCACGCGTTTGAATTTCGACTCGATCAGGTCGCCTCCCGTCGCCGCCAGCGCGACGATCAGGCCGAATCCGAACCACTCCACTCTGAGCCACAGCGGATTTTCTTCTCCCGCCAGGCCGAACAGGCTCCGCTGGTCGGCATACAGCGCCCCCGTCTCCGGGCTCCAGTAAAGCGCATACCACACCAGCGCCGTCCCCACCGCAAACAGAATCCCGCCGGCAAACCCTTCCCACGTCTTCTTGGGCGAAAGCGCCGGAGCCATCTTATGCCGTCCCACCGCGCTCCCCACCAGATAAGCTCCCGTGTCCGCGAGCCATACGATGGTCATCAGCGTGACCACCAGCATCGGGTTCATCAGTTGAATCAGGACGAAAGCCTGCGCGATGTACAATCCGCCCCACACGGCCCATCTTCCCCGCCGCTCGCCGAGAGCGCTCCGGTTTTTGGCCAGCAGGCGATAGTATTCACACAAAGTAAGCCCCCCCAGCGCACTCCACAGCAGGTAGAACGTTCCTCCTGGCTGCTCCGTCTCCGGGTCGTACCACGCCAGCGTCAGCCCCACCATCACCAGCACGAGGATGATGCCGCTTATAGTGCGTGTTATCAAAGACTTAGCTTTCATGCGATGCGTCCTCCTCCGTTTTAGCCTCCGTCTCATCCGTTTCGGCGGTTTTCGGCCGCACCGAGTCCAGCGGATTCCGCGCCCCCTCCTGCCGTTTGCCGAAGATCCGCTCCAAGTCCTCCGTAAAGATCACTTCACGCTCCAATAACAACTCCGCCAGCTTGGCGAGCCCCTCGCGATTGGCCTCCAGTACCTCTTTGGCCAGCCGGTAGCACTCTTTGAGCAAAGCATCGGCCTCGTCGTCGATCAGCCGGGCGGTCGCCTCGCTGTACGGTTTTCCGAACGCCATCTCGTTCTGCCCCGTGCTGTCGTAGAAGCTCCGGTGTCCCACCGCCTGACTCATCCCGTAGTAGGCCACCATGGCATACGCCTGCTTTGTCGCCCGCTCCAGGTCGTTCAGCGCCCCCGACGAGATTTCCCCGAACGTAAGCTCCTCGGAAGCCCGCCCGCCGAGCAGCGACGCGATCTCGTGGGTCATCTGTTCGCGGGTCGTGATCTGCCGTTCGTCCGGCAGGTACCAAGCCGCCCCCAAAGCCCTGCCGCGCGGAATGATGGTCACTTTCAGCAGCGGATCGGCCCATTTGAGCATCCAGCTGACCGTCGCATGCCCCGCCTCGTGGTAGGCGATCGCCCGCTGCTCCACGTCGGTGAGGATTTTGTTCTTCCGCTCCAGACCGCCGATGATCCGGTCTACGGCATCCATAAAGTCCTGCCGTTCGACCTGTTTCTTGTTTTTCCGGGCCGCGATCAACGCCGCCTCGTTGCAGACGTTGGCGATATCGGCCCCCGAGAAGCCCGGCGTCTGCCGGGCGAGGAAGTCGGTGTCGAGATTCGGATCGAGTTTCAGCTTCCTGAGGTGGACGGCGAAAATCTCGGCCCGCTCCTTGATGTCCGGCAGTCCGACCTCGATCTGCCGGTCGAACCGTCCGGCCCGCAGCAAAGCCTTGTCCAGAATATCCGCCCGGTTCGTAGCCGCCAAAATGATGACCCCCGCATTGGTGCCGAACCCGTCCATCTCGGTCAGCAGCTGGTTGAGGGTATTCTCCCGCTCGTCATTCGACGACCACCCGCTGTTTTTCGACCGCGCGCGCCCGATGGCGTCGATTTCGTCGATAAAGACGATACACGGTGCCTTCTCCTTCGCCTGCTTGAAGAGGTCGCGCACGCGCGATGCCCCCACCCCTACAAACATTTCGACAAAGTCGGAACCGCTAATAGAAAAGAACGGCACATTAGCCTCCCCGGCCACCGCCTTGGCCAGTAATGTTTTACCTGTCCCCGGAGGCCCCACGAGCAAAGCACCCTTCGGAATCTTCCCGCCGAGTTCGCTGTATTTCCCCGGGTTCCGCAGGAAGTCCACCACCTCCATCACCTCGACCTTCACCTCTTCGAGCCCCGCCACATCCTTGAAGGTGACCTTCTGGTCGTTGTCCTTGTCGAAGAGTCTGGCTTTGGCTTTCCCCACGCTGAACACGCCGCCGGCGCCGCCTCCGCCTCCCGCGCCGCCCGACATCCGCCGCATCAGGATGATCCAGAAGACGACGATGGCAATGAACGGCAAGGCCTGCCAGAACAACGTCCCCCACCCGGAGTTGTCGTTTTCGAACGTCAGCCCCGGTACCTCGCCGTGCCGGCCCGCAGTCGTTCCGTCGGCGATCTTGCGGTTGATGCTGTCCCGCGCCGCCTGGTAGTCGTTTTCGAACTTTTCGAGCGAGCCGATGTTGAAGTAGAACTGGGGCCCTTTGGTCGGAATGTATTTGTAGCGTTCCTGCGCCTTGTATCTCGCCACCGCGTCCGGCCGGAGCCACACTTCGGCCACTTCGTGGTTGATGACCTGCACGCGCTGCAGGTCTCCGCCGGGCATCAGGGTGTCGCGCAGGGCGTCCCAGCTGATCCGGCTCTGCCGTCCGCTCTCGCCGAAGTAGGCCCAGCCGAGAATGAAGGCTATAATAATGCCCCACATCCAATAGATATTGAATCTGGGGCGCAGGGTATTCCGTTTTTCGTTTGCCATATACTATAAGGGTGTGCCGCAAAGCGGACACGGATATGCTTTTTGCGGTTAGTTTTAATACAGGTCGTCGTGCCGGGTCAGCTCTCCGTCTGCCCAGAGCTCTTCGAGGCGGTAGAAGTCGCGCATCTCGCTCTGGAAGATGTGTACCATGACGTTCCCGTAATCCATGGCCACCCACAAGGCGTTGTCGAGCCCCTGCACGCGCCACGGCTTTTCGCCGGTCTCCCGGATGGTGAGCTCTTCGATTCCGGCGGCAATGGCGGCGACCTGGGTGGTGGATTCGGCCTGACAGATCACGAAAGCGTCGCAAACGGCTCCGTCCAGCGCGGTGAGGTCGAGGCTGACGATCCGGTCGGCTTTTTTGTCCTGCATGGCGCGGACGATGGTGCGGATGAGGGTTTCGGTGTTCTCGTTCATTCGTTTCGGAAAGGGGGGATGCGGTTTCCCGCGTTTGCGGCGGTTCGGTTTGCGAACACTTTGCAGGAAACAAAGGTAAGTAATTTTTTTATTTCGTCTCTTTTTCGCGTGTTGTGCGCGTTACGGGATTTCGGGCCGGTTGGCGGCGGGTTCTCCGGCCGGCAGGGGTTTCAGGGTGCCGAGGAACTGGAGGTGCTGGGTGCCGGAGCCCTGGATGGTGAGCGAGGTCTCGCCGGTGTCGAAGATTTCGAAGGTGAGGATGTAGCTCCGGTGGTTGGAGCGTTCATGGGCGCCGATGACGATCCATCCTTTCTGTTTCCCGGCGGGGAGGCTCTCCACGCGGATGGCGGGGTCGGGGGCGGTGAAGAAGAAGGGCGACCGGTCGGGGTCGTAGATGGTGTTGTAGACGTAGCCGTAGTAGGGGAGGCTGCACACGAGGCTGTCGGGGGTGACGGCGACTTCGTAGTAGGTGCTGAGGTTGGCGTAGGGGATTCCGGTGATCTGGGTAATGACGCGGTTGGGGACGAAGAGGAAGCGTTCACTATGGAGGATGGAGTCTACGGAGCGTGCGGCAGCTGCGGCCTGTTCGGCTCGGCGGGTTTTCCGGGTGTCGTTTGGGCCGGCGAAGGCGGGCAGGGCATGGGGTAGCGCGAGCAGCACGAGCAGAACTCCGAGCAGGAGGGCCGGAAAAAAGGATTTGGTTTTCATGGGGTTGTGACGGATAATGATTATTTCTTGCTACGGGGTCTTCAGCAGAAATTGTGCCACGGTTGAGGGGCGTGGGCGCGCGACAGAGAACAAGGTGCAGTGAACCAGTAAGCGATACGCAGTATCGCTCCGTCCCGCCGGGGTCACCCGGACGCCGCCCGCGCAGGGCAGTTCCGTCCGGTACAAAGCTCGATAGTCGCCCGCACGCGTAAAGAGGGATTTCGCTCGTTTTGCGGTGAGCAAAATGAGATGAAATCCCAGCGGGCGACGATTAGAGTGTCCCGCGCGCGACTGCTGGAGAAGGAAATCATTCAAACGCGTGGTGCGCGTTTGAATAAGATTTCCGCCAGCGCGCGGTCAAAAGTATCAACAAAGTTTGTGCGACCCATTGGGTCGCCGGCCTCGTCGCCCAAGCCGCGTAGCGGCTTCGGGGGGATGGGCGACAGGCCGAATGGGGCGGTGAATTGGGCCGTGGATTGGGCTGAGTGCTGTGCGACCCGTAGGGTCGCGCAGTCCGTCGCCACCCCCGGCGGCGGGCTGCAACTCGACGGAGCTC
>NZ_CAJTMN010000028.1 GCF_910577125.1 uncultured Rikenella sp.
AAGATCGCTGATTATCAGCGATCTTTTTTCTTTTCGTGTGGTGCCCAGGACAAGACTCGAACTTGCACGCCGTAAACCGGCACTACCCCCTCAAAGTAGCGTGTCTACCAATTTCACCACCTGGGCGAGAGGCCGCACCCTCCGCAAGCTGCGGAGAAGTACGAAAGCGGGACAAAGGTAATGCTTTTTTCGTTTCGTGCAACCCCTCGCGAGAAAAATCCCTCCCGGAGTCCGCTTTTCCGCTTTCTCGTGTACCGGGACAGGGAAAAATAGCTAACTTTGTCAATCCGTCCGCGCCGAGCCGGAGCGGGCGGCGTTTTACACACCGAGCAAGTATGATCGACATTACATTCCCCGACGGCAGCAGCCGTCAGTTCGCAGCAGGCGTCACGCCGCTCGAAATCGCAGCCTCGATCAGTCCGAGGCTGGCGCAGGAGACCTTTGCCGCGACCGTGGACGGGCAAAGCTGGGATATTCAGAAACCCATCGAAACAGACGCGACGATCAAACTGCACAAATGGGACGAACCCGAAGCCAAACACGCTTTCTGGCACTCCTCGTCGCACCTTTTGGCCGCGGCGCTTGAGCAGCTGTATCCCGGCATCAAGTTCGGCATCGGGCCCGCTATCGATAACGGATTCTATTACGACGTCGACTCGCCGACGCCGATTACCGAAGGAGACCTGCCCAAAATCGAACAGAAGATGCTCGAAATCGCCAGAGAGAAACACCCCTTCGTGCGGCGCGAAGTCTCCAAGGCGGAGGCGATGGAGACCTATACGAAAAAGGGGGACGAGTACAAGTGCGAGCTCATCGGCGACTTGACCGACGGGACGATCACCTTCTATAGCAACGGCGACTACACCGACCTTTGCCGGGGGCCGCACCTGGCGGACACGGCGCCGATCAAGGCGGTGAAGTTGACTTCGGTGGCCGGCGCTTACTGGCGCGGGGACGAAAAGCGGAAGATGCTCACCCGGATTTACGGCATTACCTTCCCGAAAAAGGCTTTGCTCGACGAGTATCTTGCCTTGGTGGAAGAGGCCAAGAAACGCGACCACAGGAAGCTGGGCAAGGAGCTGGAACTCTTTACCTTCAGCCCGCGGGTGGGGCAGGGATTGCCATTGTGGCTGCCCAAGGGGGCGGCGCTCAGAGAGCGGCTGGAGAATTTCCTCAAGGGAGTTCAGAAACAGTACGGGTACGAGCAGGTGATCACCCCGCATATCGGGATGAAAGACCTCTATGTCACTTCGGGACACTATGCCAAGTACGGGAAAGACAGTTTTCAGCCGATTCATACCCCGGACGAGAACGAGGAATTCCTGCTCAAACCGATGAACTGCCCGCACCACTGCGAGATTTATCGGTCGAAACCGCGCTCTTATAAGGACCTGCCCGTTCGGCTGGCCGAGTTCGGGACTGTCTACCGGTATGAGATGAGCGGGGAGTTGCACGGGCTGACCCGTGTGCGCGGATTTACCCAGGACGACGCCCACCTCTTCTGCCGGCCCGACCAGCTCAAAGACGAGTTCAAGAAGGTGATCGACATCGTGCTCTATATCTTCAAGACCTTGGACTTCAAGGAGTTTACGGCACAGGTTTCGCTGCGCGATCCGAACAACAAGGAGAAGTATATCGGGACGGACGAGAACTGGCACAAGGCCGAGGCCGCGATTATGGAGGCGGCGGCCGAAAAGGGGCTGGAGACCATTGTGGAGACCGGCGAGGCGGCGTTCTACGGGCCGAAGTTGGACTTTATGGTCAAGGACGCTTTGGGGCGGAAGTGGCAGCTCGGGACGATCCAGGTGGACTACAACCTGCCCGAGCGTTTCGACCTGACCTACAAAGGCTCGGACGACAAGGAACACCGGCCCATCATGATCCACCGGGCTCCGTTCGGCTCGATGGAACGCTTCGTCGCCGTGCTGCTGGAACACACGGGCGGAAAGTTCCCGCTGTGGCTGACGCCGGAACAGGCGGTGGTGCTGCCGATCAGCGAAAAGTACAACGACTACGCGAAAAAAGTTGCTAAATTGCTGAATAATTGCGATATTCGCACCCGCGTCGATGACCGCGACGAAAAAATCGGCCGCAAAATCCGGGATAACGAGTTGGCCAAGGTGCCTATTCTGCTCATTGTCGGCGATAACGAACAGCGGGACGAGACCGTCACCGTCCGGATGCAGGGTGAAGGGAAGGACCGCGGGACGATGACTTTGCCCGACTTCGCCAAGATGGTGGGCGACCTGGTTGCCGAAGAGATTCGACCCATCGCGGAACCTATGTCATAGACGTGCGGCACGCTTTTTGCGGCCCTCATACCGTGGACTAAATATACTAAGGAGGACAAAACTATAGCACTACCACCGCGCCCAAGACCGTCGCGCCCGCCGTTCCGCGGACGTGTACAGAAAGAAAACCCCCACCGGATCAACCGGGAAATTACTGCGCCTCAGGTGCGGTTAGTGGGGGAGAATATCGACCGGCAGGACGTCTATTCCTTGCAGGAAGCGCTGCGCATGGCACAGGAACAGGAACTCGACCTCGTGGAAATCTCGCCGAAGGCCGAGCCGCCGGTGTGTCGCATCATCGACTACCAGAAATTCCTCTACCAGCAGAAGAAAAAAGCCAAAGAGATCAAAGCCAAGGCCGTCAAAGTCGTTGTCAAAGAGATCCGCTTCGGGCCTCAGACCGACGACCACGACTATAACTTCAAGCTCAAACACGCCGAAAACTTCCTGAAAGAGGGGGCGAAGGTCAAGGCCTATGTCTTCTTCCGCGGACGCCAGATCGTCTTCAAGGATCAGGGGGAGATCCTCCTGCTGCGGTTTGTCCAGGATCTCGAAGAGTGGGCCAAAGTCGAACAGATGCCCAAGCTCGAAGGGAAGCGGATGAGCATCCTGCTCGCCCCGAAACCGAAGAAGTAACTCTCCGCCTTCTTTTGGGGGGAGGGGACATTGTACTGAAACACACTATTTTAACCATCTAAATAAATTTCGACCATGCCGAAAATGAAAACCGTTGCCGCCGCCAAGAAGCGCTTCACGCTCACCGGCACCGGCAAAGTGAAGAGGAAACACGCTTTCAAAAGCCACATCCTCACCAAAAAAACGACCAAACAGAAACGCAACCTCACCCACACCGGGACGATGAGCGCTACCGACACGCCGGCTGTCAAGCTGATGCTCGTGAAGTAGATTTTGTTTGACGGCCTCCGTCCGGAGCCGTAAAAACCGGACGATACTTTATTTTAACCGAAGATCGCGCCCGGCCGAACCCACGCAGAGGTTCCCCCAAAGCGTCGCCCGAACGGGACGACCGCCGGCCGATCGAAAAACGCATCGTTATGCCAAGAAGTGTAAACGCGGTGGCCAGTCGCGCCCGCCGCAAGAAAGTCCTCAAGCTCGCCAAAGGGAACTTCGGTTCTCGCTCGAACGTCTGGACTGTAGCCAAGAACACGGTAGAAAAAGGGTTGACCTACGCCTACCGCGATCGCAAAAACAAAAAACGGAACTTCCGCGGCCTGTGGATCCAGCGTATCAACGCTGCCGTGCGGGCCAACGGGATGACCTATTCCGAATTCATGGGGAAAGTGAACGCTAAAGGGATCGCCTTGAACCGTAAGGTGCTGGCCGACCTGGCGATGAACCACCCGACGGCATTCGCCGAAATCGTCAAGACGGTTAAGTAATATAAACGCCCGTCGTCTATTTTATCGATAGTGTGTCACCGATCGGGGAGCACCGTTCTGTCACCGTTCATGCGGGATCAGGCGGCCGGCTCCCCGATCGTTTTTGGTGGGGCGCAGATTTGGGCCGAGCAGGTAAGTGGAAATGCGTAAGCATTTCCCGTCCACGGGACGTGGGGCCCGCGCGGCCCGAGCGCAGTACCCTCGAACCAAATCGCGCGCCGTCGCCTTAATAGGGAAATCGTCAAAATGTGCTTGCGCGTTTTGACTGGATTTCCCAAGGCGCGCGGACAAAAAACGAGGCGAGGAGTTGGGCTACTCCAGCCAATTGCCCACCGCGGGGCCCCACAGGGGCTTTTACTAGGGTTATCACTGCCTTATTTAGGCGGGGCCCGGCCGGCCGACGCGTTCGCGCCACGGCGGCCGGCCTTTGTTATTCAGACAATAAATAACCGCGCCACGCAACAGGCGCGCGGACAGAGAACTGGGTGTAGCAAGCCAGTAAGCGATACGCAGTATCGCTCCGTCCTGCCGGGGTCACCCGGCCGCCGCCCGCGCAGGGCAGTTCTGTCCGGTTCAAAGCTCTCCCGTCGCCCGCCCGCGTAAAGAGGGATTTCACTCGTTTTGCGGTGAGCAAAATCGAGGTGAAATCCCGGCGGGCGACGGTTGAATCGTCCCGCGCGCGCCCGCTGGAGAAGGAAATCTTATTCAAACGCGTGGTGCGTGTTTGGATAAGATTTCCGCCAGCGCGCGGGAAAAGAAACAAGGCCGAATGGGGTGGAGAATCGGGCCGAGGATTGGGCTGAGTGCTGTGCGACCCTTTGGGGCGCCGGCCCTGTCGCCCAAGCCGCGTAGCGGCTTCGGGGGGATGGGCGACAGGCCGAAGAGGACGGATTTTGGGCGGTGAATTGGGCTGAGCTCTTGCGGTTCGGGGAACCGCGCGGGCCGGGCCTCCCCACGGGAGGTCCGCAACACGCCGCTTGCGCGTCGAGAATTGCGGCACCTCCCGGGCGCCCGGCCGCAACGGTGTAGGGTAGAGGCTGCTTTAGGGTAGACACGGCCAGTAAAAGACACTGCGCGTCCGTTTATTCCGAGAGGCAACGCAACTGAAAACCGCGGGCGCGGCCGTCCGAGGTACTGGGATTGAGCTCCGTCGTACTGACACCCAAGTACATGCCATTAGTACCGTTGACCGTATAAGTCCAACTGAATCCAGCGTTGCCGATGAAGTGTTGCACGCCATTCGCGTGATTGCGGCAGCCCGGGGCGGGGATTTGATTTCGCGCGCCATGGGAAATCCTGTCAAAATGTGCGAACACATTTTGACGATTTCCCTTTTCAGGCGTCGGCGCGCGGTGGTTAGTACTTTTTGAGTCGCCCGCGGCAATTCTCGTTGGTTGGCTGGGTGCCAACCCACAGAATATGCCCTTTGAGGCGGGCGGGCGACGGGAATGAGCTTTGTCCCGCCTGAAACTGGCCTCGGGCCGGCCGGGCCCCACGTCCCGTGGACGGGCGAAACTTGCGTTTCGCTGCGGCCGCCTCTACCCTAACAGGATAGAATAGCCCTGCGCGGGCGGCGTCCGGCCAATAAGGCAGTGAGAACCCCAATAAAACGCCCGATGGGCGCCCCGGCGGGACGGAGCGATGCTTACGCATCGCTAAGGCTGTGTCACCCCAATCTGCGGGTGGGGTAGAGGTTGCCGATTAAGGCCGAGGCTGCCAGTAAAACACCCTGTGGGTGCGAGAGGCAACGCAACTGAAGACCGGTGACACGGTAGTCTGTGCTATTGGAATCGCAGTGCAGCATGTCTAAAAGCAGACGCAGCCCTTCTGTCGTGCAGATCGCAGACGACCAACTAAAACCTCGATTGCCGCAGTTCCACACAGCGCCCTCGCCCCCGCCGCGGTTGCCCGGGGCGGAATTCAGCGAAAACCGTGTGCCCAACGTGGGAAAGAGTGGTTCGTTTTTCAGTTCGGAGTGGGAAAACTCGTAATTCGTGCTATATTTATAGTCAAATTTTAATCAATCGAGTATGGATAACCGACTCCTCGACCGGGATCCCGCAGCGCCCGACCGGTTGCCCGATATCGATCTGCCGGTCGATTTTTTCGCCTGGGTCGATATCACCCGCGACGTGCTCGGGTGGTACACCGTACCGTGCAAAATCAAGGCCGGCATCTTCGTGCTCTGCGTCGAAGGCGAGCTCACGGCCACCATCAACCTGAAAGAGTGCCGCATCCGGAAAAACGACTTTATCGTCGTCGCACCCGGCAGCGTCATCCGGTTCCACGGTACGCCGGAAAATTTCCGGCTGTCGTTCATCGGTTTCTCGTCGAAATTCATGGGCGAGGTCAACCTCATCAAATCCACCATGGATATGCTGCCCGTGATGATCGAGAACCCCGTCATTTCGTTTACCGCCGAGCGGGCCGAGATCTACAAGGAGCTCTTCGCCCTCCTGCACAGGATGTTTACCGCCGACCTGCTGACCCATCCTCAGATCCAGCGATGTATTCTGGAGTCCGTGCTTTACGGCGTGTCGAGCCTCTACCGCACCGCTCAGAACGAGACCGGACACCGGCTGAGCCGCGGCGAGGAGATCAGCAAAGAGCTCTTCCGGCTCGTCATGAAACACTATACCCGGGAGCGGCGCGTGGCCTTTTATGCCGAACAGATGCGCCTCTCGACCCAGCATCTGTGCACGACCGTCAAACAGCAGACCGGAAAGACGGTCGCCGACCTGATCGCCGACGTGGTGATCATGGATGCCAAGGCCCTGCTCAAGTCGACCAACATGGCGATCAAAGAGGTCGCCCTGTCGCTGAACTTTCCGAACGTCTCGTTTTTCGGCAAGTATTTCAAACGCTACGTGGGGATGAGCCCCCAACAATACCGTTCGGGAAACGATTGACGATGCGAAAGGTGATCGATACGATCCGGTCTCTCTGGCCCTTGTCGGACGAGACGGTCAGCGCGCTGGAGGCGGTCGTCGAACCGTGCCGTTTCCCGAAACGCAGTCGGCTGATCCGCAAGAGCGAGTATAACCGGTACGCCTATTTTATCGAGCGGGGCATGACCCGTTCCTACTGGGTGGTGGACGGCGAGGAGGTCACCACCTCGTTTTCGGTCGAGGGCGGAATTGTCTTCAGCATGGACGAACTCTACTACGGCCGGCCGAGCGAAGAGGAGGTCGAGACGCTCGAAGAGGTCGAAGCCTGGCGCATCCCGCTGGCCGATCTGACCCGCCTGTGGGAGACCAACCTCGAATTGTGCAACTGGGGGCGGATCGCCCACCAGAACGAGTACCGCCGTCTGCACCGCAGCCACCAGGAGCGGCTCGCGCTGCCGGCCCGCGAACGGTACGAAGCCTTCCGACGGCAGTTTCCCGACGTTTGCCGACGGGCCAATCTGAGTTATATCGCTTCTTATCTGGGGATTACGCTCTCGACGCTGAGCCGGCTGCGGGCGGGCGAGGGGCGTTGAGGCGGGCGCCGCTCCGCGGGCGGATTTTGATGTAGGACAAATTTTTAGTCCCTCGTTCTTCCGTATCTTTGCAGGCGAAGCTTCGGAAACCAACCTTCTTTTTACGATATGACCTCCAACTTGCCCCTGCAATTTCCGCAGAAGCCGCACTACGAGATTCTCGACGGCTTGCGCGGTGTCGCCGCCCTGATCGTCGTGGTGTTCCATCTGTTCGAAATCTATGCTGTCGATCCGCTGTATGTCGTGCCGATTGTCAACCACGGCTATCTGGCCGTCGATTTCTTCTTCGTCCTCTCGGGCTTCGTGATCGGTTATGCTTATGACGACCGGTGGGGGTGGATGACTCTCTGGGACTTCTGCAAACGGCGTATCATCCGGCTCCAGCCGATGGTCGTCGTGGGAGCGGTGATCGGGGGATTGTGCTTTTATTTCGGTGCCGGAAAGATGTTTCCCCACATCGGCGAGGTACCCGTCTGGCAGATGCTGCTGGTGATGCTGGCCGGCTGCCTGCTGATTCCGACCACCGCGGCGATTCGCCAGCCGTGGCACGAGATGTTCCCCCTGAACGGCCCCTCCTGGTCGCTTTTCTTCGAATACATCGGCAACTTTCTCTATGCGACGGTCGTGAGGCGCTTCTCGAAGCGCGTGCTGATCGCGTTCGTCGCTGCGGCAGGCGTCGCGTTGCTGTGGATGACGGTGGGCGGTTCGGACGGCAGTGTGCTGGGCGGGCATGAGCTGACGGGACGGCACTTCGGAATCGGGATGATCCGCCTGTTGTATCCCTTCTTCTGCGGGTTGCTGCTTTTCCGGCTGGGGCGGCTGATCCGGCTGCGGGGCGGCTTCTGGATCTGTTCGCTGGTGCTGGCCGTGATTCTGTTTTTCCCCCGGCTGGGAGGCGAAGAGCAGCTGTGGATCAACGGGCTCTACGAATCGCTCTCCATCCTGTTCGTCTTCCCGCTGATCGTGCTGGCCGGGGCGGGCAGTCCGATCACGGGGCGGGTCTCGGTCGGAATCTGCAAGTTTCTGGGCGAGATTTCGTTCCCGCTCTATATCATTCACTATCCGTTCGTCTACCTCTTCATGGCCTATGTGACGGAGCACGGGATGGGCTGGCAGCAGAGCTGGCCGCTGATGATCGCCGTGGGAGTCGGGTGCGTAGCGCTGGCTTACGGATTCCTGAAACTCTTCGACGAGCCGGTTCGGGCATGGCTCCGGAACCGCTTCCTGCGCCACGTTCCGGTGCAGCGGTAGCGCTCCGGCCGCGTCATTGGATGATGACCTCCCGTGACATCTGCGCGCCGGTCTGATCCACGACCGTGATGCGATGTACACCCGGCGAGAGGGGCAGCGAGATCCGGTGCAGGTCGGTGGTCGAGCCGATGAAGTGCCGGTCGAGGTGCCAGAACAGCTCGGCCGCCGGATCGGAGTGGGTCGCCTTGCAGATCAGTTCGCTTCGTGTCCCGTCCAGCTTCTGCGGCAGGGCGATGACCGCTCCCGGTGCCGGATAGATAAACTGCATGGCGTCGGTCTGCGCCTCTTTTCCGGCCGGAGGCTCCGTGTAATCCGCGTGGTGGAGCTTGTAGAAGTGCTTGTGAACCGGAGGCAGGATGAAGAACGAGCGGAGCTCCATCGGTTCGGAGCAGTCCGTGACGCGCCGCAGCCCGTCGAGCGACACCGGAATCCGCATGCAATAGGGACAGGGGCGGCTCCGTAAGGCGCTCTCGGAGACCGTCTGCAGACGAGTGTCGGCGCAGAACCGTCCGGCCAGGTGGCCGGAATGGACGCAGACCCTGACCTGTCGGCCTTGCGGCTCGGCGAACCATCCGCAGGACGGGAGCAGGTCGAATAGATCGAACATGACGGGGCCGGCCGTTCTCGCGCCGGTCAGATCGGCCACGCCGCTGCCGTCGGCGTTGCCGACCCACACCCCCACGACGTGACGGGGCGTTATGCCGACGGCCCATCCGTCGCGGGCTCCGTAGCTCGTTCCGGTTTTCCAGGCAATGTGCCGGACGGAACTGACACGGTTCCGATCCAGTTCATCCGGGCGGGTCACCTCCCGCATCGCATCCAGCATGGCATAGACGGCGAACGGATCGTTCCAGGGGCTGCTCTTCTCCCCGCGCGCGATTTTCGTATAACACATCACCACATCGTACAGCGTCACCTCGGCACCGCCGAGCACCAGCGAAAGCCCGTACCGGCCGGCCGGACGGGTCAGGGTGCCGAAACCCGCTCGCTGAAGCAGCGCGGCGAAACGGTCGACGCCGTATTCTTTCAGCAGGTGGACATGGGGCACATTGAGCGACAGGGCCAGCGCCCGGTTCGCCGGGACGACGCCTGCGAAATCGCCGTCGAAGTTCCGGGGCGAGAATCCGCCGAAATCGGCCGGGATATCCGGCAGCAGCGTGCGGGGCAGAATCACCCCCTCCTGAAGGGCCGCGCAATACAGCAGCGGTTTCAGGATGCTGCCCGACGAACGCGGAGCCCGGGCGACGTCCACCCACGCTCCGTCCCGGCGGGCCCGGATGTCGGCATTGCCGCAGTAGGCGATCACCTCACCGCTCCCGACATCGGCGATGACCGCCGCCAGGTCGTTGATGCCCGACAGCGAGAGCTCGCTGCGCCACCGGGCCGTTGTCTCTTCCAGCCGCTGCTGGAGGGCGTGGTCGATGTGGGTGGCGCTCCTGCGGCCGGGCCGGGCCGCATGGAAATACTCCACCAGATGGGGAGCCGACTGCGGCATGGGATAGGGCGTGTCGGTCAGCGGCTCGTTGACCGCGAGCTCGTATTCGTCGGGGGCTATTTCTCCGACCTCGCAAAGGCGTTTGAGCAGCCGGTTCCGCTTGGCCAGCAGTTTGTCGCGGTTCTTTGCCAGATGGATGGCCGACGGAGCGTTCGGCAGCACGGCCAGCATGGCGGCCTCGGCCCACGACATCTCGTTGCCGTCATGGCCCAGGTAGCGCCATACGGCGGCGTCGATTCCCACGACATTCCCTCCGAACGGGGCGTGAGAGGCGTACAGCTTCAGAATCTCCTCCTTCGAATACCGCGCCTCCAGCCGTGTGGCCATAAACATCTCGATGATCTTCTCGACGAACGTGCGCGGGCCGCGGCGGTGGAGCCGTATGACCTGCATGGAGATGGTGCTCCCGCCGCTCACCACTCGTCCGTTGGCCAGATTCCGGATCAGGGCCCGGCCGATTCCCCGGAGACTGATGCCCCGGTGGGTATGGAAGCTGCGGTCTTCGTACTCCACCAACGCCCTGGCGAACTTGCCGGGCACCGAATCGCACGGCGGGAACCGCCACTGGCCGTCGGCGGCCACGCGGGCACCCAGCAGTTCGCCGTTGCCGGCCGTCACCACAGTCGAGTAGGGCGTCTTCTCGAAAAGATCGGCCGGAAGGCAGAACAGCCACAGCAGCAGGAGCAACGCTACTGCTGTGATCGCCGCGTATCCGGCGGTATGTCTCCCCCTTTTCATCGTTCGACGGCGATTCGACGGTTTGCCGTCATGGCCTTGCGGGCCGGGTGGTACATGTCTTCGCATACGGTCGGCGGCAACATGTAATTGCCGCAGTATGCCGCCCGGAGCCGTACGGTGAATGTGACGGAGCCTCTTGCGGCCAGCGGGAAGTAATAGCTGACGCTGTTGTCGCGGATATCCTGATGGTCGTGCGGCGCGGTTCCGGTTGGGTATAGCCGCTCGTTCCAGATCTCCCAGCCCGAGGGAATGGCATAGGTCAGGGCCATCGCATCGACCGCTTTCCCCCGGTTGGCGACGGTGATCCGGGCCTTAAATTCGGTATTCTGTTTCAGCCGGTTGATCGTTATCGGCTGATCCGACAGATCGGTGTAGCTGACGCTCGTTTGCAATCCCCCCGTTTCTGTCGCTTCGACAGGGGTGTCGGCTGCGGGCCGAGAGGCGGTTACGAGCGCGAGCTCCAGCGTCCCGGTGCCCGTGTTCGATACCGTGACATGCCCGCTGGCCGGACTGAGGGCGACGTTTTTCAGCTCGCCGAAGTCGTGTAATGAGAGAGGGGTGCGTCCCTTTTCGCTGATTGTCACCGAGCCTGCGCGGCCGTCTGTCGCATGGCCGAGCCGATTCATCGCCACCGTCACGAAAGCGATGTCCTGTGTCACATAGCGGTCTCCGGCACACTCCTTCGCCAGCGTCCGCGCTGCGGGCACCGCCTTGGCTGTGAGGCCGCACAGGGCGTAGGCTTCCGTCTGCATGGCGTTGTCGCGTACCGTGGAGCGGAACATGTCCTGTCCGGCGGTCGGTGCGGTGCGCTCGGCCTGCTCGATCAGGCTCGCGGCCACCTCCTCTCTGCTGCAGAGCGCATAGGCGGAGGCCAGACAATAGGCCGCCGTTTGCGTCAGGGTTTTGGACTCCCGCAGGCGGTTCATCGCTGCGGCCTGCGGATGTCCGGCTTTGGCGAGCGTGTACAGCCGGTATGCCTGGCCGAGATCCGACTCCGCGGAGTAGCGGTAATTGCGTGCGGCGGCGGTCTGATATCCTAACCAGTGCTCCGTGCAGGTTTTCTCCACCCGGAAACCCTGTTGTTCGGCTTCGGCCAGCGCCATGCCGGCCATGGAGGTCACCCACTCGTTGACCGACCGCTGGTCCGGCCAGTAGACGAATCCTCCGTTGGCAAGCTGGCGCGACGTCAGGACTTGGAGCAGCCGGGGCAGGGAGCGGTCACACCGCCGCCGGCTCTCGGAGTCGAGAAACTCGCGGCCGAAGAGCATGAACAGCGCTTTGGAGGCGAGCTGCTCGGTACAGAGGTGACGGTAATTCTCCAGGAAGGTCATCGCCTCTCCGAAGCGGAAGGCGGGCATCGATGCGATTTGCAGGCCGACCGTCCCGTGGTCGGACGAACTCCAGTCGAAGGTGGCGGTCTTGCCCCCGGCCAGTGATTTTTCTGTGGTTTTGACCAGCGTGGGCAGCGGATTCCGGACATCGATGTACACGGTGTCTGTCGCGATGTGCCGGCCGCTCGCAGCCGTGACGACGATCCGGGCTTTCCCCTCGGCGGATTTGTCGCAGACGAGCCGGTAATCGACCGGTTTCTCGCCCTGTGCGGCAAATGAGACACTCCGGCTTCCGGCCCCGACGACCGCCACCGGCCCTTCGGTCTCGACGGATACCGAGACGCGCTTCACCTCGTCGGCCTGGGCGAACAGATTGACGGGCATGCCGATCGTATCGCCGCAGGCGAGGACGCGCGGCAGCGAGGTGAGCAGCATCAGCGGAGAGGTGACCCTGACCGTCTTGTCGGCATGGCCGTAGCTGCCCCTGTGGGCCGCGATGACCATCACCCGCACCGAACCGACATAGTTGGGCAGCGTGATTCTGTGCGTTTTCGGGGCACCTTTTACGGTGAACGGCCCCAGGAACCTGACGGCCGGATTGAAGCGCTTCTCCTTGCCGGCGGCGCGGCGCAGCGCCTGGTCGCCGCCGATGCTGAGGACGGGTCGGAAGCTGCCTCCGAACGCGCCGATGACATCGTCATACATATCCCATGTTTTGACCCCCAGCGCTTCACGCTGGTTCATGGCGGCCCAGGGGTTCGGCGTCCGAAAGTTCGTGATGTCGAGCAGCCCTTCGTCGACGATCGCCAGCGTATAGGTCATCGGTCTGTGATCCCGTTCGCCGATTCTGACCGTAAACGGCTTTTGCGGATGCAGCTCGTCGGGCATCTCGATCTCCGGATGGAGGATCGAGCGGGAGTCGACGACCTCGGCGGCGGCGATGCCGAACAGGCGTATCGGAACACCGTCGGAGGTCTGGCGGTGAGGCCGCAGGAGGGTGGCCGTCACGTAGAAATTCGGAGCCATGGAGCGGTCGACAGGCAGGGGGAATACGGTCTCGCTGTCCGGCGAGGTCTTCGCCCACATCCGGCGGAGCACGCCCGAGCCGTTCTCGATGGAGAGCAGCACCCGTCCGCCGGCGCACTTCGGCAGGTATACGCAGGCCGTTTCGCCGGCCTCATACCTCTTTTTGTCCAGCGTGAACGACAGCTCGGTGCTTTCTGCGGCCGCGTTGTTTTCCGCATGCCCCCTCCCGTCGGGCCAGTCGACCCGGAATGTGCCGCCTGTCGCATGGCCTCCCGTGGAGTCGCGGACAAGAATCAGATACCGGCTCCAGCCGGGATAGTCGACCCGGAACGGGATCTCTCCGCCGCCGTCCGTCACGGTCACGGGGCCGCTCGCGACCAGATCGGCCGACGAGCTCCGGACATATCGGTTCAGGGCATGGGCGTTTCCTTCCCACCACCAGTCCCAGTCCAGCCGATAGATCTTGTAGTCGAGCCGACGGCTCTTTATCCGTTCGCCCTGCTGATCGAGCACGACGACCGGGAATCGTACCTCCGTGTCGGTCGGATACGTTTTCTCACCCAGATCGATGCCGACATAGGCCTCGAACGGCGAGAAGGGGACGGTGCGGCTGACCACGCTGATGTCGCCTCCCGGTTCGGTCACTTTTGCCGTGATGGCGGCCTGGAGCATTCCGGGAGCGTTTCGGTCGGTTCCCGTCGTGCAAAGTTTCTCGACCGAACCGGTGCTGTCGAGCTTTTCCGAGAACAGCTCTTTCTGCGAGGAGGTGTAGGAGACGAGCGGATTCGAGAACTGGTAGTTCTGGTAACCCTTGAAAGGCGTCGGGTCGGCATAGAGGGTCATTTCCATCCCCGCGGCCAGCTGTTTCGCGGCCGGCCCCGTGAGCCAGCTGGCTTCGATCCCGAGCGTCTCGTCCCGGTTGGCCCGGATCATCTCGGGCGTGCGGATCTTGATTTTGAGTCGGTTGGGTTTTATGGTTTCGATGCGTACCGGGTGGCGGAATGTCCGGTCGCCCACCGTGAACGTCGCTTCCCACAGACCGGTAGGCGCCGTCTCATCGGTCGCCGTGTGGAAAACGTAGAATCCGTCCGTGTTTCCGGTGATTGTCTGCCGGTCGTACAGCTGTTCGGAGGGATTGTACAGCTCCATGACCACCGGATAATTCGCCGGCAGATGGCCTCGTTCGTCTTCCACGATCAGCGAAAGATGCACCGGGTCGCCCGGCCGCCAGATGTCGCGGTCGCCGTACACGAACCCTTTCAATCCGTGGTCGATGCGTTTGCCCGACACGTCGAAACGGCTCGTGGAGAGTTCTCTGCCGGATGAGACTTTCAGATAGGTCGTGTTCCGGCCGTCGGTGGCGGTCACCAGAAACGGGCGGTTGTCTGTGGCGAAATCGACGAACCCGTTGGCGTCGGTCGTCCCGCCCCCCGTCTTTTGCAGCTGATAGTTGAACGCCGTCACCCGGATACCGGCGGCCGGAGCCGCTGTGAGGAGCTTCGTGACTGTGGCGGCCACCCGGTTGTCGTCGGCCCGCTTCACGATCAGCCCTAAGTCCGAAACGACCAGATTGTGTTCCGGCATTCTCGACCTTTTCATGTAGTAGGAGGCTTTGTCCGGGTCGTTCGTTTCGTTCCAATTGTAGTACGCCCAGTTGTATTCCGGTATATTCCTGGATATGTACGATTGATTCCGATCCCATGTCTCCGTATCCTTGGGGGTGAGGCCGTCGATTTCGGAGAAGTCGGCCGGTTCGTTGCGGCCGTACAGCGAATAGGCCCGGCGGAAGGTGAGGCGGATGTTGTAGATCGCCCCGCGTTCCTGCCGGAACAGGCCCTTCAGGTCGATGGCGAAGTCCTGCCACTGATGGAGGTTCAGGGATTTGTCCCGATCCAGCCGCACGGTGCGGTGGTAGATCAGGCGCCCGAAACGCCGGAGTTCGTAGGAGCCGTCGATGTCGTTCTCCTGTAAGAAGGCCATCACGTTGGACGTGAATATCTTGACGACTTCGACATCGACGGCGGCCAGATTGACCGCCCGGAAGGGCAGTCTCAGATTGCCGTTGTCGGGCAGCAGGGTGCCCGATAATGGAATCTGCACGGCCGGCAGAATCACCTCCTGGCTGAAGTGCTGCTCGATCTCCCCTTCGAGTCGCCGACCCTCCTGGTTCTTCACCAGATTCGAGATCCGCAGGGTGAGATCCGGAATGGAATTTTGGGGATAAAACACCTGGACGCGGGTGCCGGAGCGCTCTATCCGGATCGGCTCCACCCGGTCGATCGTAATCAGTCCGTCGAGCTCCTGCTGCGAGGAGAGCGGGGCGGAGAACTCCAGAGCCAGATAGGGCTCGGCCGCCTCGACGCGTTCGGCATGAAGCAGCCCGAAGTCGGATATCGAGGGCACGGCAACGCACTGTTCGGCCTTGGAGAATCCGTTGAGCGGATTCGTGGAGAGGGTCAGCGTCGTGTCTGTCGGCTGCCGTTTGATTCCGGAGATCCGGAACCGGCGGCTGAAATCGTGTGCCGATTTGTCGATCTCGATGCTGACTCCGGGGTAGCTGCATTCGAGGAGGGTGCTGTCGCCGACGAGGGAGTCACCCGCCGCGACATTGTACTCTAGCCGGCCGGTCACGGTGAGCATCGAAATGTCGTCCGGGTCGACCGTGGCTTTGACCTCCTCGAACCGGATCTCCCGCTTGTCCACAAAGAAATCGAAATGGAAATCGTCGAGCGTGTCGATTCCGGTCAGCTCTTTCATCCGGATGCGGCAGTCGTACTTTTTGCCCGGTTTCAGGCTCTTGTCGGGAATAAAATCGATGAACCGTTTGTCGGCGGAATAGACGACCCGTCCTTTGACCGAGGGGGAGAACCGGAAGATGCTGCCGTCGATCGGCCGGCCGTCGATCCGCCGCTTCATCCGGGGGGTCGGCTCGATACGGATGGCTGCATCCCGGTCGATATGAACCGGCGTATAGGCTGCGATCCATTGGGAGGCCTCTTCCGAGGAGATGTATCGTTTGCTGCAGGCCGAGGTCAGCAGCATCAGCACGATGACCGGAAGTTTGCGAACGGCGGAGTGAATGTGTGTTTTCATGCGGGATAGAGTTTGATGCAGCGAATTTCGCTGAAAGACAACGCCCGGCAAAGCGATTTGCCGGGCGTTGTATGAAGTGTCGCCGTTGATGTACGAAATGGGATCGGGCTATTCCCAGACGATGTAGTTGGTGTTTTCGGGGGAGTCGCTCGCCGCTTGTCCGAATTCGATGCGATGGCCCTCCGCGTCCTTGGCGAATCCGTAGGCGGACGAGCCGACTAAGTAGATGGCGTTGGAGACCCCGAGGTCGGCGAGTGCTTGTGAGAAGTCGTGAAATGTCAGCCGGTCGCGGCTCATGACGACCACCGTCTTGCCGTTCAGCTCGGCGAGGGCCTTGCGCAATGCCCGGCCCCTGGGTTTGTTTTCGACAACCTGGTTCCCCACCACGAGCGGGTACTGGCGGAAGAAATACCCTTCGGTTTCGAGCGCCTGTTCGAGGAATTGTGTCGCGTCCGCCACGCCGATGATTGGCGTACCGCCGATAATGGCGCAAAAACCCGATTTCGACTGGCCTTTGCTGAGGAGCCTGCCTTCGGAGACGTAGGCTCCGACGATGCCGCCGTTGTCTTCGCGCACGTCGGCCGCCTGAACGACGAACACTGCACCGGAATCCTGCAGGATATCGACTCCGATGTGCAGCCTCGGCGTGGCGTTCCGGGGCGAGAAGACGGTGAGCCGGACGTGATGGACAGTCGTGTCGGCGATTTCGACGTAGGCCCTCCGGAGGAGGGTGTCGGGCGGGAGGATGCGGGGGGCAGGCTCGTGTTCGATCTCCTTGGAGATGGTCAGTCGCTCCGGTCCGTCGTGGTCCGAATGTTTCGAAAAGTAGAACGCCGCTCCTCCGGCCGCGATGACGATTCCGGCCGTTAGCAGCAGGATGCCGGCCAGCCGGTGCCGTTTCCGGGCCACGGCTGACGAAGCGCTTTTTTTGTCGGACGATATGATTCTGATCTCGGAATCCTCGATGTCATGTCGGATGTTGCTCATTTCATGGCCTCCTTCTCAACGAAATCTTTCAGTGCCTTTAGCGCTTCGCGCGATGCGGATACTTCGTGCCGGAACGTGCGGCAGTCCGACAGGGTCAGCTTTTGGCGGGCGGGATGGATCAATGTGATGAATGCGCGGTTCACAATCAGGCTTTTGCCGATGCGGATGAACCGGTGGTCTTCGTTTTCCACCATTTCGGCGATCCGCCGTTCCATCTGGCCTAATTGCAGCGTGAGGACATATTCGCCGCCGTCCGCCGTCGTGATGGCGGAATAGTTCCCGTCTGCAGTGATGAAAACCACGGCATCGCTGGGAATCCGGATGAACTCCGTCGATGTGGCAAACGTCAAGTCCTTCTTCATAGATGCAGGTGCAAATTTACATATTTTGTCGGGTCGGTGCAGTGGGTTGCCCGCTGCGATGTATGAAAACCCGCCCTCTGTGTACCAGTTCCACTCGGCGGTGTTTGTCTCCAACCCTTCCGGTACTTTCCTCGTCCCGAAACTGTTGTAGGGACGATTTCGTCTGTTCTGCTGGAGGATTTGATCTTTATGGAGGGAGCACGATAAAGACTCTGTCGGGTCTATTCCGTGTATTTTTTGGAAAAAGAAAAGAAAGGTTTATGGAGTGAGATAGGTTCCGCCACCTATGCGTTGCTTGTGGACGATTGTTCTGATTTTTGTAGTTGCCGGAACGTCGTGACAAATGTTACCAATCAATTTCAAATCTTCAATCTTTCGCTATACCAGCGTATCCTCTTCATTTCGCAGATCGACTGAAAGATCAAAGAGGAGGACTGTTTGAGGTAAATGTTGAAATTTAATATGCTCGTCAAGAATATACTCGCGTTTTAGTTTAGATTTGGTTAGTGCTTTCCCATTGATACATTATTCTGCTGATTTTGTATATTGATTGCTTTAGATTTTTACTGTCGAGCAAAGCAAATTAATTTTACAGTGCAAATATGATTTGATTCATAACGATAATAAAATGGCTAAAGCTACAGAAAAGGTCCAGGTAACTTTGGATACAGGAGTGCGTGCAGAGGCACAAGCTCCGGTCATTGTATCGGCAAGTCGATCGACGGACATACCGGCTTTTTATGCCGATTGGTTCTTTGAGCGATTAAAGCGCGGATACTCGGCTTGGACGAATCCATTCAACGGGGTCACTTCGTATGTGTCTTATAGCAAGACGCGGTTCATTGTGTTTTGGTCGAAGAATCCCCGACCTCTTTTAAATTATCTTGACTGTCTGAAAGAGAGGAATATAGGGTGTTATATCCAATATACTCTGAACGATTATGAAAATGAAGATTTTGAAAAAGGTGTTCCTCCTTTGATTCAGCGGATAGAAACTTTTAAGTTGTTGGTCGATAAATTAGGAAAAGGTCGAGTTGTATGGAGATTCGATCCGATGATTCTTACGGATAAAATCAGTATAAATGATTTGCTTGAAAAGGTTAAAAATATCGGAGACCAACTCAAGGATTATACAGAGAAACTCGTATTTAGTTTTGCGGATATTGCCTCATATCGCAAGGTTAAAATTAATCTTGAGAAGAACGGTATTAACTATATTGAATGGGACGAAAACACAATGAATGCGTTTGCTGCAAAACTATCTGCAATGAATCGAGAGCGTGGATGGAATTTCCAACTTGCCACTTGTGGAGAGAAAATCAATATCGAGCAATACGGCATAGAGCACAACCGCTGTGTGGATGATGACTTACTGATTCGTTTTGCATACGAAGATAAAGAACTTATGGACTTTCTGAAGGTAGATATAAAGCGAATACAGTTATCTGCCCCCTCAATGTTCGAAGAGTTTGATAACAAACCTCAGATTCCGAATGATGCAATAATGCTTACCTCTGAAATATATGCGATTAAGAAAAGAAACAACAAAGATAATGGTCAACGTCAATTCTGTGGCTGCATTGTAAGCAAAGACATCGGGCAATATAATACTTGTCCACATCTTTGCGAGTATTGCTATGCGAATACAAGTAAAGAAGCGGCTGTAACCAATTGGAAACGCCATAAATCTAACCCTGACAGGGATAAAATTATCGGTTAATATGAATTATAAGGAGCGAATTTCAGGCATATCAAATTTGACGATGGAGGCGATAATAGAGAATTGCCGAAGCAATATATCGGAACAGTATCGTTATCGTCCTTATTCTCACCCAGAACTTAATCATGGATTAGATTTGTTGAAGAGTGATGAAGGTCTTGACTGTTATATCGGAGCTTATGGTGAAATGCATCAGGCGAAATGTAGGGCTGCCATGCAGAACATGCCTTTCCCTCCGAACGATAGGACTAATATATCCTTATCTTTAGAGATTATAGACTGGGGATGTGGTCAAGGAATTGGAACAGTCTGTCTTGTGGATTACTTGAAAGAGCGTGAATTGACACAATGGCTCAAGAAAATAACCTTGATCGAACCTTCCGAAGCCTCTTTGAGCAGGGCTATCGCCAATGTAACTAAAGCGGCGTGTAATGGAATCAGAATAACGCCATTAAATGAGTACCTTCCTTCTGTTTCAGATGATTCAGAAACCAAGAATATTCATTATGAGCAAAATTATGTATTCCATATTTTTTCAAACATACTTGATGTCACTGAGATAGACTTGGTGAAATTAGCAAAAAGTATAGCAATACCGGGGCATACGCACTATATATTGTGCATGGGACCGTTAAATGCAAATGCTTTCAGAATAGACAGATTTTGTGATATATTTGCGCCGACAGAGTTTTTCTCAAATATATCGAGCGGGAATTATGGGCAGACTTCAGACACGAATTACCGATATACCTGTAAAACAAAAGCATTGGTGTATAATGGTGGTGGTCTGGATTTTAGTAAATATGATCCTAAAGAACGGGCCACAGAGCCGATTTATAATGAATATAATCTGAATCTTCAGATATTAAATGGCCTGATTTCAAAAGAAAAGGGACGGATATATTCCATATTGCGTAGCGTATTATCTGCGAACGACTTGATCTATCTTGATCCGGAACTGAACGGAGCATCTCCTGACTTCATAATCGTGAGGCCAAATGTTGGTGTAGTTGTGATATCCGTATTTGAGGAAGATCTATTAAAATGTCATTTGGATAACAGGGATCAGACAAATAACACGAAAATTGTAGATGATGATTCTGAACAATCAGAAACAAAACAAATACAGTCTCCATTGGTGGATCTTGATAATTATCAGAATTTGATAATAGAGAGTCTTAAAGAATTTACTGAGGCTGTGATTGAAGACAATAAGAATCTTGGATTAGTCCGGAAGGTTTTGATTTGCACAAAAGGAAGCTTGGAACAGGCAAAATCCCTGTTAGGAGAACCCAAATATACGACTATCTATGGCAATGAATTTATTGACGATAAGTACATATTATGTAGGATATTCGACGACCTTAAGTTCAAATATAAAAATCAAGCATTTGATAATGTAGCTCTTAATCAGTTGATCAAGGATCTGTCCCCCAAATGGCATTCATACAGAGAGGGAATCCCCATCAGACTTACTCGACAACAGGAAACTTTATCCCGCAGTATAGAGGGAGCTCAGCGAAAGATTAGCGGTGTTGCAGGCTCTGGTAAAACACAAGTGTTAGCGACAAGGGCCGTAAATGCTCAAGTTCGGACTGGAGGTAATGTGCTTTTGCTCACGTTCAATATCACATTGGCAAATTATATGCAGATGAGATTGTCGCAGGTGAGAGCGGATTTTTCGTGGGATAAAATTGATATTGACTATTACCATCGTTTCTTCAGGAAATATGCAAATGCGAATAATCTTCATGTTCATTTGGGTTCTTATGATAATGCCGATTTCTTTAAGTTTGCGACGGAACTTAAAAAATATGATGCAATTTTCATTGATGAGGTTCAAGATTATCTTACCCCATGGCTACAGTTGCTTCGTAAATACTTTCTAAAAGTGAATGGTGAATTTGTGGTTTTCGGTGACCCCAAACAGAATATATACCATCGTGAACTCGATAAACAAGGTGATATTCGGTTGGAATTCATATCTGGTAAATGGAATCATGAATTGGACAAGAGCATGAGATTTTCAAATCCGGCTTTAGCGAACCTTGCGATGGCATTTCAACAGCGCTTTTATGGTTCCTCTGAAGTAATCAATCTTTCTAAGGACGATTCCAGTGAAGTTGGTTTTCAATTTAACTTGATGAAGTATGACAGTCTTGATTTGGCCTATTCCAAAGATGATTTAGCTAAACAAGTCTATAAGATTTGTAAAGACTTCATTGACATCAATAGCCTTAAAATCGAAGATGTTGTTATTCTTGCGCCTCAAACCGAGATTCTACGGCAGATAGATTACCTGTACCGACAAGAAACTGGCAAAGGGACGACAGTGACATTTGTCAAAAAGGAGGCCGTGAACCGAATTTCAAGACATAGTACATTGGCGTCATATGAGTATAAGCGAGATTATGACCGACTAGAGAAAGTGGAAAAGAACCGTTTCTCTATGGTTTCGCACCATCTCAAACTGTCGACTATTCAAAGTTTCAAGGGCTGGGAGGCGCAAACAGTTATTTGCATAATTCCCAAAGATGCATATAAAGACGTCGTCACATCACCTGAATTGATTTACACCGGGATAACCCGAGCGAAAGAAAATTTATTTGTCATAAATATTGGTAACAATGATTATGATGAATTCTTCAAAACAAACATACACTAAGATGGATTCTACAATACATTCCAAAACAGAACAATTTGCCGTCGTTGCAATACTGATTCTCATTATGGAAGCTGATGGCGTGGTAGACCCCAACGAGGTAAAATTTCTAAATCGTATCCTGTCGATATTCAATATTTCGGAATCCGAGTTAGAAATCGTTAGTTCTTATGATTTCAATCAGTGTCGGGAGATACTTAGCGGTATGGGGGCAGAAGAACTGGCATATGCCAAATCTATTTTTACAGAAATGGCAAGGTGCGATGGCTACACAGATCCTCGCGAACTAAAGATTATAAATCGGTTAGGAGGCTAAGAACACGGTTATATTCAGATATGTCTCGGTAACATTGCACTCTACGTTGTTGCGTATGGATATAGAAAAGTTACGCGGAATATTTGAATTTTGCCAGTAGAAAATAAAAGAAGCGACATAACATTTTGATGCTCACTTTGTTAAGTCGCTTCAAGGGTGCCCAGGACAGTACGAGAACTGCCGCAACAACATCCGCCGCTACGCCGGGCGGATGAATCGCCCGGGGGCCACCGCCGAAGTGATCGAAGAGGCCCGCCGACACAAAACGCGCCACGAACAGCGCGCCGCCATTTTCAAAAAAATACTATCCCATGCAAATACTGGTTCATAACCTCGGCATCCTACGAGACGAGGAATTTGTGAACTTTGTATGTGTAAGGATGGTTTGTTTTTTGCAAGACAAAATCAAAAATGATTACATTTGTACGTACGAACGTACTAACATACATACTATGGAAGGTCTTTTGAATACAGTTACAGCCCAACTTCCGCTGTGGATCATTGTCGGCTTGCTGCTGATCGGGGGAACTATTGTAGCATGTCGTTTCTATTTTCGCAAATGTCATCCGATTATCAAGAATGCTCAGTGCGAAGCCCATCATCGTACATTGGAGTCTTTGGAATCGCAGGGAAAGACATCTACTGATACATTGGCCAAACTGATGTTGAAGATCGACAATATTGAGCGTGTGTTGATTGCGAAAGATGAAAGTTTGCTGGATCGATTTTCAGTAACACACAGTCCTCGGCAATTGAATGATGCGGGAGAAGGATTGCTGAAAGATTCGGGGGCAAAAGTTTTATTGGAGGCAGAACTTCCTCGATTAATCGAATTGATTGACAAGGAAGAACCGCATACGGCCTTGGATGTAGAACAGATATCCTACCGTGTATTATTGGCTGAAAGCGGGGAGCCTTGGTTTGTCCCGATCAAGAATTTCATATATAATCATCCTGTGTATCGGGATACTCCGATTCATGTCGGTGCATTATGCTTTGTGATGGGAATATCATTGCGAAACTCATATCTGACAAGACATCCAGAGCTTTTGGCTGAATAAGCAATTCTTGATCGCATAGAGAACCGCCTCTCGGGGCGGTTTTTTGTTGGTATATCCAGAAATTTTCCCCATCTTTGTGTTGTTCTCTATCCAAAGAAGGCGAGTAATGCTCGCCGATTTATTTCGTGCGGGCGTTTTTTATGCTTGCCTATTAATTTTGGGTTACGTACCCCCGTGCCGAAGGTTAATGCCTCGGCTGCCTTCTTTGGTGGAGAACAGCGGGAAAGACGTAACCCATTTTTCGTTCATTTCAAAATGTTCAAACCAAAGATGAAAACCAACCAAACCGCTCTGACCGAGCTAATCTCCCGACTGGAGGTCATCCGCACCGAATTCTACCGGAATGCGGAAATGCCGAACGACACAGATCAATCGACATTCGAGAATGCCGTCAATGAGGCGCAGACTGTGATCGGCTCCGTGATCGCCGACAGCATCGTTGCTCAGGCGCGCGATTCCGCTGCACAGTAGCCACCCTATTTTTGCCGCTCAAGGCCGATTCCGAAAGGAGTCGGCCTTTTTTGCGTCCTTTAATTCAGACAGTTGGCTTCTCATCTTTGTGGCATGGAAATCAACGACAACCAAATATTCAAACAAATTCGGGATATGGGTGCTCAAGGATTGACCCCCGCCCAGATCGCCTCCCTGCTGCGCATCCCCGCCGCCGAGCGGGAGGCCTTTTTAGACGAGTTCACCCGGCCTGAAACGAAAGTCTACGAGTCGTATGCCAACGGCAAGGCCATGATGGACTACAACA
>NZ_CAJTMN010000029.1 GCF_910577125.1 uncultured Rikenella sp.
AAAGTTTTTCTGGTTCTCTTTGTTCACAAAGAGAACAGTACCCTCCCGGGCAAAGGCAGACAATCGAAAAGGTGGTTATAAAATCATTTTTTCGGGTGTGAGGACGAGGATGTCCTCCGCCCCGATGGTTTTGAGCCGTTCGATTTTTTCCCAGAGGATCCGCTCGTCCACCACCGCATGCAGCGAGCTCCATCCCTGTTCCGCCAGCGGCAGGATCGTCGGGCTTTTGATGCCCGGCAGGATCGCCGTCGCCTCCGCGAGCCGATCCGTAGGGATATTCATCAGGATGTATTTTTTGCCCCGCGTGCGTTCCACCGCCTCGATGCGGAACAGCAGCTGGTTCAGCAGCGCTCGTTTCGCCGGTTCCAGCTCCCGCGTGGCGATCAGCACCGCCTCCGAGTGCATTGCCGTTTCGACCTCCTTCAGCCCGTTCGAGACCAGCGTTCCGCCGCTGCTGACGATGTCGAAGATCGCATCCGCCATCCCCACCGCCGGAGCGATCTCGACCGACCCCGCGATCTCCTCGATTTCGGCCCGTATCCCCTGTTCGGTCAGGAAGCGCCGCAGGATGACCGGATACGAAGTCGCGATCCGTTTGCCGTTGAAATACTCCGGGCCGGAGTACGCCTCGCCCTTCGGAATCGCCAGCGAGAGGCGGCAGCGTCCGAAGCCCAACCGGTGGGCGATGTCGGCTCCGCACCCTCGTTCCTCGTACTCGTTGAGGCCCACGATGCCGATGTCGGCCACCCCGCGTTCGACCGCGTGCGGGATGTCGTCGTCGCGCAGGTAGAGTACTTCGAGGGGAAACGTCTCCGCGCGGGCGAGCAGCCGGCGTTTGCCTCGTTCGATGTCGATGCCGACCTCGGCGAGCAGTTCGAGGCTCTCTTCGTTGAGCCGTCCTTTGGATTGGAGTGCGATGCGTATCATGGTGCGTGTGAAAAAAAAGAGAAGCCTGCGTTCCCCGTGGCGAGGAAGCAGGCTTCGGTTTTGCGTTCTATGAAATATGTGCAGCTACATATCGATTCCGGCAAAAAGCGACTTCCCCTCATCGGCAAAGCGATGATGGCGATGATGGCCGTGGCGGATATGTTGTGCGTTCGGAATCATTCGTCCGTTAGGATGACAGAGGCAAATGTAGGGATTCTTTCCGGATTTCCAAATTTTCGGCGGGGAAATTTCCGGGCGGAGCCTCCGGAGGGGAGCAAAAAAACGTATCTTTGGGAACTCGATTCTCAGATTCACATGGCCGTCTCCCCCAGTCCGTCGTTTCGCCTTCCCGTCGTTCAGCCTCCGTATCCCTTCCGGATCGGCCCCGGCGACCGCGGCTTGGCGCTCGGCTCCTGCTTCGCTGACCACATCGGGCGGTGGCTTGCCGACGGGAGACTTCCTCTGTGCGTCAATCCGTTCGGGGCGCTCTATAATCCCGCCAGTGTGGTGCAGGCGCTGGAGCGGCTGGCCTCCGGCGAGCCGTTTCGTGAGTCCGACCTTTTCGAACACAACGGCCTGTGGCACAGCTTTGCGCACCACAGCGACTTTTCGGGGCCCGATGCGGCCGAGGTGTCGCGCCGCATCGAAATGGCGCGCGCGGAGGGTGTCCGGGCCTTGCGGGAGGCCCGCTATCTGATGCTCACCTTCGGAACCGCCTGGGTTTATGAGCGGGAGGGGAGGCCGGTAGCCAACTGCCACAAACTGCCCGCGCGGCTCTTCACGCGGCGGCGGCTGACGGTGGACGAAATCGTCGAGCCGCTGGCCCTCCTGCTGGAGCGCTGGCCCGACAGGCAGACGATCCTGACCGTCAGCCCCGTGATCCACCGCGGCGACGGACTCGTCGAAAACCAACTGAGCAAATCGACCCTGATTCTTGCGGCCCACCGGCTGGCCGAACGGTTCGCCGGGCGGGTGCATTACTTTCCGGCCTACGAGATCGTTACCGGCGAGCTGCGCGACTATCGGTTCTATGCCGACGATATGTGCCATCCCTCGTCCGTCGCCATTGAGTATATCCGCCGTCGGTTCTCCGAGTCGCTGCTCACGGTCGAAGCGGCGGAGCTGGTCTCCGCTGTCGGTGAGCTCAGGCGGGCGATGGAGCACCGTCCGCTGCATCCCGGGGGGGAGGAGTATGCCGCTTTCCGGCAGACGATGCGCCGCCGGGCCGAGGAGGCGCAAGCGCGCTACCCGACGGCCGATTTTTCGGAAGAGCTGCAATTTTTTGCGTAAATTTGCCGTTCAAATCATTCAGAATGAAAAAGTTTCTTCTTCGCTGCCTCATACTTTCCGTCGGTGCGGGGCTGTCCGTTCCGGAGGCCTGCGGCCGTTCGGCCATCGATCGTCAGCCGCCGAAACTGGTTGTCCAGATCGTTGTCAGCCAGATGCGCTACGACTACCTGCTCCGCTTCGCCGACAATTTCGGCGAGCGGGGATTCCATACCTTGGTGCGCGAGGGCTCGCTCTGCAAACGGGCCTCGTACGACTATGCCCTGACCCGCACCGGTTCGGGGCTCGCCACGCTGACCACGGGGGCCAACCCTTCGATGCACGGCGTGGTGGGCGAGCGGTGGTTCAACTACACGACCGGCGAGGCGATCGATCTGGCGGCCGACAAGAAGGCTTTTACCGTGGGGAGCGACGAGTACGACGGTCAGTTTTCGCCCCGGGGGCTGATTGCCGGCACGGTGGGCGATCAGTTGAAAACCGTTTATCGGGATTCCAAGGTGGTGAGCATCGCGTTCGATCCGGTTTCGGCCGTCGTGGCGGGCGGACACTCGGCCGATGCGGTCTACTGGCTGAACGGCAAGAACGGCCGGTGGGTGACGAGCAACTATTACGTCTCGGCATTGCCCCAGTGGGTCGAAAAATTCAACGAAGAGGGGGCTGTCGTGGGGTACTCGGCGCAGAAGTGGGAGATTTCCCGGCCGCTGAAAGCCTATCACAACGATGTCTACACCGATATCTCGATCGATACGAGCTGGAAACTCAGTTTCGATTTCCTGACCCGCAAGAAGTACGACTACGACCGGTTGCGCTCTTCTCCGGCGGCCAACACGCTGGTACGGGACTTTGCCGTACAGTCGATCATCTACGAGGGGCTGGGGAACGACGAGGCGCCGGATCTGCTGAACATCGTCTTCGACGGTTCGCGGTATATCGGTGAAAAGTACGGGACGGGATCGATCGAGCTGGAGGACAGCTACTACCGGCTGGATGCGGATTTGGCGTCGCTGCTGGAATTCCTGGATACCCAGGTGGGGCGCGACCGGCTGCTGGTGGTGCTGACTTCGGATCACGGCGCTTCGGATCCGATCCGGGCCGACAGCCGTGTGCCGGCGGGGCTGTTCGACAACGGACAGTTCGCGGCGATTATTTCGGGCTTTCTGGTGGCTCAGCTCGGGCCGGGCGACTGGCTGCTGAAGTTCGAGAACCGGCAGATTTATCTGAACCGCGGGCTGATTTATCAGAAAGGGCACAATCTGGAGGACTTGCAGAACCGGGTGGCGAACTTCGCGATCCAGTTCAGCGGCGTCTCGCAGGCGGTGACGGCGACGGCGCTGCAGAACGGCCATTTTACGGGCGGGGTGCTGGAGCGGATGCAGAACAGCTTCTTCCCGCGCAATTCTGGGGATGTGACGATCAACCTGATGCCGGGCTGGATCGAATACACGGAGGGTCGGCTGTCGGATTCGGGGTCGCCGTACAATTACGATACGCATGTGCCGTTGTTCTGGTACGGGAGCGGGATCGGGAATGCGGATGTGGAGCGGGAGGTGAACCTGACGGACGTGGCTCCGACCTTGGCGGATATTTTGGGGATCGCTCCTCCTGCGGCATCGATGGGGGCGACGATTCCGGAGGTCTTCGTTCCGCGCGCGGCGGAGGATTAGGGTAGAGCCGGCCCATTGTCCACCGTGGCCGCAGCTTGAGGACTGCGGAGCGTAAGGCATAGCGTAGCTAACTAAAAGTTCTTTGCGTCGCTTTCTTTCAAGAAAGCGACAGTTTCAGGCGGCACAAAGTTCTCCCGTCGCTCGCCCGCGTAAAAGGGCATATTCTGCCAATTGGCGGTGAGCCAATCTGGCAAGAATTGCCGCGGGCGACGGCTTCAGGGTGTGCGGACGAAGAACGGAGCAAAGTAAACCAGTAAGCGATACGCAGTATCGCTCCGTCCCGCCGGGGTCACCCGGACGCCGCCCGCGTAGGGCAGTTCCGTCCGGTTCAAAGCCCGACGCGCGCCAACGCCTTAAAAGGGAAATCGTTCAAACACGTAGTCGTGTTTGAACAAGATTTCCCTAAGGCGCGCGGACAGAACTTAATACCGTCGTCCGCCTGCCTGAAGAGGGATTTCGCTCGTTTTGCGGTGAGCAAAATCGAGATGAAATCCCAGCGGGCGACGGCTTCAAGGCGCGCTTGGGTAGAGGCGGCCTATTCCCGGAGTGCCCGAAGGCACCGGCGGAGCGACAGCGGAGCCGTAGTGAGGCGGACACGGGGCGGAGAATTAGGCGGTGAGTTGGGCGGAACTCTTGCGGTTCGTAGAACCGCGCGGGCCGAAGCCTCCCGCCGCGGAGGCCCGCAACTGACGTTGCATTTGGGCCCCGCAGGCTTCAACCCGCTTGATAAGCGAATCGCGTGGCTGGGGTGTCCGGCCGGGGCGGCTCTTCGAGCCGCAGGGTTTGGCTGTGTTTTTCTCGCGCGCCTTGGGAAATCCAGTCAAAACGCACGAGTGCATTTTGACGATTTCCCTGTTAAGGCGTGGCGCGCGGGCTCGGCAAACCTTTTCAGTCGCCCGCGGCAATTCTTGTGGGTTGGCATCCAGCCAACCCACAGAATATGCCTTCTTAGGCGGGCGGGCGACTGTCGAGCTGCGAACCGGACGGGACTGCCCTCGGGCCGGGCGGGCCCCACGTCCCGTGGACGGGCGAAACTTACGTTTCGCTGCGGCTGTGTCGGCCCAATTGGTAGAGGCTGCCTTAGGGTAGACACAGCCAGTAAAACACCCTGTGGGTGCGTTTATTCCGAGAGGCAACGCAACTGAAGACCGTGGCCGCGGTGATGTGCACTGCTGGGCTCGATCCACGCCACACCGAAATCCAGGTGCATGCCATCGGTGCCGCTGATCGACGACGACCGGCTGTAACCGGCATTGCCGACGCTGCCCGAAATGCCGAATAATCCACTCTGGCCTGCGTCACGGTAGCCCGGGGCGGCCAAAACCGATGACCCCCAAACGATAATTATTCAGACAGAAAAGAGATGTATATAGCCATTGCCGGAAATATCGGAAGCGGGAAGACCTACCTGACCGAACTGCTGAGCAACCGTCTCGGGTGGGAAGCCCAGTACGAGGAGACCGAGAATCCATATATCGGTGATTTCTATGACGATATGAAACGGTGGGCCTTTAATCTTCAGGTCTACTTTCTCGGGAAACGGCAACGGCAGATCGACGCCATCGCCTCGCGGGAAACCGAAGCCGACAGTCGGCCCGTGGTCGTGGATCGGACGATCTACGAAGACGCCCAGGTCTTCGCCACCAATCTCCACCGCGCCGGCGTTCTCTCCTCACGCGACTACACCACCTATATGCAGCTCTACCGCTTTACCGTAGCCAACCTCTTGCGGCCGCGGCTGCTGGTCTATCTCCGCGCCTCCGTGCCGACGCTGGTCAGCCAGATCCAGCGGCGCGGGAGGGTCTACGAAGCCTCGATCGATGCCGCTTACCTCGAAGGACTCAACCGGCTGTACGAGGAGTGGATCGAAACGTACGACGGGCCGAAATTGATCGTCGATGTCGATCGCGAGGACTTCGTGACCGATCCGGCGGCGCGGGAAGCTATTCTGGAACGTATTGCAAAGCAGATAGATGGGGAACGTTGAGGGACTCGGGGTGGCATTGCCCCCTGCTTTCAGGGCCCGGGTCGAGGCCGAAGTGCCGGGACTGGCCGAGGCGTTGGACGGGCCGGCGCCGGTCAGCGTGCGGCTCAATCCGTTCAAACCTCTTCTCGTCTCTTCGCCGGAGTTGCCGGCGGGCGGCGAGCCGGTGCCGTGGACGGTGCCGGGCGAGGCGTGTTATCTGACCGACCGCCCTGTCTTTACCGCCGATCCTGTGTTCCACGGCGGAGCTTATTATGTGCAGGAGGCCGGTTCGATGTTCGTCGGATGGCTGTTGCGGCGGATTTTGCAGACTACGGGGATTGCGGCACCTAAAGTGCTGGATTTGTGCGCCGCGCCGGGGGGGAAGACGACCCAGATCGCGTCGGTGGCAGGAGCCAATGGGATCGTCGTGGCCAACGAGACCATCCGGTCACGGGCCCGGATATTGGCCGAGAATGTACAGAAGTGGGGGTCGGGCAATGTGGCGGTGACGTCGAACGATCCGGTCGACTTCGGCGGGCGGATAGAGGGATTTTTCGACGTGATCGTGACCGATGTGCCTTGTTCCGGCGAAGGGATGTTTCGCAAAGACCCGGCCTCGCGCGGGATGTGGTCGCCGGAGGCGGTGCAGCTCTGCGCGGCGCGCCAGCGGCGGATCGTCAGCGATGTGTGGCGGGCCTTGCGGCCGGGAGGGGTGCTGATTTACAGTACGTGTACCTTCAACGCGGTCGAAAACGAGGAGAATGTCCGGTGGGTGGCGGAGGAGCTGGGCGGCGAGGTGCTCGATTTCGACGGGGTGCCGGAGGAGATCGTGACGACGGGTGCCGGGTGGCACTTTTATCCCCATCGGGTGCGGAGCGAGGGCTTTTATGCCGCTGCCATCCGGAAAACGGGGGAGCTCGATGCGAACGGGCGTACTCTCGGGAAAACGAAAAGGAATACGGAATTGGCGTCGCTGATCAAGTCGGAACTGAGCGAGGCGCAGCGGTGGATCGACGGCGACGAGTGGCTTTTCGGCCGGGTCGGCGAGGGGACGGTCTACGGTTTCTCGCCGGAGATGTACCGGACGGTCGAAACGTTGCGGGCGGCGCGGTTCGGGCTGCTTTATTCCGGTGTCGAGCTGGGCGAGCTGGTTCGCGGGAGCTTGAAACCGGCCCATGCGCTGGCCTTGTATGCCGGGGTGAACCGGCAGGCGGTGGCCGTGGCGGAGCTGGACGACGAGGCGGCTCGGGAGTATTTGCGCAAGGGGACGGATGCGGCCGCACTGCCGGTCGAACGGTTTGCCGAAGGGCTGAATCTGGTCGTGTGCCGTGGCATTGCGCTCGGCTGGGCCAAGCGGATCGAGCGGCGGTACAACAATCTCTATCCGGCCGCCTGGCGGGTGCTGCGGTATTGATTCCTAAGGTTTTATGTCCATTCCTATTCCTTTTCCCGTTCGAAGACCAGTGCCGTCCGGCTGACGTTGTAGATCCGCATGTAGTGGCGTGTCACCCCGTCCCCGTCCAAGCGCGACTCGGTGAAGTATTCCGCGCTCTCCGAACCGGAACGTACCCGATCCTGTCCGCCGAAAACCTTTTCATCGCTGCTCAGGATCACCCGCCATTTCCCCGCCTGCGGCGCTGGCAGCTCGTAGTCGGGAATGCTCGCCGTCGGATGCCAGTTGAAGACGAACAGCAGCCCCGCCTGTTCGTAGATCAGCGTCTTGTTCGCCTCGTCCACCTTCAGTTGATAGCCGTATCCGGCGCTGAGTATCCGGTATTTCCGCAGCAGGGCCACCATCGCCCCCTCGAACCGGGCGAGGTCGATGTAGCGCAGGTAGTCCGCCTCGGCCAGCGACCACTGCCGCCGGGCATGGGCATAGCTCCACCCGTTCCCCTCCCGCGGGAAGTCGATCCACTCCGGATGGCCGAACTCGTTCCCCATAAAAGTCAGGTACGCCTCCCCGCCCAGCGTCGAAGTGACGAGCCGGATCATCTTGTGCAGCGCGATCCCCCGGTCGATAATGAGGTTCTGCGACTCGCGGTTCATGGCGAAGTACATCTCCTTGTCCATCAGGCGGAACGCGATCGTCTTATCCCCCACCAGCGCCTGGTCGTGCGACTCGCAGTAGGCCACCGTCCGCACCCCCGGCAGCCGGTTGCAGAGCACGTTCCACATCCGGTGCAGGTCCCACGCCTCGTCCGGCACGTCTTTCAGGTATTCGATCCAGAAGTCCGGAATCGCCATCCCCAGCCGGTAGTCGAATCCCATCCCGCCGTCCGACACCGGGAAGGTCACCCCCGGCATCCCGCTCACATCCTCGGCGATCGTCACCGCTCCCGGACGCAGTTCGTGGATCAGCTCGTTGGCTAAGGTCAGGTATAATATGGCCTCTTTATTGGCGGATGCGCCGAAATAGGCCTCCAGCCCCCACTCCGGCGCATTCACCCCGTGGTGGTGGTAGAGCATGGAGGTCACGCCGTCGAACCGGAAGCCGTCGAAATGGAACTCGTCGAGCCAGTATTTGACGTTCGAGAGTAGGAAGTGCTGCACTTCGTACTTCCCGTAGTCGAAGAGCATGGAGTCCCACTGCGGATGTTCCCCCGCCGCGCCCGGCTGCGAGTAGAGGCAGTCGGTGCCGTCCAGCCGGTTGATCCCTTCGTTGAGGTTTTTGACGTAGTGCGAGTGCACGAGATCCATAATCACGCCGATGCCCAATTCGTGTGCCCGTTTGACCAGCCGTTTCAGGTCTTCGGGCGTCCCGAACCGCGAGCTCGGGGCGAAAAAGTTGCTCACGTGGTACCCGAAACTCCCGTAGTACGGGTGTTCGGCGATGGCCATCATCTGGATGGCATTGTATCCCAGCTCTTTGATCCGTGGCAGGATACGTTCGGCGAACTCTTCGTAGGTGCCGACCCCTTCCCGCTCCTGCGCCATCCCCACATGGGCCTCGTAAATAAGCAGCCCGCCGTCCTGTGCCGCCCGGGCGGTGAGGTCGTACGGCTCTTCGTCCCAGGCGAAAGGTGCTTGCGGTTCCCATACCTGTCCGCAATAGTCTTTCGAGTGTTCGTCCTGCACCACACGCCGGATATAGGCCGGAATCCGATCCATCCACGAGCCGTCTGCGCCGTGGACGTACATCTTTACGAGGCTTCCGTGTTTCAACCTTCCGCCGGTCGCTGCGTCGGGCAGAAAGAGCTCCCACACGCCGTTCGAATCGGGCACCCGTTCTGCCGGGAACTGTGTCCGTTCCCAGTCGTTGAAGTCTCCGAACAGAAAGACTTCCCGGGCTCCGGGTAGCCACTCCCGGAACCACCATCCGTGTCGTTCCGGGTCGTAGTGTATCCCGAAATAGAGGTGGGCGTTGGCGTAGTCGGCGAGCGAGCCGCTCCAGCGGCGGATTTCGCCGGCCCGGCGGGTGAACCGGTCGAATCGGGCGTCGATCTCCGGAGCGGCGGGTCTGAGCCATTCGTCCTGCGCGACGAGCGGCAATATGCGGGGCTGGGGGTGTGGAGTGGATGACATGGCGGAAAAGGTTTGGGTTTAGTTAGGTAACTCTTTGACAAATATAACTTTTTCCGGGGAGAAAACACAGGGCGCGGCAGGTAAATTTTGGGAGGTGTCGGCGCGGTGCCTTCGGGCATTCCGACAGGGCTGCCTTTATCCGAACGGGATGGAACTGCGCTCGGGCCGGGCGGGCCCCACTTGGTAAGACAAAGAGAACCCTAACAAAACACCCTGTGGGTGCGTGGACGGGCAATGCTATGCATTTTGCGGCTGTGTCTATCCTAAAAGGAATCGCCGGGGGATTTTCAATGGGGATGCGAATCCCCCCTTGAATGTGCTCTTTGCCTACTTTCTACCACATAGTAGAAAGTAGGGGCCCCCGCGGCCCGAGCGGAACAAAGAAAAGATTGACTTTCAAGAAATGCAATCGCATGCAACGTCTTGCTCGTTCGCGTTGCTTTTCCGTTTATTCCGAGAGGCAACGCAACTGAAGACCGTAGCCGCGGTAGCGTGCGTAGGAGGGATTGAGGTTCTGTATGCCGAAGTTCAAGAATATGCTGTAAGTTTCGCTTCCGGCAAATGACCAGCTGAATCCGCTATCTCCGACGTACGTTAGATTGCCAGTATCGCGGGCGCGGTAGCCCGGGGCGGTGCGTGCCGCACTCCCAATTGGCTGTGTTAGCCCTCTGTTTATTCCGAGAGGCAACGCAACTGAGAACCGTAGGCGCGGTAATCTCCATAGCTGGAATTGATCCATGTCACGTTGAAATCCAAGCCCACGCTGCGGATACTGCTTGTGGCGGAAGACCAGTTGTAACTGCGGTTGTAGGTGCCGCCCATCGCACCCGAAGCGAAGTGCCGGTAGCCCGGGGCGGTGCGTGCCGCACTCCCAATTGGCAGCCTCGGCCCAATTCTTCACCCCATTCTTTGTCCGTATGCTTTCGAACCTCCAAAGTAACAGGCCGTGTCAGCTGATCTGGCTCAAATCCACCTCGATCTTTTTCTTGCGGTTCAGACGCTCGATCGCAGCAGCCAAAAGTACGTTCGCCGGCTCCTGCAAATTCGGATCCGCTGCCAGCACCCGTTCCGCCACCCCTCGCGCATACTCCAGAATGTCGCCGTCCTTGGCCAGATTCGAGACCTTGATCTCGATCCCTTGACCGCTCTGCGCCGTGCCGTCGATGTCGCCCGCCCCCCGGAGCTGCAAGTCCAGCTCCGACAGCCGGAAACCGTCTGTCGTCGAGACCATCGCCTCCATCCGGTGCCGCGCCTCCGTCGTGAGCTTGTCGCCCGTCATCAGGATACAGTACGACTGCTCGTCGCCCCGGCCTACCCGTCCCCGCAGCTGGTGCAGCTGCGACAAACCGAACCGCTCCGCACTCTCGATCACCATCACCGTCGCGTTCGGCACATCTACCCCCACCTCGATCACCGTCGTCGAGATCAGAATCTGCGCCTTCCCCTGCTTGAACTGCTCCATGCCGTAATCCTTGAGCCGGGCCGGCATCTTGCCGTGCACCACCACGCTCGTGTACTGCGGCGGAGGGAACTCCCGCGCGATTACCTCCGCTCCCGCCTCCAGATTCGCCACATCCAGCGTCTCCGACTCCTGGATCAGCGGGTAGACGATGTAGACCTGCCGTCCCCGGGCAATCTGCTCGCGCAGGAATCCGAACAGCCGCAACCGGTGCGACTCCCGCGCATGAGAGGTGTGTATCGGCTTCCGGCCCGGCGGCAGCTCGTCGATCACCGAGACGTCCAGGTCGCCGTAGAGCGTCATCGCCAGCGTCCTCGGAATCGGCGTAGCCGTCATCACCAGCACGTGCGGCGGCAGATCCTGGCTTTTGAGGCGCAGCTTGGCCCGCTGCATCACCCCGAACCGGTGTTGTTCGTCGATGACCACGAATCCCAGCCGCGCGAACTGCACCCCGTCTTCGATCAGGGCATGGGTGCCGATCAGCAGGTCGATATCGCCCGACGTCAGCCCCTCCGCAATCTCGGCCCGTTTCCTCCGCCCCGTGCTTCCGGTCAGCAGCTCGACCCGAAGCCCCGTCCGCTCGACCAGCGACATCACCGACCGGTAGTGCTGGTTGGCCAGAATCTCCGTCGGTGCCATCAGGGCGCTCTGGAAACCGTTGTCCGCCGCGATCAGGATGCAGAGCAGCGCGACGATCGTCTTACCGCTTCCCACATCACCCTGCATCAGGCGGTTCATCTGGTGCCCGCTCACCATATCGCCCCGGATCTCCCGCACGACCCGCTGCTGGGCGCCTGTCAGCTCGAACGGCAGCTGCTCGTGGTAGAACATGTTGAAATACCCGCCGATTTTCGGCATCCGGAACCCCTGCACCTTCTCCATCCGCACCTGCCGCTGGCTCAGCAGTTGGAGCTGGATGACGAACAGCTCTTCGAACTTGAGCCGCCTCATGGCCGCCTGCAGCGCCTCGGCCGACGGCGGGAAATGGATGTCGTGCAGCGCCTGGGCACGGCCCACTAACCGTTCCTGTTGGAGCAGGTATTCCGGCAGCGTCTCCGGAATGTAATTTTTGACCGCTCCCCACAGTGTCCGCACGGCGTTGAAAATGGCTTTCGTACCCAGCCCGATCGAGTTCAGCCGCTCCGTGGTGCTGTAGATGCCCTGCATGCCGACCGGTTCCTGGCCTTCGACCGCGATCGGCGGCTCGAACTCCGGATGGGCCATATTCGGCCAGCCGTTGAACATCGTGGGACGGCCGAAAAAGATGTATTCGCGTCCCACTTCGAGTTTCTTCATCACGAACCGGGCGCCGCGGAACCACACGACGTCCATCTCGCCGGTGTCGTCGGTCACGACCAGTGCCAGCCGCGCCTTGGAGCCGGTTCCGACGATTCCCTTGTCGCGCACCCGCGCCCGCACCTGAATGTACTGCGCGGAGAGCTCTTCCCGGATTTCGTTGATTTTGTAGATCTTCGACCGGTCTACATACCGGAACGGGACGTGCATCAACAGGTCGCCGAACGTCTCGACACCGATTTCGGCGGCGAGCAGTTCGGCCCGTTTCTGTCCGATGCCGGGCAGGTATTGGATCGGTCTGTCGAGAATGCTGTCCATGGTCTTTCGTACAACAAATATACTCTTTTTTCGGTCGCGCGCCGGGAGCGGGTCGCGGGGGAAAGGAAAAAGTACGGCACGAGGGTTGCACTGCCCGAAAAACGATTATATTTGTCTCTGTTATGAAACGATTTCCGTTTATTCTGTCGTTTGTCGCCGCCGTGCTGTGCTCGGCGGCCGGAGGGCGGGCCCGGGGACAGTCCGCTGCGAGGCCGCTGGCTTTCCGGACGGGCGAAGAGCTGACCTATACGGCGGGTTATGCCTCGACCATGCTGACGACCGATGTGGCGACGGTGACTTTCCGCCTCTCGGAGGGGCGTGTGGCGGCCGGCCCGGCTTATCGGATCTGGGCGCAGGGGGTGACCAAACCGTTTTTTTCGGTCTTTTTCCGGGTGAACGATGTCTATGAGACGTGGCTCGATACGGCGACCCTGCGGCCGCTGTATGCCACGTCGGAGGTTCAGGAGGGGAATTACCGGTATCGCAGCCGCCAGTGGTTCGACTGGACGAAGGGCGAGGTGCGTACCTACGGCAAGAACCTGAAGAAGGGGTATGAGCGGGGTCGGACGATGGCGATCGGGGAGTCGGATTTCGATCCGGTGGGCCATTTCTTCAACCTGCGGAGCTTGCCTTCGATCAGCGCGATGCGGAAGGGGGAGGCGGGATTTCTGAATTTGGTGATGATCGACACGATCCGTACGATCCGGTATGTGTATCAGGGGCGTGAGATTGTCGAGGCGCCGGCGACGGGGCGGGTGCGGTGTATGAAGTTTTCGTGTCAGCTGGCGACGGGCGACGCGCAGTCGTTCAAGGAGGGGAGCGAGTTTTTGATCTGGATTTCGGACGACGAGAACCGGATACCGATTTATATGGAGACCCCGATTCGGGTGGGGCGGGTGCAGGCCACGCTGACGGGGTGGAAGAATCTGGCCCATCCGTTTTCGTCGCGGCTCGCGGATGGGGGGAAGAGGAAATGACAGTATAGTTTATGTCGGTATGCGAACAAAGATTGAGTCTTGCGGAGCTTAAGGCGTAGCGTAGCTATCTGAAAGTCTTTTGGGTACCTTTTCTTCAGAAAAGGTACGGTTCCAGCTGGTTCAAAGCTCACCCCGCGCGCCGACACCTGAAGAGGCGATTCAACTGTTTCGGCGCTGAGCCGAAATAGTTGAATCGCCCAAGGCGCGCGAACAAAATAGGACAAAGCTCTCCCGTCGCCCGCCCGCTTGGAGAGGGATTTCACTCGTTTTGCGATGAGCAAAATCGAGATGAAATCCCAGCGGGCGACGGTTGAAATGCCCAGCGCGCGGACAAAGAATGTGTTTTCAAAAAACGGCACCGGCGGAGCGATAGCGGAGCCACAGTGAGGCGGACACGGAGCGGAGAGCCGAGGACGAACGGGCGGAGAATTGGGCTGTGAATTGTGTGAAATCGGTGCGGGCCGGCGCCAGCGAGGCCGGAAACGAGCTCCGCCGAGTTGCGGGCCTCCGCGGGGGGAGGCTCCGGCCCGCGCGCCCCTGCGGGTCGGTGCCGCTCGGCACTCGAAAGCTGGCCGTGTCTACCCTAAAGGGAATCGTCGGGGGATTTTCAAGGGGGATGTAATTCCCCCTTGAATGTGCTCTTTGCCTACTTTCTACCACATAGTAGAAAGTAGGGGCCTCCGCGGCCCGAGCGGAACAGAGAAAAGAGATAAACTATCTCCCTGACATTAACAGCCGCCTGACGTTTATCGGATAAACGAGTTTGTCCGCGCGCCTTTGGAAATCTTGTCAAAACGCACGAGTGCATTTTGACGATTTCCCTCTTTAGGTGTCGGCGCGGTGCCTTCGGGCACTCCGACAGGGCCGCCTCTACCCCAACCGGACGGAACTGCCCTGCGCGGGCGGCGTCCGGGTGACCCCGGCAGGACAGAGCGATACTGCGTATCGCTTACTTATTCGCTTCGCCCTATTCTCTGGCCGTGCGCTGGCGGAAATCTTGTCAAAACGCCCAGGTGCATTTTGACGATTTTCCTTTTAAGGCGTGGCGCGCGGTTGGTTTGAGGGTACTGCCCTTCCGCCGGGCGCGCGGTGCCTTCGGGCACTCCGACAGAACCGCCTCTACCCTAACAGGATAGAACTGCGCTCGGGCCGCGCAGGCCCCGCGTGCCCGCGGTGGGCAAATAGGGTAGATGCTGCCTTAGGGTAGACCCTGCCAGTAAAACACCCTGTGGGTGCGTTTATTCCGAGAGGCAACGCAACTGAAGACCGTAGGCGCGGCTGTCCGCGCTGCTGGGAAAGAGGGTCGTCACGCTGAAACCCAAGTACACCCCATTGCTGCCGCTCACCGACGACGAGTAGCCGAACCCGTTGTTGCCGACGCCCACCAGTCCGCCATTGGCTCTCTCGCGGTAGCCCGGGGCGGGCCCAACCCGATGAAACAGAATACGTAACTCCACATAACAAGCGAGAAAGATATCGCTATGTCATTGACCAATTCGATACTTACCGCTCTCTACTCCAAACGGCTCAAAGCCATCGAAAATTTCCGACGCTTCCCGTGGGAGGTGCAGGCCGAACAGTTCCGTCTGCTGATGAGCTACGGCGCACAGACCGAATACTTCCGCCACTATGGCATGCACGCCTACGACTCCGTTGAGACCTACCAACGGCGGATACCCGTCGTGAATTACGACGATATCCAGAGTCAGATCGAACGCATGCGCGTCGGCGAAGAGAACATCCTCTGGCCCGGGAAAGTCGGCTGGTTCGCCAAATCGTCCGGCACGACCGGCGACCGGAGCAAATACATCCCCGTCACCGACGAGGTTTTGCACCAGTGCCACTTCCGGGGCGGGCGCGATGCGATGGCCCTCTTTGCCTACTACCACCCCCGGAGCAAGGCATTCAGCGGCAAGACCCTCACCCTCGGCGGCAGCCATCGGCTCGACCCCCTCGGCGGAGGAGTGCAGAGCGGTGACCTCTCCGCCATCCTGATCCATAATGCGCCGAAATGGGTCAACCGCCTGCGCGAACCCTCGACCCACATTGCCCTGATCCCCGATTTCGAACGCAAAGTCGACGCCATCTGCTGGCGATGCTCCAAACAGCGCGTGACCGCTTTCGTCGGCGTGCCTTCGTGGAACCTCGTGCTCATGAACCGCATGCTCGAATACACCGGGACGGACAACCTGCTCGAAGTGTGGCCCGACCTCTCGCTCTTCATTCACGGCGGCGTCAGCTTCACGCCCTATCGCGAGCAGTACCGGCGGCTGATACCCTCCGACCGGATGAAATACATGGAGACCTACAACGCCTCCGAAGGCTTCTTCGCCTTGCAGGACAACCTCTCCACCCCCGACATGCTGCTGATGCTCGACTACGGCGTCTTCTACGAATTCCTGCCCGTCACCGAGCTCGACCACCCGGAAAAGGCCGTGACGCTGGCCGATGTCGAGATCGGCGTGAATTACGCCATGATCATCTCCACCTCGGGCGGCCTGTGGCGCTATATGATCGGCGACACCGTCGAATTCACCAGTCTCGCCCCCCACAAGATTCGGATTACCGGACGCACCAAAAGCTACATCAACGCCTTCGGCGAAGAGATCGTCATCGACAACGCCGAACGCGCCATCTCGGCAGCCTGTGCCGCGACCGGCGCCCGCGTGCTCGAATACACCGCCGCCCCGGTCTTTATGCAGGGACGGGCCAAGGGAGCGCACCAGTGGTTTATCGAGTTTTCCGCCCCGCCGTCGGACATCATGCTCTTTGCCGAGACCCTCGACCGGACGTTGCAGGAGGTCAACTCCGACTACGCCGCCAAACGGTTCAAAAACACCACCCTCATGCCGCCCCGGCTTGTCGTGGCGCGGAAAGGAGCCTTCTACCGCTGGATGGACGAACGCAAGAAACTCGGCGGACAGAACAAAGTGCCCCGGCTGGCCAACGACCGGAAATATATGGAACAATTGTTGAAAATCAACTCCTTGTAGAACTATCCGTTTATACGCATGACACACCTGGGATTGAGTGCTCGCGAAGTCGAAGCGAGCCGGGCCGAACACGGCGAGAACGTGCTGACCCCACCGCCGCGGACGCCGTTGTGGAAACTGTTTTTGGGTAAATTTTCCGACCCCGTTATCCGGATTCTGCTGATCGCTGCCTTTCTGTCGCTCGGCATTTCGTTCGTCCACGGCGAGTATTATGAAACCGTCGGGATATTCTGTGCCATTTTTCTGGCCACCGGCGTTTCCTTCTGGTTCGAAGTCGATGCTGCCCGCAAGTTCGACCTCCTCAACCAGGTGAACGACGACACCCCCGTGCGGGTGATCCGAGACGGACAGGTGCGCGAAGTGGGGAAACGGGAGATCGTGGTCGGCGATATCATCCTGCTCGAGACCGGCGACGAAGTGCCGGCCGATGCGGAGCTGCTCGAAGCCATGGCCCTGCAGGTCGACGAATCCAACCTGACCGGCGAGCCTTCCGCCTTCAAGACCATCCATCCCGAAGAATTCAGGTCCGACGCCACCTATCCCGGGAATCTGGTGTTGCGCGGGACGAGCGTCATCGAGGGGCACGGCGTCGCCCGGGTGATTCGAGTGGGAGATGCCACCGAGTTCGGGCGCGTGGCGACGCAGGCCACGGTGCAGGCCGAGGAGAATACCCCCCTCAACCGCCAGCTCGAACGGCTGGCCAAGCTGATCGGCGTGGTGGGCTTCGGACTGGCCGTTTTCACCTTTGCGGCCCTTTTCCTGAAAGACGTTTTCGACGGCCACGACCGTTTTACGTGGGGGCAGCTGGGACTGCTGGGGGCGGTTTTTGCCGGGCTCGCGGTGGCTTCGGTCAAGATGTGGCTGCCGCTGGTTTACGACGCTTTCGATTTGGCCGGCCGGCCGCGGCGGATGCCGGCGGGGATTGCACGGCGGGGCTGGTTTTTCTGGCTGCTGTGCGGGTTGTTGGTCTGTGCCGGGATTGCTTCGCTGGGGCTCTTTTTCGGAGTCGATCCGCTGTCGGCTCAGGCCTGGATCGGGCTCGACGCGGCGGGACGGATACTGAACTACTTCATGGTGGCGGTGACCCTGATTGTCGTGGCCGTGCCCGAAGGGTTGCCGATGGCGGTGACGCTGGCGCTGGCGCTTTCGATCCGAAAGATGCTGAAATCCAATAATCTGGTGCGTAAGATGCACGCTTGCGAGACGATGGGGGCCACGACGGTGATCTGTACCGACAAGACGGGGACATTGACTGCCAACCGGATGAGCGTCGAGGAGGCCCGGTTCGACTTTGGTGTTCCGGAACGGGTTGTGTATGAAGGGATTGCGGTCAATACGACGGCGGAGCTGAACTGCGACGACCCGAGCCGGCCGAAAGCCCTCGGGAATCCGACCGAGGGGGCGTTGCTGCTCTGGCTCGATGCCGCCGGAGAGGCCTATGCCGGGTGGCGCGAACGGGCCGAAGTCATCGCCCGACTGCCGTTCTCGACCCGGAACAAATACATGGCGACGATCGTTCGGTCGGGTGCGCTCGACGGGCAGACCGTCCTATATGTCAAGGGGGCTCCGGAGATCGTCCTGGGGTATTGCGTCGGCCTGTCGGATGCGCAGCGGACGGAGGTGGAGGCTCAGCTGGCCGGATTCCAGCAGCAGGCGATGCGGACGCTGGGATTTGCTTATCGGATTTTGCCGTCGGGGGACGATGCGGCGGGGTATGCCCATGCCGACGCCGAGGCGCTCAAGGCTTTGGTGGCCGAGGGGGGGCTGACGTTTGCGGGCTATACGGCCATTATGGATCCCGTGCGGGAGGATGTCCCGGCGGCGGTGGCCGAGTGTATGGGGGCGGGGATTGCCGTCAAGATCGTGACGGGCGATACGCCGGGGACGGCTCGCGAGATCGGTCGCCGGATCGGTCTGTGGGATCCGGCATCGGACGGCCCGCGGAACGAGATTACGGGCGTCGAGTGGGAGGCGCTTTCGGATGACGAGGCACTGGAGCGGGCGGCGGAGATCAAGATCATGTCGCGCGCCCGGCCGATGGACAAACAACGCCTCGTGCAGCTGTTGCAGCGCCGGGGCGAGGTGGTGGCGGTGACGGGCGACGGGACGAACGACGCTCCGGCACTGAACTTCGCCAACGTGGGGCTGTCGATGGGGAGCGGCACGTCGGTGGCGCGCGAGGCGAGCGACATCACGCTGCTGGATGACTCGTTCGCCAGCATCGCCACGGCGGTGATGTGGGGGCGGTCGGTCTATCGGAATATCCAGCGGTTCGTCCTGTTCCAGCTGACCATCAATGTGGCGGCGCTGACGATCGTTTTTCTGGGGTCGTTGCTGGGGTTCGCCCTGCCGCTGACGGTGACCCAGATGCTGTGGGTGAACCTGATTATGGACACCTTTGCGGCGGGAGCCTTGGCGTCGTTGCCTCCGGATCGGCGCGAGATGGCGCATCGGCCGCGGCGCACGACCGATTTTATCATCACGTCTGTCATGCGCCGGTCGATCCTCTGGACGGGCTTCGGCTTTGTGGCGGTTTTGCTGGGTTTGCTGGCTTGGTTCGGGAACACCGGCGGAGGGGTGACGGCGTATGAATTGTCGCACTTTTTCACGGTGTTCGTGCTGTTGCAGTTCTGGAACATGTTCAATGCGAAGGCCTATGCGAGCGGTCGTTCGGCTTTTCACGGATTGTTGCACGACACGGGCTTTTTAGTGGTGGCGGCTTTGATCGTGATCGGTCAGGTGCTGATCGTCTCGTTCGGTGGCGAGGTGTTCCGGGTGGTTCCGTTGTCGTTGAGGGACTGGGCGATCGTGATCGGAGCGACATCGGCGGTGCTGTGGATCGGCGAAATATTCCGTCTGATTCGCTCGCGGCGACAGGCGTAGGGGTAGTTTAGATGGGATAAAACTTGCCGCGAGCGGTCAAAGAGTGGGGTAGAGGCTGCCTTAGCGATGCGCAAGCATCGCCCGTCCACGGGACGTGGGGCCCGCCCGGCCCGAGGGCAGTCGAAGCTCGACCGCGCGCCGACGCCTAAAGAGGGAAATCGTCAAAATGTGCCGGCACATTTTGATTGGATTTCCCAAAGGCGCGCGAACAGGGAATGATGTGAAGAGTTGGGCCGAGGCTGCCGCAGCGATGCGCAAGCATCGCTCGTCCACGGGACGTGGGGCCCGCCCGGCCGACGCGTTCGCGTCATGGCGGCCGGCCGTTGTTATTCAGGCAATGAATATTCGCGCGCCACGCTTTAAGAGGAATTTCATTCGTTTTGCGGAGAGCAAAATCGAGATGAAATTCCCGCGGGCGACTATCCGGAATATCCCGCGCGCCACGCCTAAGGAGGCGATTCCACTGTTTCGGCGATGAGCCGAAACAGAATGAATCGCCCGGCGCGCAAAAAACGTGCAAGGCGGCGGAGCGATAGCGGAGCCGCAGTGAGGCAGACACGGGGCCGAGAATTGGGCTGAATAGTTACGGCCCGCAGGGCCGTGCAGTCCGACGCCATCCCACGCGGCGGGCTGCAACTCGACGGAGCTCGTTGCGCCCTTCGCTGGCGCCGAACTGCAATGGATTTTTCGGTCCGCGCGACCCTTGCGGGTCGCAGAGTTTCGGCTTTGGGGTTGTGTCCGCGCGCCTTGGGAAATCTTGTCAAAACGCGCAAGCGAGTTTTGACGATTTCCCTCTTTAGGCGTCGGCGCGCGGTCGAGCTCTGAACCGGATAGAACTGGCCTCGGGCCGGCCGGGCCCCGCGTGCCCGCGGTGGGCAAATAGGGTAGAGGCTGGCAATTGTGAGTGTGACACGCCCCGTTTATTCCGAGAGGCAACGCAACTGAAGACCGAAACCGCGACTGTCCAGCGTAGCCGGATTGAGCCTTTGTACTCCGAAATTCATAGTTATGCAACAGTCATAGTCTTTACGGGGAGAGGTAGCGGAGGAAAACCCGAAACCTCCGTCGCCGACATTCCAAGTTTTACCGTCTCCGTAACCGCGGAAGCCCGGGGCGGAGCGCTCGGCACATGAAAAAGAGCCGTCTGCCACAGTCCCGCAATAAAAAATTTCGCCCGCTCCCGACAAATCGCCTCCCGGACATACCATTTCGCCCGCCCGCTACGTTTTTACTCCGACCTGTTTTGTCTGAAAACTGATTTTGTCCGAAATACTTTTCGATACATTTGCCTATGGAATAACGCTCCTCCACAGTTAATCCGAAGAATTGATACGATGAAAAAACGATGGATGATTCTGAGCCTGACCCTCTCCGTAGCCGCAGGCTCGCTGGCCGCTTACACCGTAAGCCGGCTGACCGTGCCGCACGCTGCCGATCGTGCCGCTACCGTGACCTATGAAGGCGAGGGAGCCCGGGCCCATTTCGCTTCCACTCCTGTCGAAACTTCGACGCAGGGTATTCTGCCCGACTTCACCACCGCAGCCGAACAGGGTGTCGAAGCCGTGGTCAATATCGAAAACCGCCAGAAACTGAAAGTGCAACGCCTCTCCAGCCCGTTCGGAGGCGGCGGTTTCGACCCCTTCGAATTCTTTTTTGGCCCCCAAGGCGGACAGCAGCAGAGCCAGCCCGAAGAGCAGGAGCGGCGTTCGGGCGGTTCCGGCGTGATTATCTCGCCCGACGGGTATATCGTCTCCAACAACCACGTCGTCGAGGGAGCCAGCGAACTGATCGTCACCCTCCACGACGGGACCACCCATAAGGCTACGCTGGTCGGGAGCGACCCGTCGACCGACATCGCCCTGCTGAAGATCGACGCCACCGGGCTGAAAACCATCTCTTTCGGCGACTCCGAAGCCCTGCGGCTCGGCGAGTGGGTGCTCGCTATCGGGAACCCCTTCGGACTCACCTCGACCGTCACTGCCGGGATTGTCAGCGCCAAAGGGCGCAGCCTCGGCGTGATCCCTTCCCAGATGGGAGTCGAATCCTTTATCCAGACCGACGCCGCCGTCAATCCCGGCAACAGCGGCGGAGCGCTGATTACCACCGAAGGGAAGCTCATCGGCATCAATACCGTTATCAAATCGCCCACCGGAGCCTATGCCGGCTACTCGTTTGCGATTCCCTCCTCCATCGTGCGCAAAGTGGTGACCGACCTGCGCGAATACGGCGTCGTGCAGCGCGCCATGCTCGGCATCTCGTTCCAGGCCGCGACCCCCGAATGGGTCGAACGCTTCGGCAAAGAGAAAGGAATTGACGAACCGGGCGGGATTTATATCGCCGAGATCGTGGCCGACGGCGCTGCCGAAGCAGCCGGGATCAAGGCAGGCGACGTGATGACCCACATCGACGGCCGGCCGATGAACACCACCGCCGACGTGCAGGAGACCATCGCGAAGCTGCGGCCCAACGACAAGATTCGCGTGACGATCCGTCGCAACGGCGCGACCAAAGCGTACGACGTGGTGCTGCGCAACCGGGCCGGCAAGACCGAACTCGTCCGGAAAGACGACACCAACCTGCTCGAAGAGCTCGGAGCCACCTTCCGCGAAGTGACCGACAAACAGAAAAAAGAGCTCAACATTCGCGGCGGGATCCAGGTCGTCGAGCTCAAGGAGGGCGGCCTGCTCGCGAAATCCCGCGTGCGGCGCGGTTTCATCATCACCGCCATCAACGACCGGGCGATTACCGAAGTCAGCGACCTGAACCGCATCACCGACAAAGTGCAGTCCATCGACGGCATCTATCCCGACGGCCGCATGGTCAGCTATCAGGCCTTGGGACAGTGATCCCGGGCCGGTACGCACAACGGTCTTAACGATTGAACCGGCCGGCGGAACTTCCGCGATCCGAACGGATTTTCCGCTCCGGCCGGTTAAATTTTGCGAAGGGCGAAACAAAAAAACAGTTCCAACGTATAACATAGCGTTCACCCTTCCGAAATTTCATACACAAGTCATATTTCCATGAGACAGCTGAAAATTACCAAATCCATCACCAATCGCGAGAGCGCATCGCTCGACAAATACCTTCAGGAGATTGGGCGCGAGGATTTGATAACCGTCGAAGAAGAGGTCGAGTTGGCCCAGCGCATCAAAAAAGGCGACCAGGAGGCCCTCGAAAAGCTCACCAAAGCCAATCTTCGGTTCGTGGTGTCCGTGGCCAAACAATACCAGAATCAGGGGCTCACGCTGCCGGACTTGATCAACGAGGGGAACCTCGGGCTCATCAAGGCAGCCGAAAAGTTCGACGAAACCCGGGGGTTCAAATTCATCTCCTATGCCGTCTGGTGGATCCGGCAATCCATCTTGCAGGCCTTGGCGGAACAGTCGCGTATCGTGCGTCTGCCCCTCAACCAGGTCGGATCGCTCAACAAGATCAACAAGGCATTCGCCCGGTTCGAGCAGGAGAACGAACGCACCCCGTCGCCGGAAGAGCTCGCCAAAGTGCTCGACCTGCCGAAAGAGAAGGTGGCCGATACGCTGCGGGTGTCGGGACGGCATGTGTCGGTCGACGCGCCGTTTGCCGAAGGGGAAGATAACAGCCTGCTCGACGTGCTGGTGAACAACGACTCGCCCAACGCCGACCGCAGTCTGATTAACGAGTCGCTCTCGACCGAGGTCGACCGTGCGCTCTCGACCCTGACGGAGCGGGAGCGGGATATCGTGAAATACTTTTTCGGGATCGGCACGGCCGAGATGACCCTCGAAGAGATCGGCGAACAGTTCGGCCTGACCCGCGAACGGGTGCGGCAGATCAAGGAGAAGGCGATCCGCCGGCTGCGTCACAGCTCGCGGAGCAAACAGCTCAAGACCTATCTGGGGTAATTGAACTTGGAAAACGAAGATTTGGAGACCGGGAGGTTTGCTGCATGCAGCAAACCTCCTTGTTTTTTTGTAAAGCGATAGAATGCGCGTTCGAAGCTTGAGTCTTCGGAGCTTGAGGCGCGCGACAGAGAACGATGTGAAGAGTAGGGCCGAGGCTGCCGTAGCGAAACGCAAGTTTCGCCCGTCCACGGGACGTGGGGCCTGCGCGGCCTGAGCGCAGTCCCATCCAGTTGGGGTAGAGGCGGCCCTGTCGGAGTGCCCGAAGGCGCGCGGACAGAACTCATTTCCGTCGCCCGCCCGCTTAAAGAGGGATTTCGCTCATTTTGCGGAGAGCAAAATCGAGATGAAATCCCAGCGGGCGACGGCTGAAGTGTCCCGGCGTGCGACCGCTGGAGAAGGAAATCGTTAGAACAATGGTGAATTGTTCTAACAGGATTTCCGCCCGCGCGCGGACACGGCGGAGCGACAGCGGAGCCGCAGTGAGGCCGACACGAGGCCGAGAATTGGGCTGAATAGTTACGGCCCGCAGGGCCGTGCAGTCCGTCGCCACCTCCGGCGGCGGGCTGCAACTCGACGGAGCTCGTTGCGCCCTTCGCTGGCGTCGAACTGCAATGGATTTTTCGGCCCGCGCGGCTTTTCGAGCCGTAAGGTAGGGTA
>NZ_CAJTMN010000030.1 GCF_910577125.1 uncultured Rikenella sp.
TGGGCAAATGGCTGGAGTAGCCCCACTCCTCGCCCCGTTCTCTGCCGCGCGCCTTGGGAAATCCTGTCAAAACACGCAAGCGAGTTTTGACGATTTCCCTCCTAAGGCGTGGCGCGCGTTAGGCTATAACAAAAGTAATAACGGCCGGCCGCCATGACGCGAACGCGTCGGCCGGGCGGGCCCCGCGTGCCCGCGGTGGGCAAATGGCTGGAGTAGCCCCACTCCTCGCCCCGTTCTCTGCCGCGCGCCTTTGGGAAATCCAGTCAAAACACGCAAGCGAGTTTTGACGATTTCCCTTTTCAGGCGTCGGCGCGCGGGTTCTTGAAAGTAATAAAGGCCGCCCGCCGTGGCGCGAACGCGTCCGCCGGGCGGGCGGTGCGTGCCGCACTCCCAATGGGCAGCCTCTACCCCAATTCTTTGTCCGCGCGCCTCACGTTCCGCAGGACTCAAACCGGGTTTACCCCACAACAACAAATCCTTATGCCGGTTCCCTCCCCGTCTCATAAGCCCGGCGATGCGCCACGATAGACTTCATGTTCGCCTGAGCCCACTCGGTCAGCTGGCCGATCAGCGGAACCAGCGAACGGCCGATCTCCGTCAGCCGGTATTCGACCCGCGGCGGCACCTCCGGATAGACCGTGCGACTCACTAGCCCGTCCGCTTCGAGCATCTTGAGCGTGCTCGACAACACACGCGACGAGATGTCCGGAATCGCCCGGCACAACTCGTTGAAGCGCATCGCCTCCCGCTCGCTCAGGATCAAGACCACGAGCAGCGACCACTTGTTGCCGAACCGGGCGACCACGTTCCGAATCGGGCAGATTTCGAGGATCGAATTTTTCTCTTCCGCTTTTCGCATATGCTGAACTGATTATCGTCGAACCCGCTAACCGAAAGTTAGCAGCTCTCGTTTACAAAGTTAATAAACGAGTCGAAAAAATCGACATTTTTTCGTTTTACAACCCGCTGTCACTCAACAAAAGCGACCGAAAGGTTACCATCGGACAAAAATGTAACTTCTTGACAGACATACTAAAACCACATAGTTTTGCAGCACGAACCAAAACCAACACAATGATGAAACAGATTGAAAAATCGGCGACAGGCGCCAACTTCAGCGCGATCCGGATCGGCAAGCTGAACGAACTGGGAGAGTATGTACTCGAACTGGGGCCCGAAGTCAGGATTCCTGGCAAAGTGTTCGGCGGCAGCGCCGTAAACGCGACGGGCGGCGAGTTTTCGTTCCAGGTATTCCAGCCGGGGACGGAAACGGGATTCCTCCACACCCACAAAACCCACGAAGAACTCTACTTCTTCCTCAGCGGATCGGGTGAATTTCAGGTAGACGGCCAGGTCTTCCCCGTATCGGAAGGGAACGTCGTCCGCGTAGCTCCCGCCGGCCGGCGCTCCGTGCGCAACAACGGCACCGAACCGCTCACGATGCTTTGCGTGCAATACCGCGGCGCCACCTTCACGGCCGAAGATGCCGCCGACGGCAATCTGCTGCCCGACCCGGTCGAGTGGTAACCGGCTCCCGCCGAGACAAAAGCATCCCGGACGACACCTCGCAAATACAGAGACGAGGCATCGCCCGGGATGCTTTGTTATGGGTACCGAGCCTACAACTCCGCCAACAGCGGCTGCACCCGATCCTTCGCCGAGAGCAGCAGCCCCTCGCCCGACGGATCGAAGCCGTATTCGGCCAGCCGCCAGTCCACCCCGATCTGCGGATCGTTCCACCGCACCCCACCGTCGAACTCCGGATGGTAGTAGTCCGTGCATTTGTAGAGGAACTCCGTGTCGTCCTCCAGCGTCAGAAAACCGTGCGCGAATCCCGCCGGGACATAGAACTGCCGTTTGTTTTCCGCCGACAGCTCCACCCCGTGCCACCGCCCGTAGGTCGGGCTCCCGGCCCGCAGGTCGACCGCCACGTCATAGACCGCCCCCGCGACGACCCGAATCAGCTTGCCCTGCGCATGCTGCGTCTGGAAATGCAGCCCGCGCAACACCCCGCGCCGCGACTTGCTGTGGTTGTCCTGCACGAAATCGACCGGACAGCCCGCCATCGCATCGAAATCGCGTTTGGCATAGGTCTCCATAAAAAATCCCCTCGCATCGCCGAACACCGTCGGCTCCACGACGAACAGTCCTTCGATCGGGGTCTCCACCTTTTTAAATTCAGCCATTTTCTATCGATTGATTTTTCTATTCCCGAAAAACCGGTATTTCGAAAGTGGATACAGGCAATTTATGAGGCCCCGTTCCACAGAGATTGGCCCGCGTGAACGGCTGCCAGCCATATCTGATCGTATATGGATCTTCCACATCCGGCGAAGAGATCCTGACCGCCCGACAGATACTGTCTATCTCGGCTGTCGCCGGATAAAATATCCCGTCTTCGCCAGCCAGCTCGAAAGTACGCAACGCCTCACCGTCCGAAGAGGCCAGCGGCTGATCGAAATAGACATTTACCGTACCCCGTCTATTATATAATGTGCCTTTGACCTTAGGACTGTGATACCAGGGACTCTGTTTATGCAAGGCCCACAAAGCCAACCGCTCGCCGATCGGCTTCTTGCGCCGCGGATGGACATCCGTCGAATCCCCCAAGTCCGAACTTACTGCCATTTCAACCCCTTGCAGCCGCTGCACCAACCACCGCTGGCTGTCCCGGAAGTGCGGCCAGCTCGGCCGGTTCAGCGACGAGAGCTGGACAAAATAAAACGGCATGGGTATGGCCTTATCAAACGCCTCCCGAAAACTTTGCACCACCGCTGGGAAAACCTTTTCATGCAACTCCACATTGTGGGCATTGCTCTCCCCCTGGTACCAGATCACCCCATCGGCATCGTACCCCGCCGCCAGCGGAGCCACCCGGCTCTCGTACAGGTAGGCCGGTTCGAAAAAGTGCCGCTGCAACGGATTCTTCACCCCCTCCAGATTGCCGCGGATCACGCTCCGCACCCAATCCTGCGCCATCTCGTTGTTCCGCCAGTCGTAGAGCACGTCCACCAGCACCGGATCATCCTCCAGGATACGCCGCGAGACGAACGCCTCGGCCGGTGCCCCGCCCAGTGCAATCTGGATCAGCCCCACCGGCACTTCCGGCCCCAGCGAGTCGGCCAGCATCCGCCCGAAGAACCAGCCGACAGCCGAAAATCCATCGACCGCCGCCGTGTCGCTGCCCGAGACCCATCCCCGCGGATTCCGGATATAGTCCAGCCGGTTCATCCGATCGAGCTCCGTGCTATCCAGCCGCCCCCGCTCATCGGCAAACGTGGGATCGGCCCGGAAGAGCCGGATCCGGTCGGTCGGCCTCGCCTCCGCCCGCTCCGCCGCGCGCGCCACCGGCCACGACATGTTCGACTGCCCCGCCGCGATCCACACCTCGCCCACCGCCACATCCCGATACAGAGCCACCGTATCGGGCGTCGCGATCGCCAGCACCCCCGAGAGCATCGGTTCCTCCAGCGGCAGCCGCACCTCCCACCGGCCGTCCGCACCCGCCGTCACCGTGTCCGTAGCATAGACCTTACCGTATTTCATCCGCCCCGACTTCGCCCTCCGCACCGTGTCGGCCACCGTCACCGTCACCAGCCGGCCGGCATTCGCCCGGCCGCCGACCCGCGTCACCACTCCCCGCTGGAGCACCATCCGATCCGTATAGGCCGGCGACATCCGCAGTTTCCCGTAATCACCCGTCAGCGCGCGATAAATCTCTTCGGCCAAGAGCCGCGCCCCCTCCGCATTCGGATGCACGGCGTCCGGCAGCAGCTCCGGCCGGTCTTTCAGTACCGGTTCCAAGTCGATCAACCCCGTCCGCTGCGACGCCGCCACCCGCTCGATGGCCTCCTGAATCTGGTGGTGCCAGTCGCGCGTCCCCGCCTTGAACCGCCGGTGGCGGTGCGGAATCGGCGTCATCCGGCAGATGTAAACCTTCGCCGCCGGATTGGCCTCGCGGAAGCTCTCGATCAGCGCCGCGTAGTCCGGAATGAACTCGTCCCGGAAATTCGGCCAGTTGCGCGGGTCGGTGTCGTTGATACCGAGGTGGATCACCACGATGTCCGGCCGGAAAGCGATCGCCTCGGCATACTCTTTCGTCTTGGTGTACGGATTGTGCCCCTTGTTGAGCAGCGTGGCGCCGCTGTGGCCGAAATTGCGGACGTCGTATCCCACACCGAGCATCCGCCCCAGCACCGCCGGATAGCAGTTCCGCTCGCGGTCTTCGACCAGCATACCGTACGTGATGCTGTTCCCGACGCACGCCACCCGTACCGGCGCCGGTTCCGCAGCGGGCCGCCTGGCGCCGCTTGCTCCGCAAACGACCAGCAAAGCGCACAAAATCAGAGAGATTTTCTTCATCGTATCGACTCGTTTTCGGTTTAAAACCTTATAAAGATAAAGAAAAAAACTTACTGTCCGCACCCCGCCGCCAAAATCCGTCCCAGCCGCCACCGCTTGGCCCACAGCAGCCCCCGCCACACGAGCCACGGCACCGCCACCCCTGCCGCCGTGCTGACCGGCACGCCGATCCACGGATCGAGGTGCGCCCAGTCGTAGAGCACCACCCGCAGCGCCGACTGGGGAAACCACGAGAAAAGAAAGATCGCATACGTCGCCCCGTCGAGCGGCGCCAGCAGCCGCCACCCGCTCCGCAGATAGAACCGCCCCAGCGACAGCGCGAACAGGATGCCGCAAACCGCCGTGAGCCGCTCCGCCAGCGGATTCGCCGCCCCGTAGCCGGTCACCGTCGCCAGCACCGATGTCGCCCCCCAGCCCGCCAGCGCCCACAGGCTGCCCAACGAAAGCCCCTCGTCGATCTCCCGCTGATACGCGCAATAGACGATGCCCAGCACGAAGAAAAAGCCGGACTTGACCACCCCGCCCAGATTGAGCCACCCGACACCGGCCAGCGGATTGAAGACCGACAACGCCAGCGCCGCCACCGCCCAGACCCACAGCGGCACCCGTCCGCCGACTCCCAGCCGCCTCAACCCCCGGGCCGCGAGCACCGTCCCGACCAGCAGCAGAAAGATCGTCGGCAGAAACCAGTAGTAGACGATCACGTTTTTCGACGGCACGAGCAGCATCTCGAAGTAGGCGCCCCACGACAGCTCGACCGGTTTCACCGCCCACCGGCTCAGCCACACTTTGGGCAGAAAGACCAGCGTACTGAGCACGAAATAGGGTACCAGCAGCCGCCTCGCCTTTTTGGCGACGAACGCCCCGACCGGGATGTTTACCAAAGAAGAGCCGGATTCGGTGTAGCCGGATCCGGCTGCGGTATACCGCAGCAGATAACCGGACAGAAAAATCCACAGCGGCATGTGGAAACTGTAGATCCAGCGGTAAAGCAGCGCCCCGTGGCCGTCGGTCGGAAAGGCGTGGCCGACCGCCACCAGCAGGATGCCGAAAGCCTGAAGAAAACTGATATAAGGGTTGCGCATACCGAAATGTCCGAGCATTATCCGCCCCAAAATTACGTTTTTCCGCCCGTCCGTCCACCCCGGCATCGCCCCTCCGGACGAGGTTCCCGATTATTTCTGCACGATAATCCGAAATAATCCCTATTTTTGTCACAGTAAACCGTCTTGTGCTTTCACGTAAAACGAATCATAAACAACCATGCAACAATCAATCGACACATTCGATTTCGCCGGCAAACGGGCGATTATCCGTGTAGACTTCAACGTGCCGTTGGACGCCAACTTCAACGTGACGGACGACACCCGCATCCGGGCCGCGATTCCGACCATCAAGAAAGTACTGGCCGGGGGCGGATCGGTCATCCTCATGTCGCACCTCGGACGGCCGAAGGGCGCGGAAGAGAAATACTCGCTTAAGCACATCATCCCGACCGTCGAAAAACTGCTGGGTCAGAAGATCGAGTTCGCAGGCGACTGCATGGGGGCCGAGGCTGCACAGAAAGCGGCCGCTCTGAAGCCGGGGCAGGTGCTGCTGCTCGAAAACCTGCGCTACTACGCGGAAGAAGAGGGGAAACCGCGCGGCCTGAAAGAAGACGCCACGGACGACGAAAAGAAAGCCGCCAAAGCTAAGGTGAAAGAGGCCCAGAAAGAGTTCACCAAGAAACTCGCCTCGTATGCCGACTGCTACATCAACGACGCATTCGGGACGGCCCACCGGGCACACGCCTCGACGGCGCTGATCGCCGAATTCTTCCCGAACGACAAGATGTTCGGCTACATCATGGAAGGGGAGCTGAAAGCCATCGACGGCGTGCTGCAGGCTCCGAAGAAGCCGTTTACGGCGATTCTGGGCGGTTCGAAAGTCTCGACCAAGATCACGATCATCGAGTCGCTGATGGAGAAGGTGGACAACCTGATCCTCGGCGGGGGAATGACCTACACCTTCATGGCGGCACAGGGAGGCAAGATCGGGAACTCGATCTGCGAAAAAGACCAGTTCGACACCGCCCTGGCAATTATCGAAAAGGCCAAGAAGCTGGGCGTGAACCTGGTACTGGCCGAAGATGCCCGGTGCGGCGACGCGTTCAGCAACGACGCCAACGTGAAGATCTGCCCGGCCAACGACATTCCGGACGGCTGGGAAGGGATGGACATCGGGCCGAAGACCGAAGCGAAATTCCGCAAAGTGATCGAAGACTCGAAGACCATCCTGTGGAACGGGCCGGTCGGGGTGTTCGAATTCGACACCTTCGCCAACGGGTCGAAAGCGATTGCCGAGGCGATCGTAGAGGCTACGGCGAAAGGCGCCTACTCGTTGATCGGGGGCGGGGATTCCGTGGCCTGCATCAACAAGTTCGGAATGGCGACTAAAGTGAGCTACGTATCGACCGGCGGCGGGGCTTTGCTGGAATATATGGAAGGCAAGGAGCTGCCGGGAGTTGCTGCCATTCGGAAGTAGTTTTTAGCGGCGGGGTTCCCTGCCGCCTTACCCTTTACAACGCGAGCGGGCGGGTTTCCACATATGGAAACCCGCCCGCTTTTTTTACCTCTGCCGAACAGAAAACGAGAAATTACTCCTGCAGCCAAACTGTCCAACCTTTTTTAGCAGCAATCGCATAGTCCCCGACAGTAGCTTTATCTACCTGAATTGTAGGACGATTTCCGGTAGTTGGTAAATCATTATAAATATTTTCCATTGCGGATTCCGACAGTTTATTATGATAACAAACCAATGCATTGCTATAATAAGAAGAGCTCCCTAATGAAGAACACCCACTAATATCTAAAGACGTCAATTGGTTTTCCTGACAACATAAAGTCATCAAGGCCGTACACCCGCTGACATCCAAGGAAGTCAATTGATTTTCCTGGCAATACAACTCGGTTATATGCTCACATCCCGTCACATTGAGAGAGGTCAATTTATTGCTTTCACAGTGTAATTTACCGCTCAATAAAGTACATTTGCTGACATCCAATTCAGCCAATTGGTTGCTCGAGCAATCTAATGCATCTAATTTTAAATTTTTACTAACATCTAAGGCTGTTAGTTGATTACGAAAGCAATATAAAGAAGATAATTCCGCATTTTCTCTCACATCCAATGCGGCCAGTCGATTGTCTGAACATTTCAAATATGTTAATGCCAAATTCCTCCTTACATCCAATGCGGTCAGTCGATTGTTTTCGCAATCTAAAAGTAGTAGTGCAAGACATTCACTGACTTCCAATGCAATAAGTCTATTATAACTGCAATCCAGTCGCTGCAGTTGTGTGCACTTGTCAGCATTTAGTTCTGTCAATTGATTAACTGCACAATATAACTCTTTTAATGCTGTGTTTTTGCTGATATTCAGTTCAGCCAGCGAATTACCACCGCAAAATACATATTCTAATTTCGGACAGCCGCTAATATCTAATGAGGTCAGGTTATTATGATAACAGTATAAATAACGTAAGTCCGGACATCCGCTTAGCTCCAGCACATCCAGCTTATTATCGGATAATTCCATGATGGACCACCACCGACCGTTATAGCAATATAAATATTCTAATTGCGGACAGTCGATGATTTTAAGGGAGCTGTATCTGTTTTCATAATTGCACTGGTAACGGTCGCATCCGAACAACATTATCGACCCATGCTTTTCGAATATCTTTACCTTATAGGTTCCTGTCTTTTCATAAGCGTGCGAAAAGTTGCTTCCGTACATGGAGGAAGACCCTCTGTAAACTTTTATATATTCTAAATCTTCGACCGTGCCGTCTCCCCAGTCGATGGTAACCACGCCTTCCGCATCACCTGCGATCTCAAAGTAAAATTTTTTATCCGCCTCTCTCTGAGGGGTATCCGTAATGTAGTTTATCGTAACGGCGATACTGCACGATTTTTCGGCTTCGTCGTCCGACGAATCATCCGAATCGTCGTCCGAATCGTCTGAGTTATCGTCGTCTGCGGGTTTGTTGCCCGGATCGACCTTGTCGGTGTCGGGTTCTCGGATCTCTTCGGGTTTGCTGCACGATGACAGCGCAATGGCAAACCACAGCGTTAAAATGATGAGGAAATATTTTTTCATCTTTTTCGAAAAAATATCGCCCTTCCGGCTCCGCGAAAGACAGGGGTGTGTAGAAAAAAAGAAAGTGTGGAGTCGTTAGTTTATCTGCGTAGAGGTTCTGGCAAACCTAAGAATCAAATAAACAATACCCCACACCTGTAAGAGTATACCTTCAGAACGAAGTATACCAATACAAGTGACGAGTGTTATTGCTATCCTTGATTCTTTTGAAATTTACCAGATTTCTACGCAAGGATAAAAGCTAAACACTTTCATCGAAATATGTCCGCCGGGCCCGCCTCGCGGAAGAGCCCGACACCGACAAAGATAGAAAATGTTTCGCCGCAAACAACACTCTGCGGGGTATTGTGCCGGCAAAGTTCGGCCAAACTTTCCGAAATTCCGCTATTGACCCGGAACTATGTTCGCCGTATCTTGCCCCCGAACCGCACCCGACCTCCCGCCAAGTTTTCGTATCTTTGTCCGTATGAAACGGAAGACAATCAAAAAACTCATATTCATCCCCCTCGGCAGCCTCATGCTGCTCCTCGGACTCGTCATCGGCGCAGCCGCCTTGCTCCTCACCCCGAAACGGCTCACACCGCTGGTCACCGACCTCTGCGACCGCTACCTCGACGCCCAGGTGCGGTTCGACACCGTCAGCGTCGCCCTCTTCCGCGACTTCCCCTACGTCACCCTGCAACTGCACGGCGCCGAGGTCGTCAGCCACGCTTTCGACCGGCTGCCCGACTCCGTGCGCGTCACCCTGCCCGCCGAAGCCGACACCCTGGCCCGGATCGGGCGTCTCGCCGTCTCGCTCAACCCGTGGAAACTCGCCTCCGGCCGCGCCGACATCCGGCGCATCGCCCTCGAAGCGGCGCACCTGCACGCCTTTGTGGCACCCGACAGCACCGCCAACTGGGAGATCTACCGCGCCGACACCACCGCCCGGAAAGAGACCGACACCACCGGCGACGCTTTCGAGATCGACATCGAACGCATATCCGTGCGCAAAGGGCTGCACGCCGTCTACGACAGTCGCCCCGACAGCATGGCCGGGACGGTACACCTGCGGAGCTTCTTCGTCCGCGGCCAGCTCTCGACCGACCTGTTCCGGAACGAAATCCGGCGATTGCGGCTGCGGGAGTGCACGGCCGAGCTGAGCCTCGGCGGCCAATCCGCCGGCCTGCGGATCGACAGCCTCACGGCAGACGGCGGACGGCGCGAAGGACTCCGGATCAGCCTCGACGCCAAAAAGATACACGCCGGTGCGTTCGACGGGCTCGACTCGCTGCAACTGCGAACCGCCCTGCGTTTCGACGGGCCCGACCGCCGGGAGCTGAACGTAAACCGTTTCGACCTCCGGCTCAACGACATACTCGTCACGGCGGCCGGTCAGGCCATCTTCCGCGGCGACAGCATCGTGACGGCGATCGGCGTACAGAGTCCGCGGCTTCCCATCGCCGGCCTGCTGCGGCTGATCCCCACCTCCGTCATGCCCCTCGCGCGCGACTACGAGACCGACCTCGCCGCCGCGCTCGACCTGCGGATCGACGGCCCGTGGAATCCGGCCACCGGCGCCCTGCCCGACATCACCGCCGACTACCGCATGCCGGCCGGCTACCTCTTCTACGTCAAAGACCGGAACGGCAGCCGCATCGACACGCTGGCACTGGACGCCACCCTCCGGTTCCGGCCGCGACACCCGGACTCGACAGGCGTCGAATTGCGGAAATTCAAAGTGTCCGGCATCGGCATGCGGTTAGAGGCACACGGCGACCTCGACCGTCTGACCGGTGACGCCGGCTTCAACGGCGCGGTGAAGGGCGACCTTTCGTTAGACTACCTGAGCCGCCATTTCCCCGCTCCCGACGGCTCGACCTTCGGCGGGCGGATCGCCATGGACCTGCGCGGCCACGCCCGGCTGAGCCAGCTGAATCTGGGACAAATCGGCGCAGCACGCATCGGAGGCCGTCTGACGATGGACGACCTGGCCGTCGTCATGCCGAACCGCCAGTTCCGACTGACCGTCGACGGCGGACGCTTCGGGATGGGCACCGGACTGACCGCGAGCGACTCGCTGATCGCGACCGGCACGGAGGCTGTCGGAGCGACCCTCAGCCTGGACACCATCGACATGGACATGGGACACGACCTCTGCGTCAAAGGCCAGAAGATCAGGATACACGCCACCACGGCTACCAAAAATTTGGTTCGGGACACCACGGCGGTACACCCGTCGCAGGGGACACTCGCCGCCGCCGGCCTGCGGATCGTCCTGGGCGACTCGACAACCGTTATCGGTCGTCGGATCGACTCGCAGTGGAGCATCCTGCCGGCCGACGACAACCCGAAGATTCCGCAACTGGATTTCCGGATAGAGGCCCGTCGGCTCTCGCTGCGCCAGCCCTCCGGACGATTCTCCGTCACCCGCGGCAGCGTCGCGCTGAACGCCACCCTCAACCGGCCCGACACCGCCCGGCTGCAGCGGCGCGCCCATCGGCTCGACTCGCTGCAGCGGATCTATCCCGACGTACCGCGCGACTCGCTGTTCGCCCATGCCCGGGCTTTGCAGGGAACCGCCAGCCGACCGGTCGACGAATTCGCGGAAAACGACATCGACATGCGCGTCTCGTCGGAGATCGGCAACGCCTTGCGGCGGTGGCAGCTGAACGGAGCGATCCGTGCCCGGTCGGGACGGATCGTCACCCCCTACTTCCCGCTGCCCACCACCCTGCGCGACATCGACATCGCATTCAACACCGATGAAGTACGCCTGAACCGCACGTTCGTCAAAGCCGGCGAATCGCAGGCCGTGCTGACGGGCGAAATCTCCGGCCTCCGCCGCGCCATGCTGGGCCGCGGCCGCATCCGCGGCGACCTCGAAGTGGCGGCCGACACGCTCAACCTGAACGAAATCATCCGCGTGGCGAATGCCGGTTCAACCCTCGTGGCACAGGGCGGCGTCAGTGAGACCGAAAGCGACGACCAGCTGGAGGAACGCATCCTCCAGTCCGCCGACACGACCGCCGCCGGCACACTGCTGGTCATTCCGGGCAACATCGACATGCGGTTCGACCTGACGATCCGTCGGGGGATGTACGCCAACCTGCAGTTGGACAGCCTCTCGGGCGAAGTGATCGCCCGCAACCGGGTGCTGCAGCTCTCCGATCTCACCATGCGCAGCAATGCCGGCAACCTGCGGATGACAGGCCTCTATTCGACCCGCACACCGAAAGACATCCAGGCCGGGTTCGACCTGGAGATGGAGAAGATGCAGGTGGCACGGCTCATCGAACTGATTCCGTCGATCGACACCCTGATGCCGATGCTCCGGTCGTTTTCGGGCGTGGTGGACTGCCAGTTAGCGGCGACGACACGGATCGACAGCGCGATGAACATCCTCCTGCCGACAGTCGACGCCGCGTGCCACATCTCGGGCGACAGCCTCGTGCTGCTGGACGGCGAGACCTTTACCGAAATCTCGAAGATGCTGATGTTCAAGAACAAAAAGCGCAACCTGATCGACCACATTTCGGCTGAATTTCTGGTGCGGGACTCGCAGATCGAGATTTTCCCGTTCGTCATCGAAATCGACCGTTACCGGGCTGCCGTCAGCGGGGTGCACAAGATGGACATGACCTTCAACTACCACATTTCGGTACTGAAATCGCCGATTCCGTTCCGACTCGGGGTCGACATCTTCGGCAACCTCGACGACTTCGACTTCAAGATCACGCGGGCGCGGTACAAAGACTCGAACCTGCCGACCCGGGTGGCGATCATCGAGACCACGCGCGTGAACCTGCGGAACTACATCCGCGACGTCTTCGTCCGCGGAGCCCGGAGTGCGAGCGACGGTTCGCTGCGCATCACACCCGAAATGGCCGCTCCGACAGAAATGTTACCACCGGCCGACTCGCTGAGCGCAACGGACTCGGCGGCCCTCAAAACATTCGAGCAAAAAGATTAAATTTTCTTAACACTGATTGTTAACCACTTGCATGGTTTTTCATAAAAAAGTGCAGAAAAAATCTCCCTGGTTTTTGGAGAATCGGAAAAAAGCGATACCTTTGTATCGCAATCAGCGCAGGGGAGCTTAGCTCAGTTGGTTCAGAGCGTCTGCCTTACAAGCAGAGGGTCGGGGGTTCGAATCCCTCAGCTCCCACCAGATCATCAGAGAGTTACAGATTTGTAGCTCTCTTTTTTTTGCCCGTTTCCGAGGTGTTTTACACGTTTTACAGCCTGTTGTGTAAGCAAATATGCGAACGCCAAACACCTGGAAACATTCGACGAAAGTCGGTTGCCCAACTGAATATTTCGACCATCGATAAAATAGTGCGACTCTGTAAGCAGACATTTCCGGAATAAAGTCCCAGACCGTTACCCGAATAAAACGCGAATTACAGGCCATTTACGACCAATTGGATATCTCACACAAGGCCAAAGCAACGGATATTCAAGCGATGGTGCAAAGCCAAAGAATCGTCGATCTATTCGGATGGAAAAAAGGTGAAGTGCCTGACCATTATCCGTTACGCCATTGCTCGCATTAAATAAACCGTAGAACTTTTTTTGAGGAGCAAATCAATCTGTTCTATATAAAGTTCATTTTCTACTCAAAAAAGGTTCTGTTAGCTATCTATTACTGATCCCGTAACACAGACTGCCGATACGGTTTTGAAATTCTTTCCCTATCTTTGATGCTATCAAATGATACGATCATGAAGCCGCCTTATACAATTAATCCCACTATCCTTAACCTGATCGTTTCCATTTCGGAAAAGTTGGGAGAGGTCAAAGCAGCCTATCTGCATAAAGCGCCTACCGAACTGCGGAAACGAAACCGCATCCGTACGATTCACTCTTCGCTGGCTGTGGAAGGTAATACCCTGACTGTCGAACAGGTTACGGCGATTCTCGACCATAAACGGGTTGTGGCTCCACGGCGAGATATTCTGGAGGTACAGAACGCCATAACGACCTATGACCGTTTGGCTGAGTTCAAGCCGTACAGCATTGAATCGATCTGCAAGGCCCATCGACTGTTGATGAACGGACTGATCGACCATCCCGGCGAGTTGCGTCGAAGTTCTGTGGGTATCGTCAAAGGTGAACAGCTTACGCACTTGGCACCGCCGGCTGAAAGAGTCAGGACACAGTTAAACGACCTGTTGCATTATCTGAAAACCGATCCGGATCTGATGTTGGTTAAAAGTTGTGTCTTTCATTACGAATTCGAGTATATCCATCCGTTTTTGGACGGCAACGGACGTATGGGACGCCTGTGGCATACCGTTTTATTGAGCCGGTATAATCCGGTATTCGAATACGTGCCGATCGAGACGCTTATCAAATCACAGCAGGAGGAGTATTACCGCGTGTTGGAGTTGTCGGACAATGTAGGACATTCAACCTCTTTCGTAGAGTTCATGCTCGGTATTATCGACCATTCGCTGGAGGAGCTGTTACAAACGCAGAACATCACGCTTTCAGCCGGGGAACGAATCGAACTGTTTCGGATGCAGGCAGAGAACGACCGGTTTGCGCGCGCCGATTACCTGCGTTATTTCAAGGATATCTCTTCCGCAACAGCCAGCCGCGATCTTGCTACAGCAGTCGAAACGGGTGTGTTGGAACGTATCGGCACCGGCAGAACGACTCAATATCGATTTATCCGCTGATATTTACCACATATATCGCGCGCACTGGGATACTCCTTTTTGATACCCTCCCCGTTGGTTGCGGGAAAATAGCTGGTAGATTTTATCTATCTATTATATACGCACAACCGTTAAATCCTAAGACACTCTTTAGGTTCCGAGAACTTTAAACAGAGAGCCTTATGGATAGAGAAACTTTAACGAAGATTCATGTGCTGTACCCCCAATCCTCCGTCGTCGAAGAGTTGATCCAGTGCGGTAAGCTGGATGGCGAATCGTTGTATGATGCCGGTTGTGAAGTCTTGGAATGGTGGTTGGTGAGCGACTGGCTGGCTGCCAAACTCGCAGAACAGGGTGAAGTGGTAATCGACGACTACGGTTGTTGTTGGTGGGGACGTACTACAAGCGGCCAAGCCGTCTATATGGACTGGGTCATAGCCCAAATCTGCGGCGAGTGAAAGGCCAATATCTCCAGCTTACGGCGAACATAGTTTCGGTTCAATAGCGAGATTTCAAAAAGTTTGGGCGACCTTTGTCGTTGCAATACCCCAAAAGAGTGTTCGCAGCAAAACATTTTCTATCTTTGTAGCTGTCGGGAGCAATCTCGGCAGACATATTTCGATGAAAGTGTTTAGCTTTTGTCCTTGAGTAGAAATCTGGAAAATTTCAAAGTCGCAAGGAAAATAGCAACACTCATTCACTTGTATTCGTATACCTTGTTCTAAGGTGTACTATATACAGGTGTGGGGTATTGTTTATTTGCGACTTGGCATTCCAGAGCCTCTACTCAGATAAACTAACGACTCCACACTTTCTTTTTTCTACACACCCTGTCTTTCTCGGAGTCGGAGGGGCGAAAAACCTAAATAGTTATGAAAAAGGTGTTCTTTTTATGCGCACTTATATTGAGTGCTTGTGATTCTTTATCGGGTTTAACTCCTAAGAAAATAGGAGACACAAAAATCTACCTGGAAAATAATAACATTATAGCGGAAGATTTCCCTTATCCAAGGGAGATGGGATTTAGTGTCGATTGGGGTTCGTTTTCATTTAAGGAGTTTGACGAATTTGTATATCAGCAAGTCATCAAATCGCAATCGAATGTCATATGGATTGTAATACAGCATAAAGAAACGGACAGTTACGGACATTCGGCATTGGGGGAAAAGATCACAATAGGAAAGATCGATGTTATAGAGTCAAAGAAATACGCTGATTTCCAATCATGGAATAGACACTATAGTACATATAAAATGTGGGCAAAAGATAAGGATGAATACAACAACACATATCGCAGACCCTACGATGGAGATGTTGCCCCGCGATTGGTTCCAACATACAAGCCTAAGAGTATTAGATAATTAATAACACAAAAGCAACAGGACTATAAAACAAGTTTAACAAGTGCTGTTTGCAAAGGAACAACCAAGTGAAGCTTTCAACAACTGAAAACAGTCTAAAAAGCAATCACGGAATTTACACTGTTTTAATTCAATGATCATGAAAAAGACAATTTTGCTTTTAGTAGTTCTGCTATTAAATGCCAATGCTGCTATTAAAGCTCAAAAACTCGAAGACTATGAGAAAACATGGAAAGACATTGCCCTCACTTATGATGATAATTGGAATCCAATAGTAAATTTTTCAATTAAAAACATATCAAACAAATACATTGAAAATGTGGAAATTATAGTTGGTTATTCTGATGATCAATTCGATCTCTTTGCTCGCCAATCTACTATAAGAATAAAGACACGAATAGCACCTAATGAACGAAAATTATTGTCTTTTCGCATATTAGACCACAATGATAACAGACCTAAACAGTTTGGTTTATCTCGAATTAGATATGCCGATGGTACAATCTGCGACAAATAGATATAACCTTTAGTTACAGAAGTATTTTCTGAGCTTGGGCAAAAGAAGAAGATGTGTTTTAGAACACCTCACTCTGCATACAATCAACAAAGAACAAAGTCCTTGTCTGAAATTGAGTAGAAAATAAAGATTTCGATTAGATTGTCTACGCAATCTAAAACCTCTCGAAATGAATCCATTAAAAACACCCCCTCTTGAGGCGGAGGGGCGAAAAAACATTTACACTATGAAAAACCTACTTCTATCTTTAGTTGCTATTCTGATTACGGCAACAACAACTGCACAAACAAATACAGACATCTCTCCAGAAGCAGCTAAATGTTTGAATGAGTTAAAACCTTTTGCAGAAAAAGCAAAGGCGGTATGGCAAAGTGAAGATGGTAAAGTAACATTTGGCACAACACCCGAACGTATAGAACGATATGTTTTATATTTAAGTAATGCATGCAATATCATAGATAAACACTTGAGTTCCATTACCAATATGGATGAAAAGTTAGATATTATGTGGGGAAAGGTCGACTTGTTATCCAATATCCTTGATTTGTACGACCCTACAGGAATTAGCATATCTAAAACTGAATACAATCAATTCTCCTCAACAAAAATCCAGACATTGGAATCAATGTTGAGATTATCCAATGGCATTTCTGATCCAATAGATCAAGCGATAACATTATATGATATTTTCTATGAATTAGGCGAATCCCACTTTGAATCCGAAAAATACACAGAAGCACAGCTCTGTTATTCCGCTTGCATTTCCAAGTTTAATGCTGTATGTACAATTCCAAACATTCAAAATGAGGTCGACATTGATGTAATGGGACAAAAAGCCTATTATAAAATGGGATACGTCGCCTATAAACTGAATGACGAATTGGTGGCTAAAGAGTATTACAACAAGGCGAAAGCACTTCTCGACGATGATTTTATTCAGCCTTATAAATAGGCTCGAGAATCAGAATCTTTTCAAGTTAATCTAACAGGCTAATACCATGAATAAAAAAAGAACGTTTTTTTGCGCATTATTGATAGGGGTTTGTGCGTTGTTTTCTGCATGTGCCATTGGCGGGATAATCTTCGGCTGGTCATATCAGAAAGGATTTCAATATGCAATATATAAAGATGGTGTTTGGGGGAAGTGGAGGCCTGCATATTATGACATGAAGAGTGCATTTTACACAGACCATTTTGTTATTTATCCCTACTTCAATCATCCATCAAATTATGCTATCAAAGTCACGTGTAAAAACGAAATCTCCAAAGATGGAGGTTGGCATAAATATAACGGCACAATTGAGTATTATACAAAATATTACCCTGATTCTTTTTATTTAGATAAATTCCCGTATGGTTGGCCAAGCCAAGCAGTGAAGGAAACTGGTATTTGGAACAGCCGAAATGCAAAAATTTGGATTCGAAGAGGAAAATTCAAGAATGCATATACTGGCCATACAATTAACATCTTCTTTGATGAGAATACGGGGTTTGGACTAGGCCCGCTGCAACAAGAATAATCAAGTGACACAATTTTCGGAGGGGGTATATAACGACCTTTTCCGGGAATTGTGTTATATTTAACTGAAAGAAATTGCGCTGGGTGGGTTACCATGTAAGCTGAAATTGAAATCTATCTATGAAAGACTCTTACAAAGGCTGTCTGATTAGTCTGCTCATGGCCCTGTGCATCATCGGGCTGCTCCTCTGGATTGGCTTACGTTGACACCCCGGCAGACCTGTTTTACACTATTTTTTTCCCCCGTTGTGTCCTCGGCGCGCGGGGTTTTCTTTTTCTACCCCTAAGGATTATATCTCCAGTTGAGACACCTTACAACTTTATTAACTTTAATGCTGTATACCTGTAAAACTTACAAAATCATGACACAACCGAAAGCAAAAACACAATGACTATTCCATGAAGAAGACGGATATTCAACCTTAGTCAAGACCGCCTGTTATTCCAACAAACAACACATGGGCGTCTATGTCGCCAATAAGACAGGAGAAGCGACGCCGGTCTATTTTCAATACATCCTGCCACCTCATGCCACCGGCCCCCATACAAATCGACTTCATCCAAAATCGAAAGGTGATACTCAATAGGACAGCTCCGGCGACTTCGAATCTCCTTTATCCATATCCGCTGCCAAGAAATTCAGGTCATTCCGTTCCACGGAATTCCGGATTAAGGATTAATTCGTATCTTCGTGGTATTATAGGAATTATCCGCCATGACCCCCCAAAGCGAAGCCGCCTTAGAGAACGGTTTGATCAAAACGCTGATCGACAACAGCTATGAATACGTCTCGATCCGGAACGAAGAGGAGCTGAAAGCCAACTTCAAGACCCAGCTGGAACGGCACAACAGAAAAGCACTCGACCTGTTGGGACGTGACCGGTTCTCCGACCAGGAATTCGAAAAAATCCTGATCTATCTGGAAGGAGACACCCGGTTCGAGAAAGCCAAAAAGCTGCGCGGTCTCAAAGATTTCACGTTAGACGACGGCCAGCGCATCTGGATCGAATTTTTCAACACCCGAAAATGGTGCCAGAACGAATTCCAGGTCACCCGCCAGATCACCATGGTGGGCGATCAGACATGCCGTTACGACGTAACCCTCCTCATCAACGGCCTGCCTTTGGTGCAAATCGAGCTGAAACGGCGGGGAGTCGAACTAAAAGAGGCATACAACCAGGTACAACGCTATCACAAGACCTCATTTCACGGACTATTCGATTACATCCAGCTCTTCGTCATCTCGAACGGCGTGGACACCCGCTATTTCGCCAATAACCCCAACGGAGGATACGCCTTTACCTTCAACTGGACGGACAAAGGGAACCATCCGGTTACAGACCTAAGCACGTTCGCCAATCTTTTCTTCGACAAATGCACGCTGGGCAAGATGCTCAGCAAATACATCGTCCTGCACGAAGGCGAGAAATGCCTGATGGTACTGCGCCCCTACCAGTACTATGCCGTCGAAGAGATCCTCAACCGGGTGGAAAACAGCGACCGGAACGGCTACATCTGGCATACGACCGGAGCCGGAAAGACCCTGACCTCGTTCAAAGCCGCCCAGCTCGTGGCCGAGATGGACGGCATAGACAAAGTCCTCTTCGTAGTCGACCGGCACGATCTCGATACCCAGACCCAATCCGAATACGAAGCTTTCGAACCGGGAGCCGTGGACGGAACCGACAACACCCGCGAACTGATCGCCCGGTTGAGCGGCAGCTCGAAAATCATCATCACCACCATTCAGAAATTGAATTGTGCCGTTACGAAAGACTACTATAACAAACATCTGCAGGAGGTTCGCAACAAAAAAGTCGTGATGATCTTCGACGAGTGTCACCGCAGCCACTTCGGCGACTGCCACAAGAATATCACTCAGTTTTTCAACCACTTACAAATCTTCGGTTTTACCGGCACCCCCATTTTCGTCGACAATGCCAAACAGGAAAAAACGACCGCCGATGTTTTCGGCGAATGCCTGCACAAATATCTGATCCAGAACGCCATCGCCGACGGAAACGTCCTCGGTTTCCTGGTGGAATACTATACGGGCAACACCGCCGTGGACGACACCAACCCGGAACGTATGCGCGAAATCGCGCAGTTTATCCTCAACAACTTCCCCAAATCGACCTTCGACGGAGAGTACAACGCCCTGTTCGCCGTTCAATCCGTCCCGATGCTGCTGCAGTATTATCGGATCTTCAAGGAACTCCATCCGAAAATCCGGATCGGCGCCATCTTCACCTATGCCGCCAACCCCAGCCAGGACGACCCGTACACCGGACAACACCGGGGCTTCGCCAATCCCCGCGTAGATGCAGACGAGCTGCAGACCATCATGGACGACTACAACGCCATGTTCGGCACAGCCTTCACCACGGACAACTTCGGCGCCTACTATGACGACGTGAACGAACGGATGAAGAAACGGCGCGACGACATGGAACCACTCGATCTGCTGCTCGTCGTCGGAATGTTCCTCACCGGATTCGACGCCAAGAGGCTCAACACCCTCTACGTGGACAAGAATCTGGAATACCACGGCCTTTTACAGGCATTCAGCCGCACGAACCGCGTGCTGAATGAGAAAAAACGCTTTGGGAAGATCGTCTGCTTCCGCGACTTGAAACCGCAGGTCGATGCCGCCATCAAACTCTTCAGCAACAACGAACCGAACGAAGGCCCGATTATCCGTCGTCCCTTCTCGGAGATGCGCAAAGAGCTGAATCTAAAGATGATCTCGTTTTTAGAAAAATATCCGACCGTCTCCTGCATCGACGCCCTGCGGAGCGAAGTCGAAAAACGGGACTTTATTCTGGCTTTCCGCGAAATCATCCGCGGGAAGATCGAAGCAAAAATCTACGACGAATACAACGCCGACGACCCCTATTTCGTCATGTCGGAGCAGGAGTATCTGGATTATCGATCCAAATACCTCGACATCGCCATCGGCCACACAGGCAACGAACGACACACGACCGACCGGGACGACGCCCCGGAGCAACCGACCGAGCTCGACGGAATCGACTTCTGTCTGGAACTGCTGCACAGCGACATCATCAACGTCACCTATATCCTCGCCCTGATCGCCGACCTCGATCCCGACAGCGACGACTATCCCCAAAAACGGAAACAGATCATCGATACGTTAAGCGACGACGCTGCCACACGAAACAAAGCGACACTGATCGACGGATTCATCCAACAGCATGTCGACAACGACAAAACGGGCTTCACCCAGGCCAAAAACGACGGCTCGATCGATCTGGAGACCCGCCTGACGGAATACATCGCGACAGCCCGAAACCGAGCCGTCGAACACTTAGCCTCCGAAGAGGGATTGGCCCTCGCGGCCTTGCGCGACTTCCTCGAACAGTACGACTATCTGCAACGTGAAAAAACGGAAATCATCCAACAGGCCATCAAAGCGAAAAAGGTAGGCCTGAAAGAGCGCCGCCAAATCCAAAAACGCGTACTGAACAGACTTCGCGTCATCATCGACACCTTCAACTGGAACTAAACAATTATGAAAATTCCTTCCACCGGTTTTGTCTACATCCTCACCAATCCGAGCTTTCGGGAAGACTGGGTAAAAATCGGGAAAAGCACACGCCCCGTCAATGTTCGCTCCAAGGAGCTGGACAATACAGCCGTTCCGCTACCCTTTGAAATATTCGCCACCATACAGACGGCCAAATTCAATGAAGTCGAAAAATTAGTGCACAAGACGATCGACAGACTGACAGACCTGCGCATCCGCCAGAACAGGGAATTCTTCAATGTCGCCCCTCAGGTCGCTCTGGACATATTCAAAGATATCGCCCAAACGATAGACGACGCCGTCATAACCGAGTACGAAAACAACGTACCGATCATTCAGAACGAGCAGACGAAGATCGACCGCCGCCCACAAACCCCTAAACGGGGCCGGTTTAAATTCAGCATGGTTGGGATCAAAATCGGCGAATCCGTAACCTTCGTTCCGACGGACATTCAAGTCAAAGTCGCCAGTGACGACTCCATCGAATACGAAGGACGTATTTATAAATTGTCGCCGTTCGTCGGTACATTCATGCCCCAGGAAAAACGGAATCTGTCGGGATCCTACCAAGGAGCCAAATATTTCTCGTATAACGGCAAAATCCTGGACGACCTGCGAAAAGCAGCCGAACGCTGCCACACTACGTCCAGAACCAACAAGCACTAAGTATCTATGAGCGAAGAACTGCAACAAAAACTGCGCAACCAGCTTTGGGCCGTAGCCAACACCCTCCGCGGAAACATGTCGGCCAGCGACTTCATGTACTTCACGCTGGGATTCATCTTCTACAAATACCTCTCCGAAAAAATCGAGCTCTACGCCAACGACGAGCTGCAGGAAGACCACCTGACCTTCCGCGAAGTGTGGGCCGGATCCGACCGTGAGCTGAAAAACGACCTGAAAGAGGCCTGCGTGCAGGATCTGGGCTATTTTGTCGAACCGGAGTACCTCTACTCCACCCTGATCGCCATGATCGACCGGAAAGAGAACATTCTCCCGCTGCTGGAACGGTCGCTCAAAAAGATCGAAGACAGCACCCTCGGCCAGGAGAGCGAAGACGACTTCGGCGGCCTTTTCTCGGACATCGACCTCACCTCGCCCAAACTCGGCAAAACAGCCGAAGACAAAAACAGACTGATCAGCGACGTACTCGTCGCCCTGAACGGCATCGACTTCGGTCTGAAAGAGGCGCAGGAGATCGACATTCTCGGCGACGCCTATGAATACATGATCGGTCAGTTTGCCGCCGGAGCCGGCAAAAAAGCCGGTGAGTTCTACACCCCTCAGGAGGTCAGTCAGATTCTGGCCGAAATCGTCATCACCGGCAAACAACGCCTCAAAACGGTTTACGACCCGACCTGCGGTAGCGGTTCACTGCTGCTGCGCACGGCACGGAGCGGACACGCCGACGCCATCTTCGGACAAGAGAAGAACCCCACCACATTCAACCTCTGTCGGATGAACATGCTCCTGCACGGCATCCGCTACAACGACTTCGACATCCGCAACGGCGATACACTCGAAGCCGACGAATTCGGCGACCGCCAGTTCGACGCCGTGGTCGCCAATCCCCCTTTCTCGGCCGACTGGAGCGCCGCCGCCAAATTCAACAACGACGACCGGTTCAACAAGCCGGGCGTACTGGCACCGAAATCAAAGGCCGACTACGCCTTCATCCTGCACATGATTTACCACCTGAACGACGGAGGTACGATGGCATGTGTAGCTCCGCACGGTGTGCTGTTCCGCGGCGCGGCCGAAGGAAAAATCCGCCGGTTTCTGATCGAAACGAAAAACTGCATCGACGCCGTCATCGGTCTGCCGGCCAATATCTTCTACGGCACGACGATTCCCACCTGCATTCTGGTCATCAAGAAATGCCGCAAACAGGATGACCACATCCTCTTCATCGACGCTTCCCGCGAGTTCGAGAAGGTCAAAACGCAAAACAAACTGCGTCCGGAGCACATTCAAAAAATCATCGACACCTATCGGAATCGCTCCGAGGTTGAAAAATACAGCCATTGCGCGACCCTCAAAGAGATCGAAGAGAACGATTACAACCTGAATATCCCGCGTTACGTCGACACCTTCGAGGAAGAGGAAGAGATCGACATCCAAGCCGTCATGTCAGAGCTGAAATCTTTAGAGGCTCAGCGTGCCGACCTAGACCGACAGATCGCGGTTTATATGAAAGAACTGGGTCTCGATTTTTAGACCTCGCCAAGTCCTCAATCCGTATAACGAAAACCTTTTACCTTCGAGATGAGTATCAAACGAAAAAGCACGAGACATTGTCCCCCTTTGAGATTCCCGGAGTTC
>NZ_CAJTMN010000031.1 GCF_910577125.1 uncultured Rikenella sp.
CCTCAGGCCGGCCGGGCCCCGCGTGCCCGCGGTGGGCAATTGGCCGCCTCTACCCCAACCGGACGAAACAGCCCTGCGCGGGCGGCGTCCGGCTAATGAGACAAAGAGAACCCCAATAAAACGCCCGATGGGTGCCAAGGCGGGACGGAGCGAAACTACGTTTCGCTAAGGCCGTCTCTGTCTTCTGTTTATTCCGAGAGGCAACGCAACTGAAGACCGTGGGCGCGTCCGCTCGAATTGCTCGGATATAACGACTGCATGGCAAAGTCGAAATACTTGCCGTAAACGGAGTACATAAAGGACGACCAGCTGAACCCGCTGTTGCCGCAAGAGTCTAACTTCCCTATATAGTAGCCGCGGAAGCCCGGGGCGGGATTGGTCCCCGACTATGAGAACCGCATGAATTTAGTCATCGATATAGGAAACACCTTCGCCAAAGTCGCGATCGTGGACGAGGGCCGGATCATCGACCGTGAGACCCGGCCGCAACTTGACCGCGCAACCCTCTTGCGCTTGTTCGAGCTCCATCCCGAGACCGACCGGGCCATTCTTTCCACCACCCGGCTGGCCGACCCCGCCCTGGAGGAATTTATCGAAAAAAAAGTGGGCCGGCTCATTCGCTTCGACTCCCGGACCCCCGTGCCGCTGCGGAACCGCTACGCCACCCCCGAGACCCTCGGAGCAGACCGGCTTGCCGCTGCTGTGGGCGCATGGGGCCGGGCTCCGGGACGTGAATCGCTCATCGTCGACTTCGGATCCGCCATCACCATCGACCGCGTGACCGCCGCCGGCGAATACCTTGGCGGAAATATCTCGCCCGGCATGGCCATGCGCTTCGAAGCCCTCCACCGCCTGACCGACCGGCTGCCCCTCTGCGGCGCTCCGGCCGAAGCGCCCGTCCTCACCGGGCAGACCACCCGGCAGGCCATCGAAAGCGGCGTCGTGCTCGGAATCGTCCACGAAATCGAAGGCTATATCGACCGTCTCGGAGGTCAAAATCACGATTTGGCCCTCTTTTTTGCCGGTCGGGACGCGAATTTCTTTGCCGACAAAGTAAAAAAGACGATATTTGTGACTCATGACCTCGTGATCGAGGGACTCAACCGAATACTCGAATACAATGCCCGACTCAATAGTTAGGAGAGTGAGATACGTTACGATCGTCCTGTTGCTGAGCCTGTTCGGCGGAGAAATGGGGAGTGTGGCGCACGCCCAGACGAGCAGCCTGAACACCTTTTCGCCCTACACGATGTACGGCATCGGTGACCTGGCGGTCGGCGGGAGCGCTTTCAACCGGCCGATGGGAGGCGTGGGGGTCGCCATGCGGACATCGTACCGCTTCAACTACCTCAACCCGGCGGGGATGAGCGCCATTCCGCGGCAATCCGCCCTCTTCAATTTCGCCGGCGAGGGGAAAAACTTTTATGCGAAAAGCCCGACCGCTTCGACCTCATACAACACCTTCGACATCCACGACCTCGGGCTCGCGGTGCCGCTGGGGAAAGGCGTGGGGTTAGGATTCTCGCTCACGCCGGTCAGCTCGGTGGGATACACCAGCCGGATGGTCGAGCACAGCGCGGATATTACCCAGAACATCGGGAGCACCGTCTACAACTATGCCGGCGACGGGGGGATCACACAGGTTTCTATGAGCCTCGGGGTCAATGTGGCCAAAGGATTCTCGCTCGGAGCGACGATGCACTACTGGTTCGGGGATATCGAACGGCAATACAATGTGGTGGTGAACGACTACACCTCGTCGACCATCTACCGCAACATCGTCTCCACCGAGAATCAGAATATCAGCAAACTGCTCTTTACGCTGGGGGCTCAGTACATGTGCCGGGTCGGGAAGCAGAACGCCTTGATATTCGGGGTGACCTACCAGCCGAAAGTGACGGCTACCGTGCGGGACAACCGGCTGACCCTGTCGCACAACTCGGTGATGGTGGATACCATCTATTCGGCCCGGAACCGGACGAAGATGGACATCCCGGCCAAGTGGGCCGCAGGAGTCTCGTACCAGACGACAAAGCTCACCGTCGCGTTCGACTACAACCGGCAGGACTGGGCCGGCGCGTTCGCCATTCCGGAAGGGCAGGAAATTTCACTGGGAGTTTATCAGGACTTCCGGCTCGGCTTCTCGTACACTCCGGATCAGTTCGACATCCGGAACGCCTTGAAACGGTGGACATACAAAGCGGGGGTGCGGTACGGCGACAGCTACCTGACGATGCGGGGCCATCGCCTGCGCGATGCGGCGGTCTCGGTCGGCGTCGACTTCGCCCTCAAACGCGGAACCTTCTCCAAAGTCGGAATCGGCCTCGAATACGGCGAGCGCGGCTCCTGGGCGAAGGATATGGTGCATGAACGCTACTTCAACTTCACCGTGGCGCTGAGCCTGTTCGGGAACGATTACTGGTTCGTCCGGCCGAAATACAATTAATATTTGCAAAATTCCGCCGGAAATCCGAACTTTATCCACCGTTTCCTCCGTCCGTCGGGGGATTCCCGGCCGCGAAGGCGGCGTTGTTTACGTTAAACCTGCTTACTTCCGGTTCGACCCCCCGTCGGGTCGAACGAAACCAAAACTAACCGCAACCATGAAAACACGAATTTATTCCCTGATCGCCGCTTTCTGCCTGCTGGGCGGGGCGGTCGGCGCACAGGACTTCCGCGACGATCCCAGATACGGGGACGACCCGGCGTCGCGGGAACAGAACGTGCGTATCCTCAACTTCTTCAACGACGCTTACAAAGCCAAGGAGTACGGACAGGCGACCGTCTATCTGCGGCAACTGATCGAAAACGCTCCGAAAGCCACTCCGAATATCTATATCCGCGGGGTCGAGATCTATAAGAGCAAGGCGCTCGGGGCGCAAAGTCTGGAGGAACGGAGAACGTATGTGGACAGTATCCTCTGGATTTTCGACAAACGGATCGAAGCGTTCGGCGAACACCCGCAGCGTGGCGAAGCCTATCTGCGCGGCGAAAAAGTCAAAGTCTTTCTGACCATGATGCCGGCCGACCGCGAACGGCTTTTCCAGCTCTTCCGCGAAGCCTTGCATGAAAAACACCCCCTCAATCCGGGGCTGGCGGTGACCTACTTCAACTCGGTGGTCGAAAGCTACCGGCTCGACGACGTCACGCCGGAACAGGTGATCGACGTTTATGAACGGCTCAGCCAGCGGCTCGCGGGGTGCAACAGCCCGGAACAGGCAGAGGCGGTGAAGGCGATCGACGACCTCTTCGCATCGAGCGGGGCCGCCAATTGCGAAACCGTCGAAAAAATCTACCGGCCCAAATACGAAGCCGATCCGGAAAACGGGAAACTGGTCGAAACCATTCTGGCACTGCTTCGGCGGGGGAACTGCTCCAGCGACTTCTACCTCACGATGCTGGAAAAATTCTATGCCGTCAATCCGCGGCCCGATGTGGCGGTGCAGCTCGCTTCGCTCTTCCAGGAAAAACAGGAATTCGGGAAAGCGATGGAATACTTGCGGATCGCTATAAATAACGAAACCGATCCGGCACAGAAGACCAACTTCATGCTCCAGGGGGCGGGGATGGCCCTCTCGTCGAACTCCTATCGCGAAGCGGCCCAGTTCGCCCGGCAGGCGATCGACAACGATCCGGACAATGGCCTGGCATACTTCATCCTCGCATCGGCCTATGCCGGCGGGAGCGGCAGCACATGCAGCGGATTCGACCGGCAGACCGCTTTCTGGCTCGTGGTCGACAACCTGGTGCAGGCACGGCGTCTGTTGCCCGCGGACGATCCCCAGCAGGCCAACATCACGCAGATGATCGGGAACTACAGCGCGAACTTCCCGAAGACGGAGGAAACCTTTATGCGCGGGCTGAATCCCGGGGACTCGTACACCGTCAATTGCGGCTGGATCAGCGGCAGGACGACGGTGCGGGAACGGTAATCCGATTCCACGCGGGATACCTTCTCTCTCCTTGCGCGACTTGTGTTCGATGCTTATGAACGAAAATAGAGACCGACCGACCCACCGTCGGAGCGGGCGAGTGCTTGCCGCTGCTTTCTCAGCGGCAAGCATCCTTTTTTTCGCCCGGTGCGGAAACGACGAACCGAAACCCACGGTGGACGATCCGGAGACGACCCCCACCCAGGTGAGCTATAACCACCGGAGGATCAACTCGGTCAACGGAGACCGGCAATACCGGATGGAGACCCCCCTGCTCGAACGGTACGAGCTCGCCAAAGAGCCTTTCATGGAGTTCCGCGAAGGGATTAAAGTCGAGACCTTCGACTCCGCCTTGCAGGTCGAGAGCGATATCGTGGCCGACTACGCCCGCTTCAACGAGACCCAAAAGTTCTGGGAGGCGCGCGGAAACGTCATTGCACACAACTACGAAGCGGGAAAAGTAGTCCGTACCCTCTTGACCGAACGACTCTTCTGGGATCAGACCGCCCGGAAGATCTATAGCGATACGATCGCCCGGGTGATCGACGGCGGGAGCGTGCACGTCGGGCGGAACTTCGAAGCCGACGAAAGTTTCGAACGGTGGAGCTTCCGGAACACCGTCGGACAGATCGAAGTCGATGCCGCGGCTATGCGCGACACCTCGGCAGCCGCCTCATCGCCGGTGGCGGCGGACACGTCGGCGATTAAATAGGCATTTTTCATGGGAACAACCCTCCTCGTCATACTCATCGCCCTGCTGCTCTCGGCCTTTTTCTCCGGGATGGAGATCGCGTTTCTCTCCTCGAACAAGCTGAGGCTCGAAATCGAACGGAAACAGCACCCCACTTACGGGCGGATCGCCAGCCTCTTTCTCAAGGCCCCCGGGCAGTACATCTCCACCATCCTGGTCGGGAACAATATCGCGCTGGTCGTCTACTCGATCTTCATGAGCCTGCTCTATACGGAGATCGCCGGGCAATCCAATTACGCCGCCGAGACCCTGATCTCGACCCTCATCATCATCTTCACCGCAGAATTCCTGCCCAAAGCCGTGGTGCGCGCCAATCCCAACTTCTACCTCCGGACATTCGCCGTGCCACTCTACGGGTTCTATATCCTCTTCTATCCCATCTCGAAATTCGCCACCTTGCTCTCCACCGGACTGTTGCGGCTGATGGGGCGGCGCGTCGAAGAGACCCCGCAGATCACGGAGTTCGGCAAAGTCGACCTGGCCACCTTGGTCGAGGAGGCGGCCGTGGGCGAAGAGGGCGATGCCGCGGAACGGGAAGACAGTGAACAGCGCGTGAGACTCTTCCAGAACGCCCTCGACTTTTCGGAACAGCGTGTGCGGGAGTGCATGGTGCCACGCACCGAGATGGAGGCCATCGAGGTGGGCGAAGGGGTGGACGACCTGCGCCGGATGTTCGTCGGCACCGGCTTCTCGCGTCTGCCGGTCTACGAAGGGACGATCGACAACATCATCGGGTACGCCAACCTGAAGAGCCTGTTCGACGGGCCGAAGACGATCCGGGAGGTGCTGCAGGAGACCCTCTACGTGCCCGAGACCATGTCCCAGCAGAAACTGCTCGAAGCCTTTACCCGGTCGCACAAATCGCTGGCCGTCGTCATTGACGAATTCGGCGGGACGGCCGGGATGGTGACCCTGGAAGACCTGCTGGAGCAGATTTTCGGAGAGATCGAAGACGAACACGACGCTGACCATCTGGTCGAGAAGGAGGTCGCGCCGGGCGAATACGTGCTGGCGGGGCGGCTGGAGATCGACCACCTGAACGAAACCTACGCGCTGGGGATTCCCGAGTCGGATCGCTACGAAACCTTGGCGGGGTATATCCTCGACCGCAGCGAAGACCTCCCCAAACCGGGCGACACGTTGCGCTCGGACGGCTTGAAAATCAAGATACTCCGGACGGGACACGCCCGGATCGAACTCGTACAGGTCGTCCGGACGGAAAAGGCCAGGTAGGGGAGCCAGCTTTTGTCGCAAGCGATGTACTTGTTACGTATGTCGAAAAAAAACAGTACATTTGCCCCATTATATCGGCGTGCGCGGCGCGACGTCGTTCCACAGGCAATAAAAAAGAGAAGAATATAACAGCATGGTAACTCTCAACACCCTCAGAAACAAAGGCGGCGTGCTGCTCGCGATCGTGATCGGCATCGCGTTGCTGGCTTTCGTGCTCGGCGACATGTTCACCTCGGGGAGCACCCTGATGAACAGCTCGAAGATGAACGTCGGGACGATCGACGGCGAAAAAATCTCGATGCAGGAATACAGCCACGCCATCGACGAACTCACCGAAGTACAGCGGATTACGACCGGACGCGAAGGCTCCGGCGAAGAGCAGAACGAGATGATCCGCGTGCAGGCGTGGGATCTGATGATCCGGAACAAGGCGTTGAAACCGGCCTTGTCGGAAGTGGGGCTGACCGTTTCGGACGACGAACTCGTCGATCTGATGAGCGGCGCCAACCCCTCGCCGATTCTGGTGCAGATGTTCGGCGACCCGCAGACCGGACGCTTCGAGCCGGCCATGCTGCGGCAGCTGCTGGCTAATGTCGAACAGGATCCCACCGGCCGGCTGCAGATCTTCTGGAACTACCTCCAGGGCGAGGTGGCCGACCAGAACCTGATCTTCAAATTCAAAACCTTGGTCGACAAGGCGGCTTATGTGACGGCTTTCGAAGCCGAACGCATGGCGGCGCTGGAAGGGGAGACGTATAGCGTGGACTACCTCGTGAGCCGCTACGAATCGGTGGCGGACAGTACCGTGGCGGTGAGCGATGCCGCGCTGCGGAAATACTACGACACCCATCGCGGGATGTTCCGGCAGCCGGATGCCCGGGATATCGAATACGTGACATTCGAAGCGCTTCCTTCGCAGGAAGACTATGCGGCGGCGGAAAAGAACGTCCGCGAGATGGCGGACGAGCTCCGGACGACCGGCAATGTGCGGCAGTTCGTTTCGATGAACTCGCACAACCCGTTCGACGCCAGATACTACAAGGCGGGGGAACTGACCGGCGAGTTGGGTACATTCGCTTTCGGGGCGGCGTCCGATGAGGTGTACGGACCGGTATTGGCCGGCGACCAGTGGACCATGGCCCGGGTGGCCGACGTGCAGACCATGCCCGACAGCGTGCGGTTGAGCAGCATCGTGATTCCGGCCGAACCGAAAGCATTTGCCGACAGCTTGTTGAACGCATTGCAGCATGGTGCGGACTTTGCCGCAGCGGCGCGGGCCCATTCGGTCGAAGCGCAGCAGGTCGACAGCGACGGAGACCTCGGGATGATGGATCCCCAGATGCTGGCGCCGCAGTTCGCCGATGTCGTGAAAGAGATGAACGTCGGGGATATCCGGACGGTGACGACGCCGGAAGCGGTCTGCATCCTGAAGATGACCGACCGCAAAGGGATGGCGCGCCGGGTGCAGCTCGGGGTGCTGAACTACAATGTGGAAGCGAGCGAACAGACCCGCAATCAGGTTTACGGCGAAGCCAATAAGTTCGCTACGGCAGCTGCTGCGGGCGGATTCGAAAAAGCGGTGAACGACGCGGCACTGGCGAAACGGGTGGCGACCATCGGTTCGAACGACCGGACGGTAGGCGGGATTCAGCAGTCGCGCGAACTGGCCCGGTGGGCGTTTAACGGCGAACAGGGCGAGCTGTCGGACGTGAAAGAGTTCGGAAACTATTTCGTGGTGGCGACCATTACCGGGATTCGGGAAAAGGGGATCGCACCGTTCGAACAGGTGAAAGGGGATGTGAAAACGCTGGTCGTGCGGGAGAAAAAGGGCGAGATGCTGGCGGCTAAGATGAGCGGAGCGGCTTCTGTAGCGGCGCTGGCTTCGACCTTGGGCGTGGATACGCTGCACAGCGACGATATCAACTTCGGCGGATTTATGGCTCCGGAAGTCGGGTTCGATCCGGCGTTTACCGGCGGGGTGTCGGGGATCGGCAAGACGGGCGTAGTCTCGAAACCGATCGTCGGACGGATCGGAGTCTATGCGGCACAGATCACCGACCAGCGGAAAGCACCGATGGACGTGGCGGTGGAAAAAGCTCGTCTGGCGGCAGAAGCGCAGCAGAGCGCCTTTATGGCGACCTACGAAGCGTTCCTCGACTTGTGCGACATTCAGGATACGCGTTACCGGTTCTATTAATCGGTATTTGTCTCGACCTTCTTATCAATAATAATAGAGGTTGAGCCTTTTTACGGAAGTATCGCATACCTGTCGGCCTTACGCAGCATCGACCGCGTAAGGCCTTCTTTTACAAATACACACGCCCCATCGAATGAAGCTCAGTGCCGTTCCCTTGTACGCCCGCATCCTGTTCGGAATGATGATCGGGATAGCGATCGGGTGGATGGCCGTTCCGTACGGTTTTTCCGCTTTTGTGGCCGACTGGATCAAACCGTTCGGCGAGATTTTCATGCGGCTGCTGAAGTTTATTGCTATTCCGCTCGTGATGGTCTCGCTGATTAAGGGGGTGGGGAGCCTCGGCGATATCGCCTCGCTTTCGAAAATCGGCCTGCGGACGATCGGTATCTATATCTGTACCACGGTGTTGGCGATTTCGGTCGGCTTGGTGCTGGTCGAGGTCATCGCGCCGGGCAGAGTCGTAGGGGCAGAGAGTGCGGCAGCCATGCAGGCGGATTATCGGACAGCTGTCGCGGAGCGGAGCGTTCAGGCGGAAGGGGTGGCCGAAGCTCCGCCGTTGCAGTTTCTGGTCGATATTTTTCCGGACAACTGGGTCGGCGCGATGGGCGATAATAGCCGGATGTTGCAGATTATCGTGATCGCCGTGCTGGTCGGCGTGGCGGTTTTGTCGGCCGGCCGGGAGCGGACGGAGCCGTTCATGAGGCTGATCGACGCGTTGGATGCGATTCTTCTGCGGCTGATCGACCTGATTATGCGCTATGCGCCGATCGGCGTGGCTGCTCTGATGGCCGGGATGGTGGCCGATACGGCGGGGAATCTGGAGTTGCTCGGGGCGTTGGGACTCTATGTGGTGACGGTGGCTTTGGGATTGCTGCTGATGATCTTTCTGTTTTACCCGCTGTTGATCCGCTTTTTTTCGAAGATTCCCGTGCGGAAATTTCTCCGGACGATGCCGCCGGTGCAGCTGCTGGCTTTCACCACCAGCTCGAGCGCGGCTACGCTGCCGCTCAATATGGAGGTCGTCGAGCGGAAGCTGGGGGTTTCGCAGCGTGTCACCTCTTTTGTCCTGCCGATGGGGATGACCATCAATATGGATGGTACGAGTCTCTATCAGGCGGTGGCGGCGGTGTTCATCGCCCAGGTGCTGGGCATCGACCTGACCGGGGTGCAGCTGTTGACGATTGTGGCGACGACGACCCTCTCGTCGATCGGGACGCCGGGGGTGCCGGGCGGGAGTATTGTGGTGCTGTTGATGGTGTTGTCGTCGGTGGGGATTCCGCCGGAGGGACTGGCTCTGATTCTGGGGCTCGACCGGCCGCTGGATATGCTGCGTACGGTGGTGAACGTGACGGGTGATGCGACGGTGGCTTCGATCGTGGATGCGCGTGCTCCGGCGGCGGAGTAGGGGCAGGATGGCGGTTCATCGAGCGTCACCCGTTTATTCCGAGAGGCAACGCAACTGAAAACCGTAGGCGCGGTGGTTCGCGTTGCTGGGATAGAGTGCAGTCGCGTTGAAATGCAAGTGCATGCCATTGGTACCGCCAACCGATGACGAGTGACTGTAACCGCTGCCGCCGACACTGCCCGGTATACCCGCATCCCGAGTGCGGTAGCCCGGGGCGGGGTACTTTAAAATTTAGAAGCTCAGCGAAAGACCCGCTCCGAAATAGAAATCGGCGTTCGACGGAGAGGCCAGTGTGAATTTGATCGTAGCCGGAGTCGTCGATCCCGCGACATTCAATTCGAACGCGATGTCGCCGCCGTACGACCAGATGTTCTCACCCCGCGTCCGTCCGCCGGCGGCGAAGTAGAGCTCCCGGCTCGCATCGCCGAACAGATTCATCCAGATGCGCTTGAAATAGATCAGCCCGTTGATCCCCCCGTCCGGATAGCAGACCGGAAAGGTGTAGTCCACCGACGCCGCGCCGTAATACTTAGCCGCCCGGCCGTTGTAAGCCCCGCGCGGGAAGAGCGGTTTTTGTGAGAAACCCAATTCCGCCTCCGTCTGGTAAGCCGCCCCCGCCCGTATCGTGAAGCTGTGATTCCGCAGCAACCCCGGCAGATATCCCCGCAGATAGAGGCTGTACAGTCGTCCGAACCGGTCGTTGAAAGCCCCCGTCACATCCGCCCGCACAGCGTATCCCAATCGCGGCACGATACACCGCATCGAAGCCCGCCGGTTGTCGCTCCACCACAGCGAAGCCTGATACTTCTGGTACCCTTTGGTCAGCGTGAAACCCTCCTCTGTGCCGCGATAAAGCAGTGTGTTGTAGTGCGTTATCGAGAACGACGGCTGGAGCAGCCGCAGGTGGCTCCCTCCCGAAAAACGCAGCGGTACGGCGATCGTTCCGCGCAGGTGGAGGTAGTTTTTCAGTTCGCCCGGCAGATAGATGCCGAGCGCCCGGTTATCCGCCGAGGCGTAAACGCCCTGTTTTCCTCCCCCGTATTCCACTTCGGCCGTGATCTGCATCGGCAGCCCCGCATACGTCCACGATGCATGCAGCCGGTCGTTTCCCTGCATCCGCCCGTAAGTCGCCGTCCCGTAGCTGTCGCCCATGGCGCTCTGGAAGAAGAGGCTCGCGCCGAAACCGAGCGCCAGCCCCCGCTCGTCCGCATTGAGCAGGTCGTCCATATCGGCCGTCACCGGTGCCCAGCTGTGGACGTTGAACCACCGCAGCGCCTTGTTGTATTTCCGCACTTTATGCGTCGTCACAGAGTCGTCCATCGGCAAGGCGCTCATCGTCGGCACTTCCCACGACGGCGCCGGAATGTTCAGCAGATTTCGCGGTAACCGTTGCCGGACGACCGTGTCCCGCATGGCATTCATGTCGGTTTTGGCGATCAGGTAACCTTCGGCCGTATAAGTGGTAAACAATACCTCGCCGTGCGAAGCGTCCCCCGCCGGCCCGTAAGCTCCGAACCGCGAAGTCGTCAGCCGCCGCTCCGGATAACCCGCCCCGGTCAGGTCGATCGCGTGGATCTCGTCCTTGCCCGACTGGATGGAGCTGAAATAGAGTCGCCCCCGACCGTCCGTCGTCAGCCCGCTGATCGTCACCATCGACGGCTCCGTCACCTCTTCCACCGCCGTGAATCGCCCGGTCGACACCGATGTCCGCCGCAGGTGCATTCCCCGCTCGCCCAGGGCGATGAAGGCCAGCGTCCGGGTCGAGTCGTCCCAGGCCACGCCGTGCACCGTGGTCAGTCGTTCGAGCCGCAGCCGGTCGATCTCCCGGAAATCCGTCGCCGTGTGCAACACCAGATCGCTCCCCCCCAAGCTGTCCGGCGACACGGTGACGATGAACGGCCGATTGTCGGCCGTCAGCGGCGTGACGAAATAGTTGGCCTGCCACCGTCCGTACGTGTGCCGCCGGCCGGTCGTCAGGTCGAGGCTGCGGATCACCGAATAGTTCTTGTACTCCCACACCGGATGGGGCTTGAATTCCGTCCACCACAAGGTGTTTCCCGCCACCGTCGGCCGGCTCGACGGCGGGGCGATCCACCGCAGAGTCCGTTCCCGATGCCGGCGCTTCACGGCCGTCGTGTCGAGCACCACGAACCGCGGAGGGGTGTCGTAGTCCGTCTTGGTGGCCACCATCCCCAGCGGCGTGGAGAGCGGGTCGGCATAGGTGGTGAATCCGCTCTTCCGTCGCGCCGGCCGGGTGAGCGTCCGGTAGCTGTCCGGTACCGCCGAACAGGGTTTCCAGTGGGTGTACAATTCTCCCAATGCCCGTCGGCTCATGTCGCTCAGGTGGGCGCCGTAATGGCGTTTGAGATAGACGCGCATCGGCACGATCAGGATGGGCCACCGGCCGGCATATTCCACCGCTCCGCCCCACATCTCGTGCCCGTAGTACCGTTCGCCCGCCGCCACCAGCTGGTAGCCGTACTCGTAGACTCCCGGCACGTACCGCCGGTACGAACCGGCGTTCCATACGTCGCTCCGGAGCCTGACGTTGGCGCTGTCGGCCGCCAGCAAGGCCCGCATTCCCACCGTAAACGAGGGCTGATAGGCGCGTCCGAACTCCGAATACTGCGTTTCGGCCAGCGTGGCATCCCCTTCGAGGAACCATTTGGGCACGACGAGCATCCCGACGCTGGTGCCGGCCTGTCCGAAGAGCCACGAGGCGATGCGGGTCAGCCCGCTCCGCAGCGAGGAGAGCTGCACCACGTGCCGGCTCTCGTGCACCGCCAGCTGCTTGAGCCACGGATCGGCATAGATGTCTCCGCCGGCCGGAGCCGTGGTCATGAGCTCCATCCGTTTCGGGGCCCAGACGACTTCGCCGTTGGAGTAGAGGTTTTCGGTGTGGAGGATGATGGGAATCCGTTGCGGCCGGCGGGTGAAGCCGTGGGTGATGGTCGGCGCGATGGAGTCCATGAATCCGGCCATGGCTGTCGCCGTCGGCGCATAATAGTCGGGATAGACGAGTTTATAGGTCGGACTTTTGATCTGCCGCCACCGGATAGCGGCCGGTCCGCGGCCGTTGTAGTAGAACTGGGCCCTCGCTCCCAGCGGCAGCAAGGCGAGCAGGAGCAGAAGGCGGCCGACGAACGGGCGGAAGTGGCGGGGCATAAGGAAAAGGAAGAAAATGGGTCAGATTTTGCGGGCCTTGTACCCCGCATCGGTCAGAATGCCGACGATTTTGTCGCGGAAGTCGCCTTGTATGATGATCTCTCCCTCCTTGGCCGACCCGCCGACGCCGCACTTCTGTTTCAGGAACCGGCACAGCTCTTTCAGGTCCTCCTCCGAGCCGACGAAGTCGGCGACGACGGTCACCTGTTTTCCGCCCCGGTTCCGGCGGTCGAGGGCCACGCGCAGCCGCTGTCTGGCCGGCGCGAGCGTCTCCTGCTCCGGAGCGGCTGCGGTCGTGTATTCGAAGTCGGGGTCGGTGGAGTAGACCGTGCCCAGGCGCGCTTTCCAGTCGTTGCCGCTCATAGGATCAAGAGTTTCTCAGGTTAGAATACCGGTGTGAACTGCCGCAGGAAGCGGAGGTCGTTTTCGAAGTAGAGCCGCAGGTCTTTGACGCCGTATTTGAGCATGGCGATCCGTTCGACCCCCATCCCGAACGCGAAGCCCGAGTACTCCCGGCTGTCGATGCCGCACGCCTCCAGGACGTTCGGGTCGACCATCCCGGCCCCCATGATCTCGAGCCACCCGGTGTGCTTGCACACGGCGCAGCCCTTGCCTCCGCACAGGTTGCACGAGACGTCCACCTCGGTCGACGGCTCGGTGAAGGGAAAATAGGAAGGGCGCATTCTGATCTCCGACTTCTCGCCGAACATCTCTTTGGCGAAGTGGAGAATCGTCTGCTTCAGGTCTGCGAACGAGACGTTGCGGTCGATATAGAGCCCCTCGACCTGATGGAAGATGCAGTGTGCCCGGTAGGAGATCGCCTCGTTGCGGAAGACCCGCCCCGGACAGATCACCTGGATCGGCGGCTTCTGAGTCTGCATCACCCGCACCTGGATCGACGAGGTGTGCGTCCGCAGCAGGATGTCCGGATCCTTTTCGACGAAGAAGGTGTCCTGCATGTCCCTCGCCGGATGCTCCGGCGGGAAGTTCAGCGCCGTGAAGACGTGCCAGTCGTCTTCGACCTCCGGCCCGTTGGCCGGCACGAAGCCGATGCGGCCGAATATGTCGAGAATCCGGTTCCGCACCAGCGAAATCGGATGGCGTGTCCCGATCCGGTCCGCCGTCGCCGGACGGGTCATGTCCAGACTCGCCCCATCCCCTCCTGCGGCCGCCAGGGCGGCCTCTTCCATCGCTGTTTTCAGCTCTTCGATCCGCTGCGCGGCCGTCGTCTTCAGCCGGTTCAACGCCTGTCCCAGCGTCCGTTTCTCCTCGGCCGGCGCGCTCTTGAACGCCTCGAACAGGGCCGTAATGCTCCCCTTCTTGCCCAGCAAACGGATGCGGAACGCCTCTACCTCCGCCGGTGTTTTCGGCGCGAAAGCCTCGACTTCGGCCTGCAATGCTTCTATCTGCGCTATCATAATGGTCTGATAATCTTTAGTGTCTGTTGTTTAAATCGCCACGTTGTCGATCAGCCGCACCGCTCCTGCCTGTACCGCGACGAAGCAGCGCAGGTCGCCCGACGACCGGCTCCACTCCGTCGCCGGCCGCAAGGTGTCCGCCGTCGCGATCTCGACATATTCCGTCTTCAGCAACGGATTCGCGTCGATCCGCTCCGCAATCAGTCGCTTGGCTTCCGCCACCGGCACAGTCCCCCGCAAGCTCCGGGCCGCCTCCGAGAGCACCTCATAGATGTGCGGCGCCGCCGCCCGGTGTTCCGGCGAGAGCAGCGCATTGCGCGAGCTCCGTGCCAGACCGTCCCTGTCGCGCACGATCGGGCAGCCCGTAATCTCGATCGGCAGCCCCAGCTGCGCCACCATGTGGCGGATAATCGCCAGCTGCTGGAAATCCTTTTCACCGAAAAAGGCCCGGTTCGGCCGGACGATCTCGAAGAGCCGCGAGACCACCTGTCCCACCCCGTTGAAGTGTCCCGGCCGGTGTTCGCCCTCCATCACCCGATCCAGACCGCCGAAGTCGAAGACCCGGGTGTCCGGTTCCGGATAGACCTCGGCCACCGAAGGGGCGAAAACGAAATCGACGCCGGCCGCGTCGAGCAGCGCGAGGTCGGCTGCCTCGGTGCGCGGATAGCTCGCGAGGTCTTTCGGGTCGTTGAACTGGGTGGGATTGACGAAGATGCTGACCACGGTGGTGTCGCACGCCTCGCGACAGGCCTTGACCAGCGAGAGGTGCCCTTCGTGCAGGGCGCCCATGGTCGGCACGAAACCGACGGTTCCGGTGTATCCTGCGAGCTCGGCGGCCCGCCTGCAAAGTTTCATCTGGTTGAGATATTACCCTTTTGGAAAGTGATACATGGCGACATGTCGTCGTCGGAAACGGACAAAAATACGGATTATAAACGAGACCGAAAAATTACGCCTCCGCACCCGGTGAAGATTCGGGTACGGAGGCGCAAAAAGAGAGAGGGGGACTCAGCCGAGAGCACGTCGCTCTTGTCGTCCCGGACAGTCGTTAGGCGTTGTATTTCGGATTGGCACCGAACCGGTTTTCGCCCGGCTGGCTGTCCTGAGCCTGCCAGATGATGTACAGAATGAAACCTACCACCGGAATGAGGTTGATGAAAATCCATCCGAAAGCCCGGCCGGTGTCGTGCAGACGCCGCGAAGCCATTGCGAGGTTCGGAATAAGAATAGCCAGTGAAAACAGCGTACCGAGGATCGGAAGGATGCAAGTCAAGATAAACGACGCAATGAAGTTGAAGAGCGTCGGCCACCAGAATTCGCTCCGCCGAGCCCGGCCTGCGAAGTTGGCGTAGTTGGACCAGAACAGCTTGTAGCACTCCATAGCGCCGTTCGGGTGGATGTTGCTCGTGGCAACGGTGTTGTTTTCGTTGATGTTTTCCATAATGAATTAGGAGTTGAAAAATGAAATAATGTACAAAAGTAGTAATTTCGGAACAAATCGGGCGGAAATAGGTGGAATTTTATCTCTTTCCGGCTGCGGCGAGTGGCCGGTCGGAGGCGGAATGCGACCCGTTTTTCGGGAATTTCGTGCTGCGTTGGCCGGGCCCCGTGAATAAATCACTATCTTTGAGCCGCATAATTACGTAGAATAGATGTTAAAGAAACTGAAAAAGAAACTGGGGCTTCGCGGCGGTAAGGGCGAGGCTCAGGCGGTGCGGCAGGCGGCGGGCGAAGAGCGCCCGAATGTGCCGGAGGTGGCGGTGCGGGAGATCAAACGGATGTTGTTCGAGGCATTTGCCGACCACCCCTCGCGGATTTACGACTCGAAGATGGCCGCCAAGCAGATCGGCATCCAGGGCAACGACGGACGCAAGATGGTGCACGACCTGATGCGCGAGATGGCGGCCGAAGGGGTGTTCGAAAAGGTCGGGGCCGGACAGTACCGGCTGGTGCGGAAACAGCTGCCCACCAAGACCGGGCGCGTGGATATGACCGCCAGCGGGATGGCCTATATCATTGTGGACGATGCCGCCGAGGGCGAGAAGGATATCATCGTCGAGCCGCGCAACACCCACCATGCCCTGCACGGCGACCGGGTGCGGGTGGCCATTATCGGCCGTCGGCGCGACGGACGCATCGAGGGCGAGGTGGTCGAGACCTTGGAACAGGGCAAACGCACGTTCGTCGGGCGGATCGAGATTTCGGAGAAGTACGCTTTCGTGATCATCGACTCGCGGACGATGCCGGCCGATATTTTCGTACCGCTGCGGTCGGTCAATGGGGCCGAGAACGGGCAGAAGGTGATCGTCCGGATCGTCGAATGGCCCGAAACCTCGAAAAACCCGACCGGCGAAGTGGTCGACGTGCTGGGGAATTCGGGGGACAACAACACCGAGATGCACGCCATTCTGGCGGAATACGACCTGCCGTACCACTTCCCCGAGGAGCTGGAGCAGGCGGCCGACAAGATCAAGGCGGGGATTACGAAGGCCGAAATCAAGCGGCGCAAAGATATGCGGGGCGTGGCGACCTTCACCATCGACCCGGCCGATGCCAAGGACTTCGACGACGCGCTGTCAATCCGGCGGCTCGATAACGGAAATTGGGAGGTCGGGGTGCACATTGCGGACGTGACCCACTATGTGCGTCCGGGAGACGCCATCGACACCGAGGCGGTGGAGCGGGCGACGAGCGTCTATCTGGTGGACCGCACCGTGCCGATGCTGCCCGAGGCCTTGTCCAATGACCTCTGCTCGCTCCGGCCGAACGAAGAGAAGCTGACCTTCTCGGCCGTCTTCGAGCTGGATGACGAGGCGAAGGTGCTGAACGAGTGGTTCGGGCGGGCGGTGATCCTCTCCGACCGGCGGTTCACCTACGAGGAGGCGCAGGCGGTCATCGAACAGCGGGCCGAGGCGCAGGACGAACCGTTGCGCGACGAGATTCTGATGCTCGACCGGCTGGCCAAGAAACTACGGGCGGAACGGTTCCGCAACGGCTCGATCGGTTTCGAACGCGACGAGGCGAAATTCGTCCTGGACGAACATGGAAAACCGCTCAGCGTATACTTTAAAGAGATCAAGGACTCGAACCAGCTGATCGAGGAGTTCATGCTGCTGGCCAATCGTAAGGTGGCAGAGTTCATCGGACGCAAGCGGCCGGGGCAGCGGACGGAACGGACGTTCGTCTACCGCATCCACGACAAACCGAACGAAGAGAAACTGGCCAACTTCAAGAGCTTCATCACCCGCTTCGGCTACCACTTCAAGGCCGAGAAGGGCAAGGCGGTGGCCAAGGAGATGACCAAATTGCTGGCCGACATCAAGGGCAAGAAGGAGGCCAATCTCCTTTCGACGCTGGCGATCCGGTCGATGGCCAAGGCGGTCTATTCGACCACCAATATCGGCCACTATGGTTTGGCATTCGACTACTACACCCACTTCACCTCGCCCATCCGGCGCTATCCGGACATGATGGTGCACCGTCTGTTGCAGCACTATCTGGACGGCGGCAAGTCGGAGGACAAAGAGACGTACGAAAAGCTGTGCGACCACTCGTCGGCGATGGAGATTCGGGCGTCGGAGGCCGAACGGGCGTCGATCAAGTACAAGATGGTCGAGTTCATGGAAGACAAGGTGGGACGTGAGTTCGACGGCTCGATTTCGGGCGTTACCGATTGGGGAATCTATGTGGAACTCGCGGAAAACAAGATAGAGGGGATGGTCGCCTTGCGGGATATGTCGGATGACTACTACGCGTTCGACGCCGAGAACTATGCCGTGGTGGGGCACACCACCGGACGGCGGTTCACGCTGGGCGACGAGGTGCGGATCCGGGTCAAGCGGGCCGACCTGAGCCGCAAGCAGCTCGACTTCGAGATGGTCGGGACGATCGACTTCCACACCCGGAAACTGGATCGGCTGCCGGAACCGGTCGCTTCGGGCGATGACTTGGGAGCTTCGTCGCGCGAGGCCAGGCGGGCGGCACAGGGAGGCGGTTCGTCGCGCGGCGGCTCCTCGCGGAAACGGCGGGGAGGCGGGAAATCCCGCTCGCGGAGCGGACGGGCCAAGGAATAAACGGGCTGTCAAAGGGCAGGGGGAGGTGCGATGCCGGACTATATCGAACGTTTCGGACGTTACATGACCGCCGAACGGCGTTGTTCGCCGGCGACGGTCGATATCTACACCCGCGACCTGCGCGGATTCGAGACCTACCTGACGGCGGAGGCTGATTCGGCGGACGGATTCGACCCGGCGGCGGTGACCCTGTCCGATGTCCGCGGGTGGGTGATGCGCGAGGTCGAGGCGGGGACGGCCGTCGGGAGTGTCAATCGGAAAATATCGACCTTACGCTCTTTTTTCCGCTATCTGATGCGGGAAGGGATCGTGGCTTCCAACCCGGTGCGCGAGATCAAGGCGTTGCGCGGAGGCCGCCGGCTGCCGGTTTTCGTCGAACAGAGCCGGATGACGCAATTGGTGCGGGTGTTGGAGGAACCTTCGGAAGAGTTCCCGATCGAGCGCGATGCGATGGTCATCCTGATGCTTTACGCCTGCGGACTGCGGCGTTCCGAGCTGGCTTCGCTCCGGCTGGACAGTCTCGACCTCCGGGCCGGGACGGTGCGGGTGATGGGGAAGGGGGCCAAGGAACGGGTCGTGCCGATTTTGTCGGAGGTGGCGACACGTTTGGAACACTATTTGTCACTCCGTGCGAAAGAAAAGATTTGCGAATCGGCCGAAAATTGTCTATTTTTAACCAACAAAGGACACGGGCTTTCGGCGCAGGGGGTGTATGGCATCGTGAGAGACTACCTCGCTGCGGCGGGTGTACAGGGGAAGCGGTCGCCGCACGTGCTGAGGCACACCTTTGCCACGCATCTGATGCAGCACGGCGCTTCGGTACGGGTGGTGCAGCAGCTTTTGGGACACGCTTCGCTCGCCGCCACTCAGATTTATACGCATAACACCGTCGAATCTTTGAAAAAGACTTATAATCAGGCCCATCCGAGGGCGATGTCAAATATTCAGAACAAGAAGGAGGATTAAAGTATGAACATCCAGATTCAATCCGTGAAATTCGATGCCGATCAGAAACTGATCGATTTCGTACAACATAAGGTAGGTAAACTGGACCGTAAGGTCGACAATACGACGGGTGCCGAAGTGACCCTCAAACTGGATAAGGACGACACGGCGGGGAATAAGGTGGTGATGTTGAGGCTGGCGGTTCCGGGACACGAGCTGGTGGCCGAGCGGCGCAGCAAGTCGTTCGAGGAGTCGGTCGATCTTTGTGTGGACGCCATCAAACGCCAGATAGAGCGGTATAAAGAGAAATAGTGGGATATTTGCCGGGTGTGCGTACGGCCAAAGAACGGGGCAAGGATTTGGGCCGACACGGCCAATTGCCCACCGCGGGCACGCGGGGCCTGCCCGGCCCGAGGGCAGTCGAAGCTCTACCGCGCGCCGACGCCTTAGGAGGCGATTCAACTGTTTCGGCGATGAGCCGAAATAGATAGAATGAATCGCCCAGGCGCGCGGACAGAGAACAGGGCGAAGTAAACAAGTAAGCGAAACGTAGTTTCGCTCCGTCCCGCCGGGGTCACCCGGCCGCCGCCCGCGCAGGGCAGTTCTATCCGGTTCGAAGCTCTACCGCGCGCCGACGCCTTAGGAAGCGATTCAACGATTTCGGCGATGAGCCGAAAGAGAATGAATCGCCTCGGCGCGCGGACAAAACTCGACCCCGCGCGCGACTGCTGGAGAAGGAAATCGTTAGAACCATGGTGAATGGTTCTAACAAGATTTCCGCCAGCGCGCGGACTCGGCGGAGCGACAGCGGAGCCGCAGTGAGGCGGACACGGGGTTATGCTTTGGGCTGAATAATTACGGCCCGTAGGGCCGTGCAGTTCGCCGCCACCCCACGCGGCGGGCTGCAACTTCGCGGAGCTCGTTGTGCCCTCCGCTGGCGCCGAACAGCGATGGATTTTCGGCCCGCGCGACCCGCAGGGTCGCAGGGTTTGAAAATCATACAGGATCAAGCCCGGGTTCGAAGTTCCCAATCAATCGAGGCTTTCGTTTATTCCGAGAGGCAACGCAACTGAAAACCGTGGGCGCGGTTGTCCGAGTTGCTGGTGGTGAGGTACTGCGAATAGAAATGCAAGTCCAAGTTGTAGATGCCGCTCGTGACGAAAGACCAGCTGTAACCGTTGTGTCCGATGCCCCACAACGCGCCCTCACCGTAGCCGCGGCAGCCCGGGGCGGGGTTTGTTTTGTGTCGCGCGCTTTGGGAAATCCAGTCAAAACACGCAAGCGAGTTTTGACGATTTCCTTCTTGAGGCGTCGGCGCGGTGCCGCTCGGCACTCGAAGGCCGGCCGTGTCTACCCCAATTTGAGTCGCCCGCGGCCATTCTTGCCGAATTGGCTCACCGCCAATCGGCAGAATATGCCCTTTTAGGCGTGCGGGCGACTGCTGAGTTTCGACTGGCCTCGGGCCGGCCGGGCCCCGCGTGCCCGCGGTGGGCAGATAGCCGGGGCTGCCCAACTCTCAGTGTAACGGATAGGGTAGAGGCTGGCATTTCGGCGTGCCCGAAAGCACCGTTTATTCCGAGAGGCAACGCAACTGAAAACCGTGGCTGCGATGGTTTGGGCTGCAGGAACTCAGCCATGTGACATCGAAGGCCAAATTTACGCCGCTGATATCGATAACCATCGAAGACCAGCTACACCCATAGCTGCTGATGCGCCATAATAGCCCCTCGCCGTTGCCGCGGTGGCCCGGGGCGGGGAGGTTTTTGCCGTCGGAATGAACAGGCCGGTGCCAGTGATTCCGGCCCGAATTTCCGCAGAGCCCAAACAAAAGTCATAGAAAACGAAGCCCGTTTCTTAGCCTATGGGATATAAGGAACAGAAACAGCGGCTGCTCGACAGCCGGTATATTCGGATGGCCCGGATCTGGGCCGAAAACTCCTATTGCGTGCGGCGACAGGTCGGTGCCTTGATCGTGCGCGACAAGATGATCATCTCCGACGGCTACAACGGTACGCCGCAGGGATTCGAAAACGTATGCGAAGACGAGGCTACGGGATTGACCAAGCCTTACGTATTGCATGCCGAGGCTAACGCCATCACGAAAGTCGCCAAATCCAACAACAGTTCGGAGGGGTCGACACTGTACGTGACCGCTTCGCCTTGCATCGAGTGCGCCAAACTGATCATTCAGGCGGGGATCCGGCGGGTGGTATTCTGCGACGACTACCATTCGGCGGATGGGGTGGAACTGTTGAGACGCGCCGGAATCGACGTCGTGCAGGTGACCGAGCAGGGTGACGCAGAGAAAAAGTAATTCGCAGGGAGCCTCCGGAACAGATGCGTTCCGGAGGCTCGTCGTTTGTCGTGTCGGAAAGAAAAAGGATGGAAAACAGATATATTGTACCCTTGATCGAGCTGGCCTCCCGGTTCGAAGGCGAGGAGTGGCTGCGGGCGGTCGATAAAGCCGGACGGGAAAACGAGTGGTTCACTCCGCGCCAGATCGAGGCCGCAGTGGCGGCTTTGAAAAACGATTTGTTGAGTTCTGAACAGCTTCGAAGCTGGCTTGATCGGTATCCGTTGCCGGTGTCGGAAGCTTCTCGCAGGGTCGGTATCGTGATGGCCGGGAATCTGCCGTTGGTCGGATTTGCCGATCTGGCCGCAGCGGTGGCGGTGGGGTGTCGGGCGTGCGTCAAGCCTTCGTCCAAAGACCGGGCGCTGATGGAATATGTGATCCGGGTGTTGCAGGAAAGCGGATGTGCGATCGAACTTCTCGACACCCTGCCGTCCGGGGTGACCGATTGGGACGGGGTGATCGCCACCGGGAGCGATGCGACGCGCGATCGGTTTGCCCGACAATTCGCCGGTCTGCCGGTTTTGCTCCGGGGAGCGAGGCAGAGCGTGGCGGTGCTGTGCGGCGGGGAGAGCGAGCGGGAGGTGGCGGAGCTGAGTGAAGACCTGTTTTTGTATTGGGGATTGGGGTGTCGCAGCGTGGTACGCCTTTTTGTGCCGCAGGGATACGATATGCAGAGGTTGGTGCAACGGCTGTCCAGTTGTCGGCCGGAAAAGCATCCGAAATACGAGGCTTGCTATCGTTATGCGCGGGCGATGGCGGCGATGAGGGGCGAGCGGGTGGTTGACGGAGGATTTTTTTTGTTGCGGAACGTCGGGATGGAGGTCGGGCCGCAGGTGCCGAACGTGGCGGAGGTGTTGTGGTCGGAGTATCGTTCGGAGGCGGAGGTAGCGGAGTGGCTGGAACGCCATGAAGGTGTCTTGCAGTGTGTGGCGGGTACGGTTCCGGAGAGTTTCCTGCGCGGAGTGCGTTTGGGCGAGACGCAGCATCCGGGTTGGACGGATTATGCCGACGGGGTCGATACGATACGCTTCCTGCTTTCTCTTTGATAGAATCGTCCGGCGCGCGAACAGAGGCAGTGCGAAGATTTGGGCCGACACAGCCGCAGCGAAACGTAAGTTTCGCCCGTCCACGGGACGTGGG
>NZ_CAJTMN010000032.1 GCF_910577125.1 uncultured Rikenella sp.
CGCTGGGATTTCATCTCGATTTTGCTCACTGCAAAACGAGCGAAATCCCTCTTTACGCGAGCGGGCGGTGCGTGCCGCACTCCCAATTGCCAGCCTCTACCCCAACAGGATGGAACTGCGCTCGGGCCGCGCGGACCCCACTAATAAGGCGGAGACAACCCTAACAAAACACCCAACGGGTGCGGGGACGGGAAATGCTTACGCATTTCCACTATTCAACTTAGCCCAATTCTCTGTCCGCGCGCCTCACGTTCCGCAAGACTCAGGCTTTGTCCGCGCCCCTTCGATCACTAAAACGATCTCCCCCTTCGGTTCCTGTTCCGCATAACGGGCCGCCAGCTCCGCCAGCGTCCCCCGCACCGTCTCCTCGAACTTTTTCGAGATCTCGCGGCACACCGCCCCGCGCCGCGTTCCGCCGAAATGTTCGGCCAGCTGCGCCAGCGTCTTTCCCACCCGATGAGGCGACTCATAGAAAATCATCGTTCGCGGCTCCGTAACCAACTGCTGCAATCGACTCTGCCGCCCTTTTTTCTGCGGCAGAAAGCCCTCGAACACGAACCGGTCGCACGGCAACCCGCTGCTCACCAGCGCCGGCACGAACGCCGTAGGCCCCGGAAGCGTCTCGACCCCGATCCCCGCCTCGATCGCCCGGTTCACCAGCAGATACCCCGGATCGGAGATCGCCGGAGTGCCGGCATCCGAAATCAGCGCCACCGTCTGCCCCTCCAGCATCCGCCGGACGATCTGCTCCACCACGCCGTGTTCGTTGAACTTGTGGTACGAGGTCATCGGCTTCGAAATACCCAGATGCCGCAACAGATTGCCGCTCGTGCGGGTATCCTCGGCCACGATGCTGTCGCACTCGCCCAGCAGACGGATCGCACGCAGGGTGATATCCTCAAGGTTCCCCACCGGCGTGGGAATGACATAGAGTTTCGCCATCTCGCTATTCGACAGGTTCCACCGCCCGGAGAGGGCTGCGACTACTTAATGATATCAAAACCGGTGTACGGTCTGAGCGCCTCCGGAATGACGATCCCGTCCGGTGTCTGGTTGTTCTCCAGCAGGGCCGCCACGATACGCGGCAAGGCCAGCGAACTGCCGTTCAACGTATGCGCCAGCTCCGTTTTCTTGGTCTCCGCGTTCCGGAAACGAAGCTTCAGCCGGTTGGCCTGGAACGACTCGAAGTTCGACACCGAGGAGACCTCCAACCACTTATCCTGCGCCTCGCTGTAGACCTCGAAGTCGTAGGTCAGGGCGCTCGTAAAGCTCATATCCCCGCCGCACAAGCGCAGAATCCGGTAAGGCAGCCCCAGTTTCTGCACAATCCCCTCGACATGGGCCACCATGTCGTCCAGCCGGTCATAGGAGTCGGCCGGATGCGCCACCTGCACGATTTCGACCTTGTCGAACTGGTGCAGCCGGTTCAGCCCCCGGACATCTTTCCCGTACGACCCCGCTTCGCGACGGAAACACGGCGTATAAGCCGTCATTTTGATCGGCAGCTCTTTCTCGTCCACGATCTCGTCGCGGAAAATATTGGTCACCGGCACCTCTGCCGTCGGAATCATATAGAAATTATCGACCGTGGCATGATACATCTGCCCCTCCTTGTCCGGCAGCTGCCCCGTGCCGAAGCCCGACGCCTCGTTCACCATGATCGGCGGTTCGACTTCGAGGAATCCGGCGGCGGTGTTGATGTCGAGGAAAAAGTTGATCAACGCCCGCTGCAACCGGGCACCCTTCCCTTTGTAGACCGGGAATCCGGCCCCGGTCAGTTTGTTCCCCAACTCGAAGTCGATGATGTCGTACTTCTTGGCCAGCTCCCAGTGGGGCAGAATCCCTTCGCCTTTGAGCTGCTTCGGCTCCGGCCCGCCCATCTTCACCACGAGGTTGTCCGCCGCGCAAGTTCCCTCCGGCACAATCTCGGCCGCCCGGTTGGGCAGGGTCACGATCAGCGCCTCCATCTCGGCCACCACCGCAGCCTGCTCCTCTGCCAGGGCATTCGACTGCTCTTTCAATCCGGCGACCTTGTCTTTCAAGGCGTTGGCCTCGGCAGCCTTTCCCGTTTTGAACAGCCCGCCGATCTCCTTGGCGATCCGGTTCTGTTCGGCCAGATTGCCGTCCAACTGCTGCTGAATCGCCTTGCGGCGGTCATCCAGCGTCTCGATTTTGTCGATCACCGGAGCGGCGTCCACTCCCTTCTTAGCCAGCCGGGCGAGGGTCTCCTCGCGTTCTTCCCGAATCTGTTTCAGTGTAAGCATTTTATGTCGTGTTTTTATTTTCGCATGGGTCGTCTGCCCGCTCGGGACAGAATACGGAGGTCAAAGTTACGATTTTTCCCAGAAACGTCGTCTCTTTCCTAACACCTTGCCTTCCCCGTGCTGAATCATGAAGATAAAAATCGAATAAATTTATGCTAACTTTACAGAACATCCACAGGAAACGTATCATGCGAAACCTCATTTATCTCCTCGCAACAGGCTGGTGCCTCTGGGGAATGGCGAGTTGCGGGAACCGAACCCAACCGACCGGACAAGCCGACTTCGGAACGGAAATCCCGCTAAAACATACTGTTCGGAATTCGGATATTTTTGCCTCATATCCTGAAGGTTTCTTTCAACTGGATTCAGTGTTTGTCGTGCTTTCTCCGCGCATCGGGGATAACTTCGGGCGACTGATTTCACTGAAAACTTTCCAAGAAATCGGCAAGTTCGGGGCGAAAGGGAAAGGGCCGACCGAGGTGATCTGGACATTCCCGTTCGCCTATACGGGCAGCGATTCCACATTTATGGCCTACGATCTGCCGAGCCGGAGCGTAATTTCCTACACACTGGTGAATCGCGGAGATTCACTGACCATGCGGGCACACGACAAACGGCGAGTAGACCAGGGCGATGTACCGCTACAGGACAACACCAAGTTGTGCCGGATCGGCGACGACCACTACATGGGACAATGTTTTCATGCACAAGATCATTTTTTTTCGTTATTGGATAAAGATTTCAACCAAATCGGATATTTCGGAAACTCACCTATCCCGGAATCGATAACAAATGCAGGAGACCGGCTGCAAGGTTGTATGAATGCCGGATACGGCATCTCTATTTTCGCACCATACGAATTGCCCTACATCGGCTGTTATGCCATGCGGGACGGAAAACCGGTCAAATTATGGGAAGACGATTTCTCGGAAAAAATATATAACATAAACAATAACAGATTAGTCCATGATCAAGAACGGGGAAAAGGTACAACATTATATACTGCTATTTCACCTCGATATATTTATATCTTATGGAATAATGAATTAATTTACACATATGCAGAACGATCACAAAAGGGAAGCCAACCGGGAGGAACAATTGTATTTATTTATGACCATTCCGGAAATAGAATTGCCCATTTAGTTTTAGATACAGAACTTTATTATTTAGCCGTATCCGAAGACGACCGAACTTTGTATGGTTTGACACAGGCTGAATATGCACTTGTGACATTCGACCTGCCTGAAACGTATCCGGCGATACAATAAAATTCCTCACACTGCACGACGCAAAAAACTCGCGCCTCTTTTCTTGCATCACACAAAAAAAGAGGCGCAAATCGTATCTGCAGGGAGGAGGACTCCCCTCTGTTATCAGAAAGGAACTACTCCGCGATCGGCACCACCGATACGAACGATTTCCCCTCTGCCTTCTTCTTAAAGCATACGGTACCGTCCACCAAGGCGAACAGCGTATGGTCTTTCCCCATCCCGACATTTTCGCCCGGATTGTGAACCGTCCCGCGCTGCCGCACGATGATATTCCCGGCTTTGGCTACCTGCCCGCCGAACAATTTGACACCCAGTCGTTTGCTTTCCGATTCGCGGCCGTTCTTCGAACTACCTACCCCTTTCTTATGTGCCATGTCGATTTACTTTTTAAACGTTAATTGAACTCCGAAACAGCGAGCCGAAACTAAGCGATGATATTCTTAATTTCGATCTGGGTCAGACACTGCCGGTGTCCGTTCTGTTTCTGATACCCCTTGCGGCGTCTTTTCTTGAAGACGATGACTTTATCGTCTTTCAAGTGTTTCAGCACGGTGGCTTCCACTTTGGCGTCTTTTACCGTAGGTGCGCCGATTGCAACCTTTCCGTCATTGTCGATCAGCAGGACTTTGTCGAAGCTCACGGCGGCGCCTTCGGCGTCGGCCAGACGGTGAACATAGAGCTTGCGACCCTTCTCAACCTTGAATTGCTGTCCTGCGATTTCTACGATAGCGTACATGTTCGTTTCGCTTGTTGTTTAGTGTTTCGAACCGCAAAGATAGGTATTTTTCCCCGACCGGCCAAACCGGACGGATTTATTTCGACGAATTTCTCCGTCGGCCGGGGCGCGTGACACCCCGCTTCAGCTGCGCAGAATCCGATCCGGGGTGGTCATCCGGTACCGCCGGTCGATATCGTCCAGCATTCCCTGCACATCGTCCGGCACGACCAAGCCTTCGTGCAGCATCCGGAGCACTTCGGCCTTCTCCTCGCTGATGAGCATCCGGATGGTTTTCTGCGTGATGGCCAGCCGGTACGAGCTGGGGAAATGTTCGGCAATCAGATCCATAATCGCCTGACTGTCGTCGATATTCCGTTGCACCTCGCCGCGCAGCCCTTCCAGCGCCCGGCGATCGTCCGGGCTCAAGGTGTCGGAGTTCTCCAGTTCGTCCAGCAGCGTCAGCGAGGTGCGCTGCGAGTGGATCAGTCCGCGGGCCACGTCGTAAGCCCGAACAATGAGGGTCGACTGGTTCCGGTCGACCCAGCGGTAGAGTACCGCAGGGGAGCGTTTCCGCCACCGCAGGTAGAACGGCAGGGAGGGGAACTCCAGCAGCCGGGCCCGTTCACACAGCGGCCGTTTGCCGTCCGCATCGTACAGCTCCTCGACCGTCGCCAGCAGCCGCCGCAACGATTCGGACGAGATGATCCCCTTTTCATAGAGCTGCCAGTAGCGTGTCCGTTCTTTGTCCAGAATCCGGAGCCGGACGTTGGCCGCCAGATCCTGTCCGGCCACCGCCGGCACGGGGATATCGTCGAGTGTCGGCATGAAAGCGGCCACTTTCGCCCAGTCGGCGGCCTGCAAGGCCTCGTTTTCCCGCAATTCGTCGTAATAACGTGTCGTCGTTTCGCACAACTGTCTCTGCACCGTGTAGTTCAGGAACGTTTTCGCCGACGAGACGCGCGTCAGTCCCAGTTTACGCAGCAGCCATCCGATGGTCGTGGCGTTGACGGTCAGGGTCAGGGCGACGATCCCGGCGGTCAGAAAGAGCACCTGCCGCCGCACCGGTTCGGGAATGGGCAACGTATAGGAGACCATCAAGGCGAGCGTCAGCCCCAACGCTCCGCGCAGTCCGCCCCAGCAGAGAATCACGGCCTCGCGTTTCGAAAGTCCGTATCCCGACCGCTTCATGACGGGATAGAAGAGGGCGATCATCGCCATCCGCACCAGATTGACACCGACGTACACCAGCAACAGAATCGCGAAGTCCGTCCAGGTGGCCTGCACCTGCACGGCGATCACGACTCCCACCAGAATGAATATCAGCGTATTGGCGGCATAGGTCGCCAGTTCCCAGAACTCCTGCATGAACCGGTTGACTTCCGGAGCGATCCGCGGCCGCCCGTAATAGGCGATCACCAATCCGTATCCCACCAGCGCGATCACTCCCGAAACGTCCAGATAGCTCTGGGCCAGGAAGAAAGTCACGTACGCCGAGACGAGGATCGCACTGTTCTGCACGATCGCATCGGTCCGGCTGCGCGTGATGAACCACAGGCAGAGCCATCCGAAGATCACGCCGAGCAACACGCCGCCCAACACCACATAGACGAAGTCGGTCACGGGCGCTTCGACCGCTCCCGAAGCGGTATAGGCTCCGAAAAAGAGCATGAACAACACGATACCCGTCCCGTCGTTGAGCATCGATTCGGCATCCACCAGCGTGGAGAAGCGTTTGCTCACGCCGAGCTCCTTGAGCAGAGCGACCACTGCCACCGGGTCGGTAGCGCTGATCAGCGCGCCGAACATCAGGGCATGGCTCCAGTTCCACTGGGCGTAACCCGGCGCGAAGAGGTGAATGCCCATCATCAGGAGTCCGGTCAGGAACATGGCCACGACCATTCCGGGGACGGAAAGCAAGGTGGCGTTGGTCAGGGTTTTCCGGAAAATATGGGCGTCGAGCTCATATGCCGCATCGAAAATCAGCACGGGCAGAAAGAGGTAGAGAATCAGATCGGGATCGATATGTCCGGCAAAATCGATCGAGGCTTTGAAGAAGGAGTCGCCGGCAAAGAGCCCGGCCCGGTCGCAGAGTCCGACCACGAGTCCGAAGGCGAACAGCCCCACGGTATAAGGCAGCACGGTGCGTTTGAGGGCATATTTGAGAATGGCTCCGGCCACGAGCGATACGATCACGAAAACCAGCGGAGCCAGCATATCTATGGAATCCATATTTAGAGTGATTGAATGACTTTGCGATGTTTCCGGGGGCAAAATTAACAGAATCGGCGGAATCGGCCTCGATTTATTTTGCTTCATTCTTTTCCGCCCCGGGCTACCGCGACGGAGGCATCGATTACCGATTCGGTGACTTTGTATATGCCGGTCGAGGCGGATTTTGTTGGTTATGCGGAAGCGATCTGACGAACGGTCTATGCATGGATTTCGGAAGCTCGTGGCTTACCCCCGATCTCGGATTGCATCGTGGCCGCGGTCATCAGTTGCGTTGCCTCTCGGAATAAACGGTGCGTGCCGCACTCCCAATTGCCAGCCTCTACCAATTGGGCCGACACAGCCACAGCAGAACGCAGTTTTGCCCGTCCACGGGACGTGGGGCCCGGCCGGCCCGAGGCCAGTCGATGCTCGACCGCGCGCCACGCCTTAACAGGGAAATCGTCAAAATGTGCTTGCGCGTTTTGACTGGATTTCCCAAGGCGCGCGGACAAAGCTCGTTTATCCGACAAGCGTCAAGCGGCTATCAAGATTGTTTATCTTTTCTCTCTGTTCCGCTTAGGCCGCGGGGGCCCCTACTTTCTACTATGTGGTAGAAAGTAGGCAAAGAGCACATTCAAGGGGGACTCGCATCCCCCTTGAAAATCCCCCGGAGGGTTTTCATTCGGGCAAAGGTGCTTTGGGGTAAGCAGCCAACGATTTTTATTTTTATGCCCAGTTTGCGCCCCACAGGGGCGCGCGGGCCGAAAATCTATCGCAGTGCGGCGCCAGCGGAGGGTACAACGAGCTCCGGCGAGTTGCAGCCCGCCGCCGGGGGTGGCGACGGACTGCGCGACCCTTAGGGTCGCAAAAGCTAAGAAAAAAGCATCGCCAACAGCCCCGCCCAATTCTCCGCCCGTTCGTCCTCAGCGCGCCCCCCTCGCGCCGGTGCCTTCGGGCACTCCGAAATAGCAGCCTCTACCCCAAAACCGAAACTGGCGATTCCTCCTGGAATCGCGCTACTCGCTCTCAGCCCCGGGTCAGCCCATGCGGCTCCGCTGTCGCTCCGCCGCCTGTCGCATTTTTCCCGCGCGCTGGTGGAAATCTTATTAGAACAATGCGCCATTGTTCTAACGATTTCCTTCTCCTGCAGTCGCGCGCAGGGCACTTTAATCGTCGCCCGCTGGGATTTCATCTCGATTTTGCTCGCCGCAAAACGAGTGAAATCCCTCTCCAAGCGGGCGGGCGGTGCGTGCCGCACTCTCAATTGGCAGCCTCTACCCCAGCCGGACGGAACTGCGCTCGGGCCGCGCGGGCCCCACGTCCCGTGGACGGGAAATGCTTCGCATTTCCACTTCTCTGCTCAGCCCAATTCTTCGCACCGTTCTCAGTTCGCGCGCCGATATAAGGTTCACACCCTCCTAAAAACAGAAAATCGAAGAACAGGACAAGAGACGGTATATTTTTTGCGTTCTAAGGATATGGATAAATTTGCGATTCTTGCCCTCGCTTTGGGAGCGATCTTTTCAGCCTCCGGATGCGCGGCAGACAACCCATCGAAACAGACCATGAAAAAAGAATTGACAGCCGAAGAGAAACGCGTCATCATCGACAAAGGCACCGAACCCCCTTTCAGCGGCAAGTACGTCACCTTCGCCGCCGACGGCACCTACCGCTGCAAACAGTGCGGCGCCCCGTTCTATCGGTCGGCCGACAAGTTCGACTCGGGGTGCGGCTGGCCCAGCTTCGACGACGCGCTTCCCGGCGCCGTGCGACGCATCCCCGATCCGGACGGACATCGCACCGAAATCACCTGCGCCCGTTGCGGCGCACACCTCGGCCACGTATTCACCGGCGAAGGATTCACCCCGAAAAACACCCGTCACTGTGTCAACTCGATCTCCCTGGAGTTCGAACCCGCCGAACCGGCAGCCACCGCCGAAGCGATCTTTGCCGGCGGTTGTTTCTGGGGCGTCGAGCACCTGATGCAACAGCAGCCGGGCGTCATTTCGGTCGAATCGGGCTACATCGGCGGCTCGGTGGATCGTCCCAGCTACGAACAGGTCTGCACCCGGAAGACCGGCCATGCCGAAGCTGTCCGCGTGACCTACGACCCGGCGAAGACCGACTACGAGACCTTAGCGAAACGCTTTTTCGAGATTCACGACCCTACGCAACAGGACGGTCAGGGCCCCGACCTCGGCCCGCAGTACCGTTCCGAAATTTTCTACCTCGATTCCGAACAGAAAGCCGTCGCCGAGCGGCTGATCCGGCAACTCGAAGCCAAAGGCTACCGGATAGCGACACGAGTGACTCCGGCCACCGCCTTTTGGCCCGCCGAGGCATACCATCAGGACTATTACGAGCGGAAAGGCACCGAGCCTTACTGCCACGCCTACACCAAACGGTTCTGACCTTTTCGCAGCCTATTAAGAAAAAAGAGATTATTTGTTGGTTCCGATAAAGCGCCAGCCCGCCGCCACCCGGAAATAGGTCGGACAGGTCGTCTCGCCCGTATGGCGGATCGCGCTGTTGAGCCCCTTGGAATACGACGCCGTGATGTCCAGCCCGCAGCGGAACAGATAGCCCGCCCCGATGGTAAACGCGATGTTCGACGAGCGGACATTCTCCATCTTCGTCGTCGGCCCGCCATCCTTTTCGACGCATTTCGCCGAGAGCTTGAAGAGCCCCTCGACACCCGCGATCGCGCGGAAACCGCCCAAAAAGTTGAATTTGGCCACGAACGGCACCGAGAGGTACTCCATCCGATGGATCGTCCGGCTGGCATGGCCCATCTCGACGTTGTTGGTCGACCCCAGTTGCGAATAGTAGGTCCCCGTCTCCAGCCCCCACCTGTGCGTGATGTGGTAGTCGATGAACGCGCCGGCATAGAGCCCCGTGCGCGTACTCCCCGGGCTGTTCATATAGTCGGCGAAGTTCAGCCCCACGCGCGGGCCGAAGCCGAGCCCTTTGACCTGGGCCGAGGCGGTCATCGCCGCACAGGCGAACAGAAGCAACAGGAGGAGCCGGACGAATTTCTTCATGAGTCGGAGGAGATAACGGGTTCGATTTCGATGTCTGCGGACAAATATAACGAAAGCAGGCGAGAGGAAAAACCTCTCGCCTGCCTGTTTGCAAAAATCATTCCTTCCGGAATACAATTCCGGAAAAAACGAACAATCTTTCGATTAAGCGTCCCGGGTAGCCCGTTCCAGCTTTTTCATCACGCTGAACAGGAAGATGGCCGACACGCCGCAGCAAACGACCAGAATCCCCCACAGCATCCAGAGCGACATCCCGCCCCAGAGGTAGCCGATAATCGCCACGAGGTAGTTCCCGACCGCCGTAGCCGCCAGCCAGCCCCCCTGTGCCAAGCCTTTGTATTTCGGCGGCGCCACTTTCGAGACGAACGAGATCCCCATCGGGCTGAGGAAAAGTTCCGCAATGGTCAGCACGAAATAGGTTGAGATCAGCCAGTTCGGCGACACCCGAGCCGTTTCGGTCAAACCGCCGATCTCCTTGAGGGCGGTCGGCGTGGGCAGCCCTACCGAAGCAACGGCCAGCAGCACGAACCCGATGGCCGCGATCAACATCCCGATGCCGATCTTACGCGGTGCGCTGGGTTCTTTCCCCTTCTTGTTGAGCCACGAGAAGAAGGCCACCGTGAGCGGCGTAAAGAGGACGATGAAATAAGCGTTGAACTGTTGGAAAATCTGCGGCGTAATCGCCATCTCAGCCGGGAACGAGCTGTAAGCCCACCAGGCGCAGCCCCCGCCGACTACCGCCAGCGCAGCCCCGATCCCTTTGGCCCGAGCCGTGGTGCCCTGGAACAGGGAGAGTACGCCATAGAAGCAAACCGCGAACGGCAGCAGCGTCAGGAGCGAGAAACCGAACCGGTCGAACCCGCTGACCGCCGTCTGCGTATAATCGCGTGCGAACCAGGTCATCGTCAGCCCGTTCTGGTGGAACGACATCCAGAAGAAGATCACCACGGCGAAGACCAGCCCCAAAGCCACCAGCCGGTCTTTAACCTGCTGCGGGGTGAGTTCCACGGCATTCGGGTCGCGTTCGGCCTGTTTCTCCTTTTCGGTTTTGTCGGCCGCCTTGTAGTACTTGCGGAAGCCGACGAAGATAATCATCGAAACGATCAGCGACAGGCAGGCCACCCCGAACCCGTAGTTGTACGACTGGCCGAGGCTGGCGATATAACTATCGCCGAACTGCACCAAATCGGTCCCCATATACCCCTGCTGGGCGGCCATTTCGGTAAACCGGGCCGTCGCTTCGGCCGAGAGTTGTCCGGCCTGCAGCTGGTGCGCCAGCGAAGGAATATCGGCGTTATAGGTGTATCCGTCCTTGGCGAGGAAGTAGTTCGACACCCCTTCGGCCGCCGACGGAGCGAAGAAGGCCCCGATGTTGATACACATATAGAAGATACTGAACGCGATGTCCCGTTTGGCGCTGTACTTCGGGTCGTCGTAGAGGTTGCCGACCAGTGCCTGCAGGTTCCCCTTGAAACACCCCGTCCCGAGAGCGATCAGAGCCAGCGCGCCGAACATGGCGACCTGCGCCCCCGTCCCGACCCCGGTCGGAATGGCGAGGCAGAAGTACCCGGCGAACATGACGATGATCCCGAGGGCGATGGTCTTGCCGTAGCCGAGCACCTTATCGGCCAGCAGACCGCCGAACAGCGGCAGGAAGTAGACCATACTCAGGAAGATCCCGAACGTGGTGCTGGTCTGATCCTCCGTGTAGCCGAATTTGGCCTGCATGTAGAGGACGAAGATCGCCAGCATGGTGTAGTAGCCGAAACGCTCGCCCATGTTGGCCAACGCCAGTACGAACAGACCTTTGGGTTGTCCTTTTAACATTAGCTATGTGGATTTTGGTTAATAATTGCGTAGTTTTTCGAGAGTCCCCGACACACCGGGGCCCGGACAGGAAGCCGATATCGATTTGCGCCGGGTTTATGACTTACAAAAGTAACGATTTCATCGATAAATACAAGCCGAAGCCGGTTTCAGCAGGCGGTGCGACTCCATTCGGCAGGTGCGGCCCCTCCGGATTCGAGCGGAGAGGTTGTTCACAAATTGTGAACAACCGGTTTATAACCTGTTTGTACATGGCCGAAAACCGGGCAAAATTTCGTGGACAGGATGTCGATAACGGTTCAAAAAGCGATAATAACCTGTTAAAAAACGGTTTTCACTCCGCCGGTCACAAAAAAACTGTCGCGGACGCTTCTGAATGAAAGCTCCGCGGCAGCGAAAAGTTAATCGATTGTGGGAAACCCGGTCAATACTGCTCCCCTTCGTTCGGGAAATCGCCGGATTTCACGTCGTTGTGGTACTGCTCCACTGCGGTCATAATCTGCTCGTGCAGGTTCAGGTACCGCCGCAGGAAGCGCGGCGAGAATCCGTTATTGATCCCGAGCATGTCATACGAAACGAGCACCTGTCCGTCCACCCGATTCCCCGCCCCGATGCCGATGATCGGAATCTTCACCGCCTCGGCCACCCGTCCCGCCAGCACGGCGGGAATCTTTTCGAGCACGATGCCGAAGCATCCGGTTTCGGCCAGCAACAGCGCGTCGGAGTAGAGTTTCTCGGCCTCGGCCTCCTCCCTGGCCCGCACGGCATAGGTGCCGTACTTGTTGATCGACTGCGGGGTGAGCCCCAGATGTCCCATCACCGGAATCCCGGCACAGAGGATGCGCTGCACGGAGTCGATAATCTCCGCCCCGCCCTCCAGCTTCACCGCATCGGCCTCGGTCTCTTTCATGATCCGCACCGCCGAATTCAAGGCCTCTTTCGAGTTCCCCTGATAGCTCCCGAAGGGCAGATCGACCACGACCAGAGCCCGCTCCACCGCTCTCGCCACCGCCTTGCCGTGATAAATCATATCGTTCAGGGTCATCGGCACGGTGGTCTTGTAGCCGGCAATCACGTTGGCGGCCGAATCACCGACCAAAATGACGTCGATTCCGGCGGCATCCATAATCCCGGCCATGGTATAATCATAGGCGGTGAGCATGGATATCTTCTCGCCGCGGGCTTTCATCTCGGCCAACCGATAGGTGGTCACGGCACGAGTTTTTCCTTCTGATGACATATTTCTTACCGGTAATGCAATCTCATTAGCCGTACGTCACGCCCCCCGAACGGAGAGCGGCGGCTTACAATACGTTGATCTCGTGAAGGATGGCATTGGTCTTGCGCACCGCCTCGGCACTCGCTTCGAACGCGGTCTTTTCCTCAGCCGTCAGCGCCACTTCGACCACCCGTTCCGCTCCGTTGCGTCCGACCACCGTCGGCACCCCGATGCAGATATCCTTCTGGCCGTACTCCCCTTCGAGCAGGACGCACGACGGGATGATCTTCTTCTGATCCCGGACAATCGACTCGACCACCATGGCGGCCGCAGCCCCCGGCGCATACCAGGCCGACGTGCCGAGCAGTTTGGTCAGCGTGGCGCCGCCCACCATCGTGTCGGCCACCACTTTGTCCAGCACCGCCTTGTCTTTGCAGAGCTCCGTCACCGGCACCCCTTTGACCGAAGCCTTCGACACCAGCGGAATCATCGTCGTATCGCCGTGACCGCCGAGCACCATGCCGTCCACATCGTTGGAGTTGACCCCCAGCGCTTTGGAAAGGTAGCATTTGAACCGTGCCGAGTCGAGCGCGCCGCCCATCCCGAAGACCCGGTTCTTGGGCAGCCCCGTCGCCTTCAGCGCCAGATAGGTCATCGGGTCCATCGGATTCGATACGATCAGCAGAATCGCCTCCGGCGAATGTTTCAGGATGTTTTCGGCCACCGATTTGACGATTCCGGCATTCACCCCGATCAGCTCTTCGCGGGTCATGCCCGGCTTGCGCGGCATCCCCGAGGTGATCACCACCACGTCCGAACCCGCCGTCGCCGCATAGTCGTTCGTCACCCCTTTGATACAGGTGTCGAAATCCATCAGCGTGGCGGTCTGGAAAATATCCAGTATCTTCCCTTCCGAAACCCCTTCCTTGATGTCCAGCAGCACCAGTTCGCTGCACACTTCGCGCGTGGCCAATACATTCGCGCACGTAGCCCCCACATTGCCCGCGCCTACTACCGTTACTTTTGCCATCGATTATGTCTCGTTAAAAGATTATCCCTCTTATTGTTCGGTATCAGCCGATCAGTTTCGCATACTCGTCCGCCGAGAGCAACCCTTCCAGCTGTCCCGGTTCCGTCATCCGGATCTTGACCATCCACCCCTCGCCGTACGGGTCTTTATTGACCGTTTCGGGCGCATCTTCCAGCGCGCCGTTCAGCTCCAGCACCTCGCCGGCCACCGGCAGGAAAGCGTCCGAAACCGTCTTCACCGCCTCGATCGTACCGAACACGTCGCCCTGGGCCAGTGTCTCGCCCTCGGTCGTGATGTCCACAAAGACGATGTCTCCCAGCTGGCTCTGAGCGAAATCGGTGATCCCCACGAACGCCTCTTCGCCTTCGACGCGAATCCACTCGTGGTCTTTCGAATATTTCAGGTTGGATGGAATGTTGCTCATCTCGAATCTGTTTTTTAGGTTCAACGCCCCAAAGATACCGCTTTTTTCGAAACGCGCAAGGGTGTTGTTATTCGACTAACACACCATTCCGATCGGCTTCGGTATGTCGGCCGGATTTACTATCTTGCGCAGGTTATGAAACGACTTTTTCTTCTTTGCGCGCTCTGCGCCGCCATCGGGCGGACGACGGCGCAACCGGCTCTGATCCCCTCTCCGCAACAGATCGAGACGACGGGCCGATACATGGTTCCGCTGCTGAACATCAAGGTACGGATCGACACGACGCTGTCGCTGCCGGCCGAGGGCTATATCCTCGAAACCTATAAAAAAGGGGTGCGGATCACGGCCCGGGACGAACGGGGAGCCCTCTGGGCACGGCAGACCCTGCGCCAACTGACCGACGAGCGGGGGTTGGTGCCGAGCGTCCGGATCGTCGACTGGCCGGCTTTCGCCTGGCGGGGCTTCATGCACGACACGGGTCGCAATTTCATCCCGGTCGAGGAGCTCAAACGCCAGCTGCGCCTCCTGTCGCAGTACAAAATCAACCTTTTCCACTGGCACCTGACGGACTATCCGGCCTGGCGGATCGAGTCGCGGCGTTTCCCGCAGCTCAACGACCCGCAGTATCAGCGGCCGGGACGCGACGAGGGGAAATTCTACACCTACGGCGAGATCCGCGACGTGATCGCCTACGCCCGGAAGCTCGGCATGCAGGTGGTTCCGGAGATCGACATGCCGGGCCACAGCGCCTATTTCAACGCCGCGTTCGGGTTCGGCATGGCTGATCCTCGGGGGATGCGGGTGCTGGAGGAGGCGTTGAACGAATTTTTCGACGAGATACCGGTCTCGGAGGCGCCCTATATCCACATCGGGTCGGACGAGGTGCACATTCCCGATCCGGCGGGATTCATGCGGTGGGCGGACAGCGTGGTGCGGGCTGCGGGACGCACGCCGATGGCGTGGGATCCGGGCCTTCCGGCATCTGGCGGAACGATCCGCCAGGTATGGTCGGAGGCGCCGGGCTACGTGGCCCGCAACCGGACGCAGGGCGGGCCGATCGTCGATTCGTATATGGGTTACCTGAACAATTACGATCCGATTTCGTTCACGCCGCGGATGCTGCTGCACGCCCCGTGCGGACAGGCACAGGGCGACTCGACGGCTCTGGGGGGCATTCTCTGCCTGTGGAACGACACGAAGTCGCCGGGGCTCGACGGACTGATGCGCAACAGCGGCGTCTGGTCGGGTCTGCTGCCGTTCGCCGAGCGGCTGTGGCGGGGCGGAGTGACTCCGGAGGGAGCTCCGACGAACCCGAACCTCTTCCCTGCCCCGTCGTCGCCGGCCGGACAGACCTTGACCGCTTTCGAGAAGCGCATGCTGGCTCACAAAGAGGACCTGCTCAAAGAAGAGCCTTTCTGCTGGTGGCCCAACGCTTCGCTGCAGTGGCGGGTGTCGGAGCCTGCGGCTTTCGGCACAGACACTGCGGGACTGAAATGGCATACCTTGTACGGCGGGGCGATCGACGTGGACGCGCTGCTGGCCACGCTGTCGTTACCGAAGCCGGACTCGGGCGAGGTGTGGGCGGAGACGGTCATAACAGTGCCGCACGATACGGTCATCCGTGCACAAATCGGCTTCGAGGCACCGTCGCGGTCGAACCGCATCTCTTCGGGCATCGGGCGGCAAGGTGCCTGGGAGGCCGAGGGCGAGGTCTGGGTAAACGGCACCCGGATCGAACCGCCGGTATGGCAGGAGCCGGGAGCCTATGCGTTCCGGTTCAACACGTGGGCCAAGCCGGAAGAAGAACTGCCTTACACGGCGGAACAGCTGTTCTGGACGCGCCAGCCGGTCGAGATCACTCTGAGAGCGGGGAAAAACCGAATCGTGTTCCGTTCGCGGAAGCTCTTCCCGGGTCAGCATTGGATTTTCGCCTTCGTGCCCCGCTGACAGATTGCTTGAATCTTGCGGAGCCTGAGGCGCGCGTAGAGTAGACACAGAGAATAAAACGCCCTGTGGGAGCGCCCCGGGCTACCGCCATCGAGATACGGGTGAACCGGTGGGCTTCGGCAACTATGGGTACAGTTGGGCTTCTACGACCAGCAATACCGATGGTATGAAGTTGAGTTTCAACACAACGTGGCTCGATCCAATAGACGCTTACTATCGCGCCTGCGGTTTTCAGTTGCGTTGCCTCTCGGAATAAACGGCACCCACAGGGTGTTTACTGGCAGCCTCTGCCTTAATCGGCAGCCGCTACCCCACCCATAGATTGGGCCGACACAGCCATCTGCCCACCGCGGGCACGCGGGGCCCGGCCGGCCGACGCGTTCGCGTCACGTCGGCCGGCCTTGATTACTTTCAAACAACCGCGCGCCACGCTTTAATAGGGAAATCTTGTCAAAATGTGCTGGCACATTTTGACAAGATTTCCAAAAGCGCGCGGAAAAACAAACCCCGCCCCGGGCCTCCGCGACGCTACTGCAGGTATATTGTTCAGCGTAGGGAACAACGGCTACAACTGGTCTTCGACCATCCACACAACGTACGGCACGTTTTTGGACTTCCGCACGACATTCCTTCAGCCCAACTACGCAAGCAACCGAGCCCACGGTCTTCAGTTGCGTTGCCTCTCGGAATAAACGGGGCCCACGGGCACTCCGAAATAACCGGGTCTACCCCATAAGGGCAGTCTCTACTCTATTGATTGGGCCAAAATCATGCGCCCCGTCAGGCGCGCGCGGGCCGATAGCCTCCCCCAGCGGGAGGCCCGCAACTCACTACGCTCGTTTGGGGCACCCGCAGGCTTCGGCCCGCTCCAAAGTTTAACCCCATTCACCGCCCCATTCTCGGAAGTTCGTCCTCGGCGCGCACCCCTCGCGCCGCTTTTGCGTCGCTGCGCCCGAGGCCGGCGATTCCCTCGGAATCGCGCTACTCGCTCTCGGCCAAAGACTCCGCCCCGTGTCCACCTCACTGCGGCTCCGCTCCCGCTCCGCCGCTTGCCGTCGCCCGCTGGGATTTCATCTCGATTTTGCTCACCGCAAAACGAGCGAAATCCCTTTCTATGCGGGCGGGCGACTTGTCGAGTTTTGTTCTGTTCTCTACTCGCGCGCCTTAGGCGATTCATTCTCTTTCGGCTCATCGCCGAAAGAGTTGAATCGCCTCTTAAAGCGTCGGCGCACGGAGCATTTCAACCGTCGCCCGCTGGGATTTCATCTCGATTTTGCTGTCGCAAAACGAGTGAAATCCCTCTTTTGGCAGGCGGGCGACGGGAGAGCTTTGAACCGGATAGAACTGCCCTCGCGCCGGGCGGGCGGTGCGTGCCGCACTCCCAATTACCAGCCTCTACCCTAACGATAGGGCTGCCCTGCGCGGGCGGCGGCCAGCCGGGCCCCACTTGATAAGGCAAAGAGAACCCTAACAAAACACCCAACGGGTACGTGGACGGGAAATGCTTGCGCATTTCTGCAACTGGAGTAGCCCAATTCTTTATCTCGTTCTCCGTTCGCGCCCCACGTCCCGTGAACGGGCAAAACTGCGTTTTGCTGCGGCAGCCTCGGCCCCATTCTTTGACCACACGCCTTACGCTCCGCAAGACTCAGTCACTGTCCGCATGCCGCCAAACGACCGATAATCAAAAAAAGGAGTCATCCCTTGCAAGCATGGGATAACTCCTTTTTTTTTGATCTTGAAAGCTCGGAGAGATAATATCCCGACCGCTTTGCAATATCAGATATGGTTCGAAGGCCTGGTTCTCTTCTCCCAGAGAATAACAGTCCCCCTTCGAAAAGGAATGACAACCTACTCCGCCGCAACTTCAGCCGTCACCGAGACAGCTACTTCCGCCTTGACATCCTTGTAGATCTTGACCGTAGCCTTGTATTCGCCGATCTGTTTGATGGTATCGACCTTGACGTGGCGTTTGTCGATCGAGAAGCCCTTGGCTTCGATAGCGTCCGCCACCTGAGCTGCCGTCACCGACCCGAAGATCTTGCCGCCTTCGGCCACCTTCACGGCGATAGCCACAGCTACTCCGTTCAGTTTGTCAGCCACAGCCTGCGCATCGGCCACCATCTTGGCCTCCTTGTGCGCCTGCTGTTTGATTTTTTCAGCCAGCACCTTCTTGGCCGAAGCGGTCGCAGCCGCCGCATAGCCCTGCGGAATGAGGTAGTTGTTTGCATACCCCGGCCGCACGTTTACGATCTGATCCTTATTGCCGAGGTTATCGACGTCTTGTTTCAGTATGATTTCCATAGTGTGTTTCCTCGGTTAGGGGTTATTTCAACAAGTCGGTTACGAACGGCAGGATAGCCAGATGCCGTGCCCGTTTCACCGCGGTAGCCACTTTTTTCTGGAACTTCTGCGAAGTACCGGTCAGGCGGCGGGGCAGGATTTTCCCCTGTTCGTTGAGGAACTTCTTGAGGAATTCGGCGTCTTTGTAGTCGACGTATTTGATCCCGGCCTTCTTGAAGCGGCAATATTTTTTCTTTTTGACCTCAACGGATACGGGGTTGAGGTAACGGATTTCGGATTGGGGTGCTGCCATGATTACTCCTGAGTTTTAGCTGCGTTGATGTTTCTGCGTTTTTCGGCGTATTCGGCCGCGTACTTGTCCTGTTTGAAAGTCAGGAAGCGGATGACGCGTTCGTCGCGACGGTACTGGGTTTCGAGCACGTCAATCAGTTTGCCTTCGCCTTCGAATTCGATCAGGGTGTAGAAGCCGGTGGTCTTCTTCTGGATCGGATAGGCGAGCTTACGCAAACCCCACTCTTCGGTGTAGTTCACTTTGCCGCCGTTCTCGGTGATGACACCCTGGAATTTGCCGACCAGTTCCTTCAGCTGTGCGTCCGAAAGAACGGGAGTCGCAATGAAAACGGTTTCGTAACGGTTCATAAAAGTTGTCCGTAAAGAAATGATGAATAATGAGTTGTTTCGCCGCGCCCGTCAACAGAGCGCATTTCGAGCCGCAAAGGTAGTCTCTTTTTTCGGGATATGCAAACTCCCGGTACGATTTTGCGGTTCGGAGGGCAGCCGGAGCATCCGGATGGCCGGAGACGACACAGCCGGCCGGGTCGGATTCGAACCGCGCCGTCCGAATCTCTTTTTTGTTTTCCCTGAAAAAGGAAAAACCGACGAACGGGAGGCACGAGAGCCGAAAAAATAACCTGAAACGTCCGATTTGTAATATTATACATTCAAAGACAAAACATTTCGACCTTTTTCTGAATTATATTTGTGTTCTTTGTATCGGGAGATTTATTTTGTATTTATCATTATCGTCCATTGTATGTCGGAGCAACTGAAGAACAAAAAAGCGGAACGTGCGTCGTCGTTGTGGCAGTTCGCGACCCACACCGCTTCCGGCCCCCAGTCTCTGGAACTGACCGGCAACCTGCTCGGAGTCGTGGAAAGCGGCACCAAAGTCATCCACTACGCCGGCGAGAGCTACCGGATAGGCGACAAAGAGCTTTTCCTGCTGTCGCCGGGCAAACACTACGTCGAGAACCTGCCGGCCCGAAACGGACCGTACAAAGAGACCTGTCTCACGTTCGACAACCAGGAGATGGCCGGGGCGCTGTCGGCCCTGGTGACCCTGTACGGAATGGAGCTGGAGCTGCCGGAGGCCTCGCCGGCCGACCTGACGCTGGGACACGTCAACACGCGGCTGTGGCCGGAGATGCGGCTTCTGTTCGACTCGCTGACGCCATATATGGATACGGACTACCTGACCTCCCATCCGCAGCTGATGCGGCTCAAGCTGGCCGAATTCGCCTACATGGTGATCGCACACAAAGAACACGGCTTGCAGTACAAACTGCTCCGATGCGTCGAACGGCTGGCCGATCCGTTCGAAAGCATCATCCGCAGCTCGATCTTCGAAGACCTGTCGATCAGCGAGCTGGCGCAGCGTACCAATAAGAGCCTGACCTCATTCAAGAGCGACTTCCTGCGCATATTCGGCATGACGCCGCACCGGTGGATCCTCAAACAGCGTCTGCTGCACGCCCGGCTGGAGGTGATCTCGACCACCAAGCCGATCGCTCAGATCGGATACGAATGCAAGTTCGACAACATCTCGCACTTCATCAAACTGTTCAAACGGGAATTCCAGATCACCCCGCTTTCGCTTCGACAGGAGTACCGCCAGTCGGCGGGGATGGCGGGAGAGGCGTAACGCTATTCGGCTCGGCGGCGATACCGCGATGGAATACGAAAGGGGCAGGATGTGTTTTCATCCTGCCCCTTTTTGTGTGTTAAGCCACGCCGACGAAAGACCGCCTATACCGTCAGATCGAGCTCGTCCCGCAGTTTGAGAATATTCGGATTGAGATGCACCAGATACTGCAGCTTATCTTCCGTCGACACCGGCTTGTAGGCCTGCTGCACCTCGCTGACGACCACCGCCACCGTCGCAGCCACCCCGGTCAGCTGCCGCAGATCGTGTTCAATCTCCCACTTGGCCTGATTGATCTCGTCGGCCAAGACTTCGTTCGGCACGGAGACCACCACCTCGTTCCCGCGGATCCGTTTAGCCGTGAGCGCCGTGGCCAGTCGCGGCCGCTGCCGTTCCTTCCATATCCGCAACAGCTCGTCGTACTTCTCCGCAATCATTTTCTCGGCCTCCTCCGGCGCCACCGGACGCACCGAAACCTCGTCCGGCCCCGCCCCCTCCGCCGTCTGAACAGCCGCTCCGCCGGCCGTATTTCCATCCGTGAGAGGCTGTAAATTCGCAATCGACACGCCGGTAATCGACCGACCCGTCGCCGGCCTTGCCGACTCCCCGCCAGTTTTGGGCGAAGCGTGAACCGAAGAAGCCGCGGCCGAAGCGGTCTGTGCCGCCACCTCCCGCACCGGTTCCGATTTCGGCTCCGGGGTCGGTTTCAGTGCCAGTGTCGATTTCGGTGTCGATTCGGAAGGACTCGCCGCCGTCTCCTCCGGCACCGTCCGCGTCGCCGGCACAGCCGATACGGCGACAGGCTTAGGCTGCTCCACCGCCCCGCCATTCAGAATCGCCGGCATGGGATACCGTCCCACCCCCGCCACCAGCACCAAAGCGTCCGCCTCCGAATCTCCCCCCGCCGCACCTACGGTGTCATCTTTTTTTTTTAGCCCTCCCAATCCGCACAGCTTAATCAGCGCCAGCTCGGCATGCAGCCGCCGGTTGGTCGCCGTCCGATAGCCCGTATCGGTCTGCGTCAGCAGGTTGATGGCATTGAACAGAAATCCCGCATCGCACCCCTCCGCATTCGCCTGCTCCCGATAACGCTCGGCCACCTGGCCCGTCACCTCCAGCAGCCCGGCGGTCTGCGGATTCTTGCACATCAGCAGATCGCGCATGTGCCCGTTGAGCCCGGCAATGAAAAGCTGCCCTTCGAATCCCCGCCGCAGCACGCCGTCGAACAAGGTGAGCAGCTCGGCATAATTGCCCGCCAGAATCAGCTCCGTCGCCGCGAAATAGGTATTGTAATCCAGTACGTTCAAGCTCTCGGCGACCTTGTCGCCGGTGAGTTGCGCCCCGCAGAACGAGACCACGCGGTCGAACATCGACAGAGCGTCCCGCATCCCTCCGTCGGCCCGCTGCGCGATGATGTGCAGCGCTTCGTCGTCGTACGTCACCCCCTCCTGACCGGCGATATACTGAAGATACTGCACGGTATCCTCGACCCGGATCCGGTTGAAGTCATAGCACTGACACCGCGACAGAATGGTCGGCAGGATTTTATGTTTCTCGGTGGTCGCCAGGATGAAGATCGCATAATGCGGCGGCTCTTCCAGGGTTTTCAGAAAGGCGTTGAAGGCGTTGGCCGACAACATGTGCACTTCGTCGATGATATAGACGCTGTAACGCCCCACCTGCGGCGGTATGCGCACCTTTTCGGTCAAAGCGCGGATATCTTCGACCGAGTTGTTGGAGGCGGCGTCGAGTTCGTGGATCGAGAACGACCGCCCTTCATTGAAAGCCCGACACGACTCGCACTCTCCGCATGCCTCGTGCTCCGGGGTCGGATTCAGGCAGTTGATGGCCTTGGCGAAAATCCGCGCACAGGTGGTCTTCCCCACTCCCCGAGGCCCGGTGAAGAGGTATGCGTGCGCCAGCTGCCCTCGTGCAATGGCGTTCCGCAGGGTTTCGGTAATATGGGCCTGACCGACGACGCTGCGAAAGGTGGCGGGACGGTACTTGCGGGCCGATACGACGAATGATTCCATCATCTCACAAAGATAATAAATGACAAACGCAATACAAACCCTCTTGCGTACTCTATTCTTTGCACCGGACGGAACCGTACCTTTTCTGAAGAACCGAGCGGCGTTACGCGAGCAGAGACCGCTTGCGGGCTATGCCGAGTTAGCGCGAGGAAGCCTTCGGGCAAAAGGTACCCAAAAGACTTTTAGTTAGCTACGCTACTCCTTACGCTCCGCAGTCCTCAGTCTTCGAGAGTCTTTTGGGT